>NZ_WTPX01000007.1 GCF_013036045.1 Alienimonas chondri
TCCCTGCCCCCACGGACGCCCCCGATGCAGACCGTCCGCTTCGCCCGCCGCCTCCTCCAACGCGCCGACGCCAAGGCGATCTGGAAGATGGGTTGGAACCTCGGCCTCGGCGGGGCGAACAGCGTGCGACTGCACCGCAAGCGGATGAAGTCCGGGCAGTTCTTCCCGCCGTTTCTGTACGTCTCCGTCATCAACTCCTGCAATCTGCGCTGTCAGGGGTGCTGGGTGGACGTGGCCCACGAGCGGCAGGAAATCGACCTGCCGACGATGGATCGCCTTATCAACGAGGCGAAGGAGATGGGCAACCGCTTCTTCGGCCTCGTCGGCGGCGAGCCGTTTATGCATCCGCAGCTTCTCAAAATCGTCGAGAATCACCCGGACTGCTACTTCCAGATCTTCACCAACGGTCAGTTCATCACCGCCGACGTGGCGAAGGAGATGCGGCGCCTGGCGAACGTGACGCCGCTGATCTCCGTGGAAGGAAACGAGACCGTCTCCGACGAACGCCGCGGCCGGAAGGGCGTGTATAACAAGACGCTCCGCGGTATTCAGAACTGTCTGGATCACAAAGTGCCGACCGGCGTCTGCACCAGCGTCGCGGCGTCGAACTTCGACGACCTCGTCAACGACGCCTGGCTCGACAAATTGATCGACATGGGCGTGCTCTATACCTGGTTCCACGTTTATCGCCCGATGGGACCGGACGCCTGCGAGGACCTCTGTCTGTCGCGGGAGCAGCAGAAAAAACTGCGGGAGTTCGTCGTCACCCGACGGGCCAGCAAGCCGATCGCGATTATCGACGCCTATTACGACGGCGAAGGCAAAGCCCTTTGCCCGGCGGTCACGGGGATCTCGCATCACATTAATCCGTGGGGCGATATCGAACCCTGCCCGATCGTGCAGTTCAGCAAGGAATCGATCCATCAAACGGGCGGCCGCGCCGGCGACGACCCCCGTCATTTGAAGGATCGCTTCATGGAAAGCCGGTTCCTCAAGGACTTCCGCGACGTCGCCGCCGCTTCGACCCGCGGCTGCATCGTGCTGGAACGACCGGATCTGTTGAAGGAAGTGGTCGAAGCCCATTCCGCCGAGGACAGCACCGCCCGCCGCACCGCGATGGCGGAGCTATCCGCGATGACGGTGCGAACCAGTCAATATCACCCCGGCGACGAAGTGCCGGAGAAAAGCTGGGCCTATCGACTGGCGAAGAAGTATCTATTCGCGGACTTCGGCGTGTACAACGGCCACGATCACACCGGCAAGGCGGCGCCGTATTTATTGGATCGAGCCGAAGTCGACGGCGCCCCGGTCAAACCGGCGGCGGCGGAAGCGGACCTCGTGCAACTGACGGTCTGAACACCCCGTGATCATTCTTCGCCAACCCGAAGCGTCAGCGAGGGCTTCGGTCGCGTCCCCGGATTCGCCCTCGCTGACGCTTCGGGTTGGTGAACTTTCATGACCACCACCGTTCTCGTCCTCAATGCGGGCAGCAGTTCGCTGAAGTGGATGCTGTTCGACGCCCCGGCGCTCTCCCGCCTGCGGTCCGGGATGGTGGAGCGCCTCGGAGAGCCGACCGGCCCGGGGACGCACGCGGAGGCGTTGGCCTCCGTGCTGAGCGAACTGGGCAACGTTCGCCCCGCCGTCGTCGGACACCGCATCGTCCACGGCGGGCGGACGTTCACCGGGCCGGCCCTGCTGGACGAGTACGCGGTCGCGGAGGTGCAACGGCTCGTGCCCCTCGCCCCGCTGCACAATCCGCCGGCGCTGGCGGGGATCGCCGCCGTCGCGGAGCGGCTGCTGCACGTCCCGCAGGTGGGGGTCTTCGATACGGCCTTCCATCAAACCATGCCGGAAGCCGCCGCTCGCTACGCCCTGCCGCTGTGGTGCGAACGGGACCACGGCGTCCGTCGTTACGGCGCCCACGGCACGTCCCATCAATACGTCTCGCGCGTCGCCGGCGAGTTTCTTCAGCGAACCGACGGCCGCGACCCGGAGCCCCGTCGTCGGGAAGACTGGAACTTCGTCACCTTGCACTTGGGCAACGGATGCAGCGCCGCGGCGGTGCGCGGGGGCGTGTGCGTCGATACCAGCATGGGCCTCACCCCGCTGGAGGGGCTGGTGATGGGCACCCGCTGCGGCGACCTCGACCCGGCGGCGGTGACGCATCTCCAGCGGTCGGCGGGGCTGTCGGCCGAGGAGGTGAACCGCGTGCTCAACCGGGAAAGCGGTCTCAAAGGGCTGTGCGGCGAAAACGACGTGCGCCGCGTGCTGGCCCGCGCGGCGGACGGGGATGCGGAGGCCGACCTCGCCCTCGACATCTACTGCCGCCGCATTCGTAAGTACGTCGGAGCGTACGCGGCGATTCTCGGGCGCTTGGACGGCCTCGTGTTCACGGCCGGGGTGGGCGAGAACGCCGCGGAGATCCGCCGACGGGTCTGCGAACCGCTGGGCGGCTTCGGCGTCACGCTCGACGCGGCCGCGAACGAAGTCCGATCGAAAGAACCCCGCCGGATCGACGCCGGCGGGTCCGCGGCGGTCCTCGTCGTGCCCACGGACGAAGAACAGGAGATCGCCCGACAGGCGTGGGGGTTGGTGAGGGGCGACGACGCGGCGTAGACTGGATCTATGAGCGATCCGTCGTCTCCCGCCGCCGACCCGCCGTACGCCTCGGCCGAGAGTCTGCCGGCGCTGCCGAAGCCGGAGGAGATCTCCTCTCTTTCGCAGTTATTCGGGGTGTTGAAAGGGCGGTTCGACTTGGACACGGAACTGGCCGAACTGCGTTCAGATCGCGACGACTGGGGGGGCGACGTGGAGCGGGCGTCCGACCTTGAGGCGGGCGGTGACTGACGAAACCGCGGACGTCACGACGGCTCTCCCGGGACGAAAGCCGGAACCGCTACGGCTCAGTTGGGACTCGTCGATCCTGATCGCGTTTCTGAATGGCGAACCGGCGGGCGCCGGCGGGGCGGACGTCGTCAACGCCGTCGACGCCGGTCAGGCGACGTTGATTTCCTCGGCGGTCGTCGTCGCCGAGGTGCTCCGCCCGAAGTACGACGCGGCCACGTTGGCGCTCTACGATCGGGCATTCGGTTTGCCAGGCGTCGAGGTCGTGAACGTCGACGCCGACCTTGCCCGATTCGCCGCCGACCTGCGGGCCGAGTGTCCTAGATCGGAAAAAGGGAGGACGCTTCAAGTCGCCGACGCGATCATCCTTGCTACAGCAGTCCGACATACAGACGTGCTGTACGCCCGGGACCGTCATCTTCTCCGATTGAACGGGCACGCCCTGACCGGCGGACTGACGATCATCGAACTCCCGCCGGCCGCCGCCTGACCCCATGTTCTATCGCCATACGCTCCCCAACGGCGTCACCGTTCTCGCGGAACTCGATGCGGAGGCCCACTCCGTCGCGGTCGGCTACTTCGTGCGGTGCGGTCGGCGGGACGAACCGGAGGAACTGGCCGGCGTCTCGCACTTCCTCGAACACATGGCCTTCAAAGGCGACGAGCGGTACAGCGCGGAGGACGTGAACCGCGTGTTCGACGAGATCGGCGCCAAGTACAACGCCTACACCTCCCACGAGCAGACCGTCTATTACGCCGCCGTCCTGCCGGAGCACCTGCCGATCGCGGTCGATCTGCTCTCGACGCTCACCCGGCCGATCCTGCGGGACGAAGAGTTCGAACTGGAAAAGCAGGTCATCCTGGAGGAGATCGGGATGCACGACGACCAACCCGGCAGCGTGGCCTACGACGCGCTGAACGAGGCCCACTTCGCAGGACATCCGCTCGCCGGCAGCATTCTCGGCTCGAACGAATCCGTCGGCGGGCTGACGATCGAGGCGATGCGCGACTACCACGCGACCCGGTACGTCGGCTCGAATCTGATCCTCGCCGTCTGCGGCAACGCAGACTGGGACGCGGTGTTGAAACTGGCCGAGGAGCACGCCAGCCGGGCGCCGAGCGGCGAGACCGACCGCCCCCTGCCCGAGCCGGCCCCCCGGCCGACCGCGCGGGCGATCCACAAGCCGGAGAACGCCCAGGAAACGGTGATGCTGGCGGGGAACGCCCCGTCGAACGCCTCCCCGCTGCGGCACGCGGCGGAGCTATTGAGCGTGATCGTCGGCGACGACACCGGCAGCCGGTTGTTCTGGGAATTGGTCGATCCCGGCCGCTGCGAAGCCTGCGAGTTGAGCTACACCGACTTCGCCGGCGCCGGGATATACCTCACCTATCTCTCCTGCGACCCCGACCGGGCCGCGGAGAACGTCGCGGCGGTGCGGGAGGTATTCGACGCCGTCAACGCCCGCGGGATCACCGCGGAGGAGCTGGAACAGGCCAAGAACAAGGTCGCCAGCCGGATCGTTTTACGAAGCGAACGCCCGATGGGCCGCCTCGGCAGCCTCGGCGGGAACTGGCAGGACCGCGGCGAATATAAAACCGTGGAGGACGACCTCGCCGATCTCCGCCGGCTGACCGTCCACGACCTGCGCGATCTGCTGACGAAGTATCCGCTGGAGATCGTCACCACGGTGGGCGTCGGACCGTTGGATACGTTGGAGGCTTGAACAAGCTCGTCACCGTCCGCGAGATGACCGCCGCCGACCTCGAACCGGTCCGGCTCATTTATAATTCCTCCGTCGAGCACACGACCGCCGTCTGGACGGAGGAGACGCGCGACGCGGCCGAGCAGCGGGCGTGGTTCGAGGAGAAGCAGGCCGCCGGCTGGCCGATCCTGTTGGCCGTGGATGAGAACGCCGCAGACCCTGTGCTGGGTTATGCGACGCTGGGCCCGTTCCGATCGCAGCCGGGGTTTTGCCGCACCGCGGAACACAGCATCCACGTCGCCCCCGCCGCCCGCGGCCGCGGCGTCGGCCGCTCGCTCCTCGCCGCCCTGATCGAACGAGCCGAAGCACTGCCGCTGTGGGGGCTGATCGGCGTCATCTCCGCCGACAACGCCGCCAGCCTCGCCCTGCACGCCGCCCTCGGCTTCGAAGAAGTCGGCCGCTTCCCCGGCGTGGGTTTGAAGTGGGGGCGCCGGCTGGACGCGGTGTTTGTACAGAAGCGGATTGGATAACGGATCAGCCGCTCAGCGGCAGCGTTTTATTAAACGGAGACCGACTCAAGAACGAGCGAGCCCTCGTGTGCGTAGACGACTGAGCCAGCCGGGAAATAGAGCGACCATTCGGGCTCGTCAGGTTCGCTGGCTACAGAGCGAAGCAGTCGCCCGGAGTGGAGCGACAAAATAAGTTCTAAAGAAGGAGAAGCGGTAACGCAGCGAATCCGCTCGCCGCTGATCGCGGTGACGATGCGTGATGCCGCATCCGGATCAGTGGACGAAAACTCTCGGCCGGCCCCTGATTCGAGTACCCATTGAAAACCAAGATAGGCAGTATGCTCGGCCTTGGGCCGCCCGGACTGGCAGTAGGCCTTGGTGAGCGGCCCAATCTCGATATACAGAGCCGTGTAGTCGCCGAGCCACACCCTTGTGATGGGGAGTCCGATGGCGAAACTGGTGAGCTCTGCGAATCGCTGCTCATCGATCGACATGGTCGCAACCTCCTTGCCGCCCATTTAATGTACATTTCGCAAAACGAATGATAATTTGCGCCGGGCGCCATGCTCTCACGCCCCGGGAGCGAAGCGGATGGGGCAGGTGAGCATGCGAGCGACGACGTGAGAAGAGATAACTTCGTACTTCACACGGCATTGTTCGGTCCGCCGCCGGAACCTGTCGACCGTCACGGCGTTCGCCGGGCGGGGGGATTGGCCGCGACCGCAGAGTCGGCTTTGTGTGGAGCCTCGTCCTCTCGGTTCGGCTCTCGCGACTTGCTCTTCAGGCCGTGGGCTTCGAGCCGGCCGACGGCCAACAGCACGATGAAGGCGGTGACGGCCGCCGTGACGGCGACGCGGAACATCCCCAACCCGCAGGCCACGCCAAGTCCGCCGACGACCCAGATGGTCGCCGCGGTGGTCATGCCGCGGACGTTGCCGCGCGACTGCAGAATGGCGCCGGCCCCGAGGAATCCCAGTCCCCCGATCACTCCGGAGACCGCACGGACCGGGTCGGCGCGGATGCCGTCGTGGGGGAAGGCCGACAACGACAGGCAGAGCTCGATCGTGACGATCGTGACCGTAGCCGCCCCGATGGCGACCATCATATTCGTGCGCAAGCCGGCCGGTTTGTCGTGTACCTCGCGCTCCCAGCCCAACACGCCGGCGATGCCCGCGGCGGAGAGAATACGCACGACAATCTCACCTAAGGTGAGTTCTTCCATCAGTGATCTCGGCGGAGTGGCCGCGGTCGGCCCGCTGGGGCAAGGATCATAGCGTGACGCTGATCGGCTCGCCCCCGGAACGCACGGCGTGCGATCCCGGCTTCTCCCTCATCGACCGATCGCCGCGACCGCGAACACCCCGGTCAGGTAGACGAACGTGCCGACGAACAGCAGGTCGATCGCCCGGCGCCGACGGCGTTCTTCGGGGCTGTAATAGAACAACTGTACGCCTAGTCGCGTGCCCCAGAAGAGGGTCAGGAAGCCGCTCAGTCCGCGGCCGAGGCCGGCGCCGCTCGACAGTTCGCCGGGATAGGCGAAGCAGGCGAGGCTGAGGCCGACGACCGTCAGCACGATGTAGACGTTCTGCACCCAAAACACCTGCCGCACCGACGACGGCAGCGCCGCGACCGCCTCCGGGTAGCGCAGCATCTTCACCGCCACGAAGTTCGCCGAGGCGATCCCCAATTGGAGCGCCCCGGCGAGGTAGAGAAGGATATCCATGCCGTTTTGACCGCGGCTCACGCCCGGCCGTCACGGCATCGGCCGAGCTGGTCAGCCCGCGCACATCGCTTTCAAGATGCCCGTCACGGACGTCGCGAGCGACGGGGAAACGTCGCACGGTCCGTCCTTGGTGAGGCGGACGAGACAGTCGCCAAACGCATCGCCCGTGTGCAGAGCGATCGCGGCGGCGGCAATCACTGGCGACCGGCTCATCCCCGCGCTGCAGGCGATCAACGTCCGCCGCCCGGTCCTCAAGAGTAAAGAGACACTCTCAACGGCGAAGACGAGCAATGACTCGGGGTTCGAGCCGTCGTCATGCAACGGCACTCGGACGTAGACGAGATCCCGCCCGAGTTGGGCGGGCCGCTCCTCTGCGGCGAGATCGACGACCGCAGCAATCTCCAAGTCATACAGTCGGCGGAGGTCCCGGGCGGAGCCGGCGTTACCGAGGTAAACCGAGCCGTTGAACGCCGGGCGGATCACTCCTCTTCGGCGGAGCTGCCGGCGTCTTCGTCCTCGTCGGCGGCGGAGGCGACGGAGCCGATGCCGCAGACACTCTGCTTGACGGCTTCGACGCGGTCGGCGGCGGCTTCCTTGGCCGGGACGTCGACGTAGGTCGCGTTCTCCAGCAGGAAGTCGACGGCTTTACGCTCGCGGAGCTGGGCCGCGAGGTTCTCAATCATGCCGCTTTTGGCCAGGCGGGACCGCACGCGGCGGACCGGCTCGCCCTGCTGGAGGGCCATCAGCGTGATCTCCCGGTCGAGTTCGCCGGGGGTCGGCTCGATGTCGTTCTCCTCGGCGACGCGGTCGAGGATGAAGTGTTCCTTGAGCGCCTGCCGGGTCGAGGTGACGGCGTTCTGCTTCAACTCGTTCTCACGCGCCCGAATCTGGGCGGTGGTGAAGCCGGCCTGCTGCATCTCGAGCAGTTCGCGACGCAGGGCGTTCTCGGTCTGGCGACGGACCAGCTTCTCGGGGAGATCCCAGTCGGCGGACTCGACCATCGTGCTGAGCAACTGCTCGCGGGCGTCCTGCCGCTGGCGGTACTCGCGCTGGCGGGTGAGGGAGCCGCGGATCTGCTCGTCCAACTCGTCGCTGCTCTCCACGCCGATGCGGTCCAGCAGCTCCTTGGTGAGCGTCGGCAGCTTGAGCACGGCGATGGAAAGCACCTCGAACTTGCCGGTGACTTCCTCGCCGCGGAGTTCGACCCGCTCCGCCTCGGGGGAGACGGTCAGCGTGGCTTCCTTCACGTCGCCGACGTTCGCTCCGGCGAGCAAATCATCGAAGCCTTCCAGCTCCGCATCGGTGAGGCGGAGGATCGGCTTCAGCTTGGCCTTCAGCTCCGGAACGACGTGCAGTTCCTTGCCGTCGTGGGAGAAGGTCACCTTCAGCTTGAGGGTGTCGCCGGCCTCGGCGGCCCGCTCCTGCGGCTCAAGGCGGCCGTACTGCGTGAGGAACTCCTCGCGGTAGGCGGCGACTTCGGCGTCGGTGACTTCGGCGTCCGGGCGCTCGATCTTCAGACCGGACAGGTCCGGCATGTCGAACTTGGGGCGGACTTCGACATCGAACTCGTATTCGAAGTCGCCCTCGTCCGGCAGGTCGAGGGTGGAGACGTCGAGGTCCGGCTCGTTGATGGGGTCGAGGTCCTGCTCCTCGGAGACCTGTTCGAGGCTGTCGATCAGCACCCGCTGCTTGACCTGCCCGGCCAGTTCTTCTTTGAACCGCTTCTTGATCAGCGTGACCGGCACGCGGCCGGCGCGGAAGCCGGGAACCTGGGCCTCATCGGCGTACTCGCCGACGGCTTCTTCGAGCGCGGCGTCCAGTTCCGCCCGGGCGACGGTCACTTTGACGTGCTTCAGGCAGGGACCGGCGTCCTCGACCTCGACGGTCAGATCCATCTTGCGACGGTCGTCTGCGAACCCTTCGCCCAGCGCCTCGTCGTCGAAGGCCTCATCCGTGGCGGGATCATCCAGAACGGGGGCGTCGGTCGACATTGGGTGGGAACGTGCGGGTCGGGAACGGAATGCGGGTCGGGTAGCGTACCCGCGAGCGAGATTTGCTCAACGCAGCGGCCCCCGGCGCACGGGGGCGGGCGCAAAAAGTAACGCCGAGGCTCCGCGGAGCCTCGGCGTTACGAGTGTTGCAGGCGAAAAGCGGGTGACCGGGCTCGAACCGGCGACCTTCAGCATGGCAAGCTGACGCTCTACCAATTGAGCTACACCCGCCTGCGTGACCCGGAGAACCGTGAGGTTCGCCGCGTCGGGGGGAACAGTATCGGCCGGACAGGCGAGCCGTCAACCGATCTTCGCGGAGAGACACCGGCAAAGTCAGCGAGGTTCGCCCCTCGCATGGAGCCGCGACCGTCAGGGAGCGTCTCTCGTGACTCGCGATCGCACAGAGACGCTCCCTGACGGTCGCGGCTCTCCCATTCTCTCGGATTCGGGCATCACGGCTCACCCCGCCGCTTCCCTCAACCGATCCAGCACGGTCTGCGTCCGCAATGCCAGCTTCACCCCGTCTTCATCCCCGCCGGCGCGAATCGCGGCGGCGGCCTTCGTGAGGAACTCGACCTGCGGGTCAAACGGGGGGAGTTCGATCCGCTCCGCGTCGCCGCGTTGGTCGTGGTAGAAGTGGCGGACCTTCTCCGGGTCGCGGGGATTGGTGAAGTCGTCGCAGACGAGGCTGCCCGCTTCCCCGGCGAACTCGATCCAGTTCCGCCACGCGGTGCCGTAGCTCACGTCGAAGCCGGCCGTGCGATCGCCGGGGAAGGTCAGCGTGCAACTGGCGGCCACGTCGACCGGGTCGCCGGAGTCGTTCGTTTCGTGGGCGAGATGACAGGCGACGCGCACCGGGTCGTCGTCGAAGGCCCACAGCGCCGCGTGGACGCAGTACCAGCCGAGGTCCAGCAGCACGCCGCCGCCGCGGTGCGGGTCGAGGCGGTGCTCCGTATCGCCCCAGCCCTCGGCGTGGAAGCTGAACGCGGCCGTCACCCTGCGCAGTGAGCCGATCGCCTCGGAGTTCAACGCGTCCCGGAACGCGATCGCCCGGGGGGTGCGGGTCCATTGGGTGCCGTCGATCAGGGCGACGCCGGCGCCGTTTTTCGCGGCGGCGCACGCCTTGGCGAGAGCGGCGGCGTCCGCGGCGTTTTGGGTGAGGGGTTTCTCGCAGAGCACGGCCTTGCCGGCCGCGGCGGCGGCACGCCCCCATTCGAGATGCACGTGTGGCGGCAGTGCGAGGTAGACGGCGTCCACCGCCGGATCCGCCAGCACGTCCTCGTAGCTGCCGGTCGAGAGGGGCACGTCGTGCAGGGAGGCGAACGACGACGCCCGGTTCGCGTCCCGGCTGCCGACCGCGACCGCCCGCACCGCCGGCGTCCGCGCCATCGCCGCGGCGAGTTTCCCGGCGATCCGCCCCGTCCCCAGCACCCCGAAGCGGATCGGTTCCGTCGCCTGGACGTCGTCCGGGTCCGAGTCTTCGCCGACGGTCTTCACGCCGCTACTTGCCGCTGGTGGACTGTGAGTAATCCCGCAATCGAATCATGCGGCTCTCGGAGAGCACCCGCTTCAGCGCTCGGAATAACTCCGAACGCACGCTCCGCAGGCTCGCCGGCTGGGCCAGCACGCGGCAGGTGCCGGTGGCGGCCAACGCGTTCTTTTTCTTGGCCTGAGCCGCACTGACCAGCGCCACGACCGCGATCGGTTCCCCCTCCGCCCCCTGCGCCTTCAGGGTGCCGAACAGCCCGAACAGCCCGTCTCCCAACGCCTCGCCCATCACGAGCACGGCGTCCGGCGGGTCCAGCTCCAGCATCGCCAACGCGTCGTCGGCGCCGTCGCAGCCGATCACTTCAAACCCGCGTTTGGAGAGGTACTCCGTGATGATCCCCCGCTTGGAGGGGCGGTTCTCGACCAGCAGCAGCTTGGGCGGCGGGCGCTCCCCGGATCGCTCCTCCGCGGAGCCGTCGAGACTCAGATCGCTCGATTCGTCTTCGAGGTCCGTGTGTTCCGGGACGTCGGCCAGCGTGGCGGCGAGCGACCGCAGGGCGTCGGCGGCCTCGGCGGCGGTCCGGTAGCGGCTCGTCGGGTTCCACGCCATCAGCTTGCCGACCACCGAGACCAGCGCCGGCGGGAGGTCCGGGGCGTGATCCACGATCGGCGTCACGTCCCGGTAGCGACTCACCGAGGAGCGTTCGCTGCGCACGGAGGTCGAGGGCCACGGCGGGACGCCGGTCAGCAGTTCGTACAGGATCGAACCGAGGAAGAATAGATCGCTGCGGGGATCGTCGCGGGGCGCCTGCGTGGCCTTCTCCAGCGTCGAATACTCCACGGCTCGCAGGTCGGCGCCGTCGTCCCCCTCGCCGCCCAGGCCGAAGTCGACCAGCTTGGCATTGCCCCGGGTGTCGAACAGCACGTTGCCGGGCTTGAGGTCCCGGTGGGTGATCCCGAACTTCATCGCGTGGGCGAGGCCCTCGGCGATGTCCAACGCGATCCCCACGGCGTCCTTCGGGCTGAGCTTCCCCCGGATCGTGAGGAAGTCTCGCAGGTTGCCTCCCTCCACGAACTCCATCACGAAGTAGTGCCGGCCGTCGTCGGAGCCGACGTCGAGGATCGGCACGACGTTGGGGTGCTTCAGCTTGGCGGCCATCCGGGCCTCCTTCTCGAACGCCGCGACCTGTTGCGGGTCCGAGGCGTGCCGACCGCGGAGCACCTTCAAGGCGACGCTGCGGCCGTTCTTGTCCTCCGCCCGGTACACGCGGGCGAAGGCGCCGGCGGCGTTGCGGTAGATCAGCTTGTAACCTCCGATCACCAGCGTTTCGATCTCCCCGTTCCGGGTGAGGTCGGCCTGAAAGTTGGTGAGAATCCCCGCCTCTTCCAAGGCGTCGATAACCGTTTCCGGCGTGCGCTTCGAGGAGGGAACCGCGGAGAGGCCGACGTCGAACTGCTGCTGCGTGATCAGGCCGCCGTCGACCAGCCGTTTGCCCAGTTCCTTGACCGTCTTGGCCGGACCGGACGGCTTTTTCGAGAGGAACCAGGCCACGGCGGACGTGATGTGAGGAAGGCGGGAGGCCCGCGCGGCGTTGCGGTCTGGAACGACCGCGGAGTTGCGTGCCCAGTGTAACGCCCCCGCGCACCCGTGGGAGCGTGATCGGACCGTGAAGAGGGACGCAGTCCCGTTGATCCGTCAGTCCCGATCGTACAACGAGACGCACGTCTCCAACCGGGCGCCGCCGTCGGGGGCGGTCGGATCGTCGGCGACGGCGAACTCCGCCGGCCCCCACATCGACGCCCCCGCGTGTCGGCCGTCCGCCCCCAGCAGATAGAACTTCAATCCGAAGTTCGGCCGGCCCGCGTCGTCCCGCAGTCGGTCCGGCGTCGTCGCGGCGACCCGTTTAAGCACGGCGAGTCCCGCTTCGCTCGGACTGAGGCCGCCGCGCATCAGTTCGACCGCGGCGAAGCTGCACAGGTTTTGCAGGTTCGCCTCGCCCCGCCCCGTGCTGCCGGCACTGCCGACGCCCGCTTCGCAGTACAGCCCGGCCCCGATGATCGGCGAATCGCCGACCCGCCCGGGGATCTTGAAGGCCAGCCCGCTGGTCGTCGTGGTGCAGCCCAACTCCCCCGCGGCGTTGATCGCGGAGAGGTGAATCGTGCCCGTCGGCCGCGGCAGGCGGAATCGCCCGGCCGCATCCGCCAACCGCGGCCCGTTCTCCTCAAACGAAAAACGCAGCAGGGCGGAGACGTCTTCGTCCTCCTCCTCGCTGGCGGGCGGGACGATCCAATCGTCGGCGTCCGACAGCTCCTCCTTCCACCGCAGCCAGATCCGACGGGCGCGGTCGGTGAGTAGTTCCTCCTCTTTGAACCCGTGGGCCGTGGCGAACCGTCGGGCGCCCTCGCCGACCAGCAGCACATGATCGGTCCGGGTGCGGACCAACTCCGCGACCCGGGCGGGGTGCATCACGCCCCGCAGCGCCGCGACCGCCCCGGCGGTGTGCGTCGGCCCGTGCATCACCGCGGCGTCGAGTTCGACCACGCCGTCCTCGTTCGGCAATCCGCCCAGGCCGACGGACAGGTCGTTCGGGTCCTGCTCCACCAAGCCGACCGCTCGAATCGCCGCCGCCAAGGGATCGTCCCCCACTGCCATATCCCGCACCGCCTGCCCCACCGAAGTTAGCCCGTTGGAACTGGACACCGCCTTCCCTCGAAACCCCTCCGGCGGGCCGACGCTCGCTTGCGGTTTCGCGGGTCGTTCTTGTCCTCCCGCGACTCCGGCCCATAGCGCGGCCAGCGGAGCGGCGGCGAGCAACGATCGGCGGGGCAGCGACATGAGGGTCGGGCAGCGTCGGGGGGATCATCCGCGGGGGTTCGCACGATAGGCCGACTGACAGCCCCACGCACGAGCGCACCGTTCGGTCGCGTTCGGGCGGAAGCCGCCTCACCATGATCGAAACTCGCCGATCCGATTGCCCGACCGAGCCGCGCCCGATGCCCCGCCCGATCCTCCCGTCGCTATTCCACCTGCTGGCAGCGACGTTTTCCCTGTCCGCCGCGGCGGCGGGCGAACCGCCGGACATGTTGATCTACATCGCGGACGACCATTCGCGGCGGGATTGCAGCGTGTACGAGGGCGGCTTGGTCGAGACGCCGCACCTGGAAGCGTTGGCCGCCGATGGGATGATCTTCGAAAACGCCTTCGTCGCGTCGCCCACCTGCGCGCCCAGCCGAGCCGCCCTGCTGACCGGTCTGATGCCCGCCCGCAACGGCGCCGAGGAGAACCACAGCTACCCTCGCGAGGAGGTCCTGAAGCTGCCCGAAACGCTCAAGGCGCTGGGCTACGAGGTCGCCGCGTTCGGCAAGGTGGCCCACGGCGGATCGGCCCCGAGCTACGGCTTCGACGTGGCGGAACGGGCCTCGAACCTCCCCAAACTCCGGGAGAACGTCGCAGGCTACCTGACGAACCGCACCTCGGCGAAACCGCTCTGTCTATTCGTCGGCATCAGCAATCCGCATGTCCCCTGGCCGGCGGAGACGTCGTTCGACCCGGCGGAGGTCGAACTGCCGCCGACGTTCCTCGACACCCCACGCACTCGGGTTCAGCGGGCGCGATATCTGCAAGAGGTGAAGGAATTGGACGAGTTCCTCGGCGAACTCCGCACGCTGGCCGCGGAGCATCTGCGGCCCGACCCGTTGGTCGCCTACACCAGCGATCACGGCGCCCAGTGGCCGTTCGGCAAGTTCACCCTCTACGACGACGGCATCCGCGTGCCGTTGATCGTCAGTTGGCCGGGGCACGTCGAACCGGGTTTGACCTCGGAGGCGATGGTCAGCTGGGTCGACCTGCTGCCCACGCTGATCGACCTCGCCGGCGGGGAGACGCCGGCGGGGCGGGACGGGTTCTCCTTCGCCAATGTGCTGCTGCGAGACCTCACGTTCGAGGAGATGGCCCTGCGTCGTCACCCGGAATTGTCACGGGACGATATCAACGTGCACACCAACGGTCCGCCGCGGGTCGACGTGCACTGGGACGACCTGCATCGCTCGGAAATCTTCACCACCCACAGCGGCGACCGCGAATACAACGTCTACCCGATGCGATCAATTCGCACCGGCCGCTGGAAATACATCCGTAACCTCCGTCCGGAATACGCCTTCACCACGCACATCGACTTGCTGGTGCGAGAGACTTCCGGCGATTACTGGCTCGAATGGCTGGAGCAGGCGAAGACCGATGCCGCCGCTAAGGAACTTGTATTCCGGCGCTACTACCAGCGCCCGTTAGAGGAGCTGTATGACCTCGACGCCGACCCGCACGAACAGCACAACCTCTGGACCGACCCCGATCCCGACCTCGACTCAAAGCTCATCGTCGCCGTGCGGAACGATCTCTCCCACCGCCTGAACGTCTGGATGAAACGACAGGGGGACGAGCGAAAGATCTTCAACGAACCCCGACTGCTGACCGACCCGGAATGGTGGACTCCCGGTTCAATGATCGACCAACGCAAGTAACGCCGTGTGCCATGCTCTCACCGACCGTGGGAGCGAAGCGGACTCGGTCGGGGTGAGCATGCGAGCGACTCGCGAACCTCTGGGCGCTCACGCCGCTCCGCATGCTCACCCGTCTCGTCCGCTGACGCTCCCGAGCCGTGAGAGCATGGCACACTAGCCAGTTCTCGCCTCCGCCCGCACACTCCCGCGCATGTCTGACTCCGCCACCTCTCTCCCGCCGCACCGCCCCGAACCCGCCGCCAGCGGCGGATCGAACCGGTATTCCGCCCGCATCACCGCCCCGGCAAGCCAAGGCGCCAGTCAGGCGATGCTGTTGGGCACCGGTTTGACGCTGGACGATTTGAAGAAGCCGCAGGTGGGCGTCGGCAGCGTTTGGTACGAGGGGAACACCTGCAACATGCACCTCCTCGATCTGGCCGCGGAGGTGAAGACCGGCCTGACCGCCGCCGGGCTGGTCGGCCTGCGGTTCAACACGATCGGCGTCTCCGACGGCATCTCGATGGGCACGGAGGGGATGAGCTATTCCCTGCAATCCCGCGACCTGATCGCCGACAGCATCGAGACGATCGTCGCCGCCCAGTGGTACGACGGCCTCGTGACGCTGCCCGGCTGCGACAAGAACATGCCCGGCGCCGTGATCGCCATGTGCCGGCTCGATCGCCCCTCCGTGATGGTCTACGGCGGCACCATCCAACCCGGCTGCCGCCCCGGCCGCACCCCCGCCGCCGCCGGCGGGATGGACAACGATGCGCTCGTCCCGGACGCCCAGCAGAACGACGGCGCGACGGAAGAAGGCGACAAGCTGGACATCGTCTCCGCCTTCCAAAGCTACGGCCAGGCGATCGCCGGCAGCATCACGGAGGCCGAGCGGCAGGAGATCGTCGCCAACAGTTGCCCCGGCGCCGGCGCCTGCGGCGGCATGTACACCGCCAACACGATGGCCTGCGCGATCGAAGCGCTGGGTCTGAGCCTGCCCTACAGCAGTTCGATCCCCGCCACCGACCCCGGCAAGATCCAGGAATGCCGGGCTGTGGGCGAGGTGCTCAAGGACTGCCTCGAAGCCGATCGCAAACCGTCCGACCTGCTGGATAAGACGAGCTTCGAAAACGCCGTCGCCCTCGTCACCGCGCTGGGCGGCAGCACGAACGCGGTGCTGCACCTGCTGGCGATGGCCCATGCCGCGAACGTCGATTTCACCCTGGACGACATCGCCGCCGTCTCCGAACGCACCCCCTACCTGGCCGACCTGAAGCCCAGCGGCCAGTTCGTGATGAGCGATCTTCACGCCGTCGGCGGCACCCCGGCGGTGATGAAGATGCTGATCGCCGCCGGCCTGATGGACGGCTCCCGCCCGACCGTCACCGGCCGAACACTCGCCGAGAACGTCGCCGACCTGCCGGACCTGCTCGAAGGCCAGAAGGTCATTCACGCGGTCGACGACCCGATCAAACCGACCGGCCACCTGCGGGTGCTCAAAGGCAACCTCGCCCCCGGCGGCGCCGTCGCCAAGATCACCGGCAAGGAGGGGTTGAAGTTCACCGGCCCCGCCCGCTGCTTCAACAGCGAAGAGGACATGCTCGCCGGCCTCGAAGCCGGCAAGATTCAGAAGGGCGACGTGGTGGTGATTCGTCACGAAGGCCCGGTCGGCGGCCCCGGGATGCCGGAGATGCTGACCCCCACCAGCGCCATCGTCGGCGCCGGCCTCGGCCCGCACGTGGCGATGGTGACCGACGGCCGCTTCAGCGGCGGCTCGCACGGCTTCATCGTCGGCCACGTAACCCCCGAGGCCCACCTCGGCGGCCCGATCGGCCTGATCCGCGACGGCGAAACCGTCACCGTCGACGCCGAATCCAACGCCCTCTCCGTCGACCTGACCGACGAAGAGTTGGCCGACCGCAAAGCGAACGCCCCCGAGTTCCCCCCCCGCGCCACCCGCGGCACGCTGGGCAAGTACGTCAAACTCGTCTCCGACGCCAGCACCGGCTGCGTGACGGACGGATGATTTGCGGCCGCTGACCGACGCCCCCCGCTTCGCCGTCGCCGTTAGGCGGCGCGTTGTTCAGAACACGCGCTGTCTGCATGTAGCCTCAGGCATTCACCTGTTCAAAAACGACCGGCGGACGACTGACCTCGGCCAACTCCGACGCGATCGCGGCCGGGTCGTACTGACGGGCCGCACGGATGCGCACGATCGGAAGACCGGCCGCGGCGAGGGCCCTGTCTTTCACCCCGTCTGCCCTTCGGGCTCTCGCGGTGTTGTGTGATGCGTCATCCAGCTCGACCACGGCGACCGGCACCAAGGACGAACCTTCGCAGATCACAAAGTCGACATGCTTCTGGGACACTTTGCGAAAGTGCGTGAGGTAGTTCGCGGACTCCTGAGGAACCTCCACCAGATCGGCGAGCCGGACCTTCGAGAAAATGGTCTGGCCCGCTTCCTTCGCTTCGATCAGGACGCTGTAGAACCGTCGCTCTGCCGGCGACAACAGGGAGGCCACACGCCGATACGGCAGCGGCTCACCTGAGGGCTCATCCGGCGGGTCCATCGGGGGCGCGGTCTTCCGTAACCGGGTTTTGCGTAGGATCGCCTTGACGATCCAGCGGGTGAACAACTTGAAGAGCGCCGGCAGAAGCACAAGGCTCAAGCCTCCCAGCACGATCGGCCAATAGAGGGGTTCCAACAGGCCGAAGAGCGTCGGCGATTCGGTTTCCGTGGGCACTTAGCAGGTTCAGTCGGGGATGGAGTCGGTCTGTGCGAAACCTGACCAACTCCGAGCATGATGCCCTTAGCACGAAGGGCCGGCAAAGCGGGGCGAGGATGTGAGCGACGACGGCGGGGTGGCCGGGGTCGGCCGGCGAGCCGCGCCGGGAGAGCGTATCGGCATGGACCGGCCGCCCCCGGGAGGGACGACGCGCGGTCTCGGAAGAGAGCGATCGGGCGTCGCCCGTTCCGGGGGCGGCCCGGCCACGCTCACACCTTGGACGGGAGCCGACAGCGGGCCGACCCCGGCCACCCGTCCGCTTGTTGTCGACGACACAGAGACGGGATCGGTTACGGAGCGGGAGACCCGGAAGCCTCACTATACTGTCGCATGATTTCTTCGAGCGGCAACCAATACAACTCCTTCATGCCCTTGCGCTCACCCCCTTTCTCTTCCTTACACAATTCAATATATCCAGCCAAGTGAAAGACGATCTGGATGCAGCAGTTCTTGAAGTCGTCCTTGACCTTCTCGGGATCATCGGAGCCCTTGCAGCCGATCTTCAAGTCCATGCTTCGCAGAGCTTCGATGACGTGCTTCCGCGTTTCGTTTATCGCCTTCCCGTCCCGGTCTCGAAACGAAGTGTCGAAGCCGAGACCCTGCCCTATCCGACCATCGAAGTGAGCAGCACGGTTCCTGATTTCGGCGATTCTTTCGCAAGCAATGATTACATAGTTGGGCACTAGCCCGAACATGGCGACGATTTTGATGCGACCGCCGATCGTCATGCCCGAGCCGGTCGAGAGATAAGCACGCGTCTTGTCTTCGTCCACCGCGGCGGATCGAATCAAGTCACCGAGCATTTCTTCAATCAACGCACAAAGAACTAATACGGTCCCTCGATCCGATTCGGTCTCGACGTGCCGAAATGCATCGGAAAGACGCTGCGTTCCAGAATTTCGATAAACCATCACGAGTGCGGATATCACGCTGAACACCGGAGACGGCTTTATATCAACAGGCATAGCTACGCCCTGAAGTTGCTAACGCTTTGAGGAAATGGTCGGATAGAGTACACGGACAAGCCCTACGTTAGACAAGTTCGGGCGGGTGACATTGTTCCGTGTGCCATGCTCTCACTGGCCGGCGGAGCGGCAGCGGAGCCGGACGGGATGAGCATGCGGAGCGACGCCCGCCCCCGCAACAGGCCGTCGGCGTCTCACTCCATGCCCACCCGCCTCCGGCGTGAGAGCAGGGCGCCCGGCGGCGGCCCGGTCGTGGTCGTTCCGGGGGCAAGATGACCCGCGGGGCGGCGTGGGGCGGCTCGATCTATTCTAATCCCGGGGAACCCGCCTCCCCCGCTCCGCCGCGCGGGGCCGAGACGCCCCCTGACGAACTGGTCTGACGAACCCAATCGACCCCATGGCTTACGACTGGAAGAACCTCAAGGGCGACCTGTTCGGCGGGCTGGTGGCGGGGATCATCGCCCTGCCGCTGGCGCTGGCGTTCGGCGTGCAGTCCGGGTTGGGGGCCGAAGCCGGGCTGTACGGCGGGATCGCGGTCGGCATCTTCGCGGCCCTGCTCGGCGGCACGCGGACGCAGGCGTCCGGCCCGACCGGCCCGATGACCGTCGTCTCCGCCTCGATCGTCGTGTACGCGATCTCCGCGGCCGGAGACCTCAAGAGCGGCCTCGGGATCGTGCTGCTGTCGTTCCTCGCCGGCGGGGTGTTCCAAATCGGGCTGGGCCTGCTGGGCGTCGGCCGGTACGTCCGCTACTTCCCCTACCCGGTCGTGAGCGGGTTCATGAGCGGCGTGGGGGTCATCATCATCCTGCTGCAGCTCTGGCCGCTGCTGGGGGAGAAGTCGCCCAAGTCGACGCTCGGGGTCGTCACGAAGTTCGGCGAGTCCGACTGGCAGATTAATTGGGCCGCGGTCGGGCTGGGCCTGTTCACCCTCGTGGTCAACTACCTCTTCCCGAAGGTGACCAAGAAGGTCCCCAGCGTGCTGGTCGCCCTGCTGGCCGGCACCGGGGCGGCCCTGCTGCTGGGCCTGGACGTGCCGACGATCGACGACATCCCCTCCGGCCTGCCGGCCCCGCAGTTCGACGCGCTCTTCGACGTCGCCGCGGAGCACTACCTGTTCGTGCTCCAGAGCGGCCTGACGCTGGCCCTGCTGGGTTCGATCGACTCCCTGCTGACCTCGGTGATCGCCGACAACCTGACCCGGGACCGGCACGACAGCCGGCGGGAGCTGATCGGGCAGGGCGTGGGGAACGCGATCGCGGCGGTGTTCGGCGGCATCCCGGGGGCTGGGGCGACCAAGGGGACGGTCGTGAACATCAACGCCGGGGCGAAGACGCGGCTGTCCGGCGTCACGCACGGCCTGTTTCAGCTGGCCGCCCTGCTGGGGGCGGGGGCGCTGGTGTCGTACATCCCGCTCAGCGTGCTGGCCGGCCTGCTGATCTCCGTGGGGATCGCCATCATCGACACCAAGGGGCTGAAGCACCTGACGGACGTGCCCAAAGCCGACGCCGCGGTGCTGCTGGTCGTGTTCGTCTGGACGGTGTTCGGGAACCTGATCCACGCCGTGGCGGCCGGCGTGGTGCTGGCCAGCGTGCTGTTCATGAAGAAGGCCGCCGATTTGATCGAGGCCGGGTCGACCGTCTCGCCGCTCGACCCGGAGCCCGTCTGGGAGGACGAGTCGGCCGGCGCCCAAACCGAAGCGGCCGCCGGAACCGCGGCCGCCGGGCTGCCCGCCGCCGAGGAGGGCGTCTTCGTCAAGCACCTGTACGGCCCGCTGTTTTTCGGGTTCAGCGCCGGCTTCCGGGACTTGGTCGAAACGCTGCCGGCGGAGGCGGAGGTCGTCGTGATCCGCGGGGAGCGGGTTCCTTATATCGACCAGTCGGGCCTCTACACCCTGGAGGACGCCGCCCTGGCCCTGACGCGGAAGGGCAAGTCGGTCGTGCTGACCGGCTTCCGCGGCCAGCCGCTGGACATGCTCCGCCGCGTGGAGTTGATCCCCGGCCTCATCCCGGAGGCCCGCGTCTTCGACACCTTCGCGGACTTCCGGGCATGGCTGCGGGCCGGCAAGCCCGAGCCGGCCGAGGAGGCGAATGCGTCGAGTTAGTACAGGTTTTGCTGGGCGCCGGGCGCCATGCTCACACCGCGAAGCGTCCTTGGAGCGCTGTGAGCAGGCAAGCGACGCCGGCGGGTCGTTGAGGGGACCGCGTCGCTCTTCATGACCTACCGACTACAGCACCGGAATCTGCCCCCGTCCGTGGGTCGATCCCGACTCCTCTTCCGCCGCGAGCAGGCGCGCGACCAGATCCGCAAAACAAGACTGGCTGCGGATCTCCGCGTCTTCAGCGATGGTGTTCAGCAGCATGCGGACGCGTTGAAACTGTCGCGTCGCGAACACGCCGCGTTCGATGAGGAACAGGCAGGCGTCCGCCATTTTGAACGCCTGCCGCTCGTCCCTGTCGGGGACGTGGTAGAGCGTCTCGTACGTCTCCCGATTTCGCGCCACCTCCTGTTGGGCCTTCCGACACGCGACGCAGCGCACGCAGCCGGAATCGAGGCCGAACCCCAGTTCCTCGTACCAATACTGCTGCTCCGCGGCGAAGAAAATATACGGGCGTTTGCAGTCCCGGCATCGCCCCTCGAGGTCGAAATAGTGGGTCACCGCGAAGGTGGCGGGCGTTTGTTTCGCGAGATCAGCGGCGATCGCGGTGTTCGGGATGCGCTTGGCCGGCTCGAAATCGACAAGGAGATCGGCGTGCGGCCAAGCTTCCCCGACCGCGGCTTCATAGCGGGCGAGAACCTCTGCGCGGGTGGTCGTGTTCCAATGCAGATGGACGGCGGGATTCGTCGGGTCCGGGTCGAGTCCCGAAAGATTCGGCCCGCGGCCGAATCGGGGATGCTCGACGAACTCCGCGTAGCGATCGGACGGTTGCGGCATCAGGTGTCCTCGCGGGTGACCGGGATCGAATCGAAGTCTACTGACGCCGCTGCACGAGCGACGAAGGATTGGCCAGCCCGAGGCGCCCCGCATGACGCCCCCGGCGTTCCCTCACCCAGACTCCTGACACGCCGACCGGTTCGGGCGAAACGAGTCGGATCTTGCAGTGTGCCAGGCTCTCACCGCGTAGCGTCAGCGGAAGGGGTGAGCATGCGATCGACGTCCGACCGTCGTGAGCGAATCCTCGTCGCTTTGCATGCTCAGCCGCCTCCGGCGTGGGCGCACGGCACGCTGGCGCCCGGTCGCTTCGTCTATTCTTCTGGATCCGCCACTCCGTCGCCGTCGGCGTCGGTTACGCCGGAGAGCGGGTGGTTCGTCACGGCCTCCCAGGCGATCCGGCGGAAGAGGGCGTCGAGTTTCTCGCTGGGGTGATCCGACGAACCACGAAAGCGGATCGGGGCGTCGATCAACGCCGGGGAGCGACGATAGAGCGTCGCGTAGAAGACATAACCCTCCAGCCGGTCGAAACCGGGGCCGAGGTGGCCGATGCGGTCTTTCCAAACGGAGCGTTCCTTGCCGCCGGCGAGCCGGTGCACGCCCTCGACGCCCGGCAGCTTTCCTTCGGCGGCCAGCTTCGCCGCGGCGGCGACGGCGTCGTTGGTGGGCAGCACGTAGACCCGCTCCGTCGTCGCGGCCCGCACCGCCCGGACGAGCTTGAGGCTCTCGTCCTGCCGCTCCCGCCGCATGTGTTCGATCACCTCGGGGGTGAACACGTCGTCGGAGTCCGGCACGCGCGTCACGCCGGCGGCCCCGGTCAGTTGATCGATCTGCGGCCACGCGTCCGACAAATAAAACTTCATCTCCGGGTGATACTTCAAGCAGTACTCGATCCAGCAGGTATAAAACTCCGGCCGGTCGTGGTGGTAGGGCGAGAGGATCATCGCCTCCCAGTCCGCATTGGCGATCGCGGCGAGCAGCTTGGGGACGGGTTTGCCGTCGAATTGAAAGATCCCGTTCTCCTGCTCCCATTTATAGCGGGCGCTGCCGGTGACGCCGCCGCCGGTGTGCAGACAGAGCGGTTGTTCGAACCCCGCCGCCCGCGTGATCAGCGGCAGCGTGCCGTATCCCGGCGCCATAAAACTGTGTCCCACGCCGACGATTCGCATCCCCCCGTCGGTCGGTTTCGGGAACGACAGCGGTTCCGGCGCGGCGGGCGCCGACCGGGCGACCGGGCCGCGTTGGTAGAGTTCCAGTGTCGCGTCCGCGTCGAGTCGGCTGGCGGCATACGGGGGGAAGTCGGAATCGGCCCACCGCGGGTCGAGCTTCAACGGCGGCGGGGGACCGAGCTTGGCATTGTTCTGCGTCCCGCGCTGACCGCGAGCGGCGCGGCGGTACTCCGCGGCTTCCCCGGCGGTGAGGCGCCCGTCGCCGTTCGCGTCGGCTTCCGGGAATCGCTTCAGCCATTGGGCGAGCTGCCGCTCCGACGGCGGGGCCGACTGGGCGAACGCCGCCGTCCCTCCGACCGTACAGAGAACGAGCAGCGCGGCGAACGACCGGTGGACCGCGGGAGCGTCGAGCGTCATGGGAACGTCGTCAGGGGTTCGTGAAGTGAATTGATCGTCCGCCCCGCGACCGCCGCGGGTCAACCGTGCGTCCGCACCCCGCAGTCGGCGGGTTCGCCGCCGCCTCGCTTTCCCGTAGGATCGCCCGACCGCACGGACGTTCAGCAACGAGTCTCCCCCATGCCCCGCCCCCCGCGACCGCGTCCGCCCCGTGTCCACATGGAAGGGGCTTCGCCCGAAGAACTGTCGGCCGATCACTCCCGCGCCGCCGCGGGGATTGACGGGGCCGCGGAGGCGGACGATCTCACGCCCGCCCAACGGGCCGCGGTGGAGCACTTCCGCGGGCCGCTCTTGGTGCTGGCCGGGCCGGGGTCGGGCAAGACGCGGGTCATCACCCGCCGCATCGCCCGGCTCGTGGAGCGGGGCGTCGATCCGCGGCAGATCCTCGCCATCACCTTCACCAACAAAGCGGCCGGCGAGATGGCCGACCGCGTCGCCGCCCTGCTGCCCGGCACGCGGGTCTGGGTCAGCACCTTCCACCGCTTCTGCAGCCGGCTGCTGCGTCGCTACGGTCAGGCGGTCGGGCTGAAGGAGAACTTCAGCATCTACGACACCGCCGACCAGGCCGCGCTGATGCGGCGGGTGCTGAGCGAAAAAGACGTCGACGCCGCCGCGTATCCGCCGGGCCAGTTATTAAATCGAATCGGCCGGGCGAAGAACGAGATGCTGACCGCGGAGCGGTTCAAGCTGAAGTTCGAGCACGAGGTCGGCGATCATATCGAAGCGGTGCTCGCCAAGGTCTATCCCGCCTATCAGAAGGCGCTGCTGGACAGCAACGCGGTCGACTTCGACGACCTGCTGTTGCACGCCGTCACGCTGCTGGAGGACAGCCCGGAACTGCGGGAGCATCTGGACGACCGGCACCGCTTTATTCTGGTCGATGAATATCAGGATACGAACCTCGCCCAATATCAACTCGTCAAGGCGCTCTCGCAGGATCATCCGAACCTCTGCGCCACCGGCGACCCGGACCAGAGCATCTACGGCTGGCGGGGCGCCAAGATCGAGAACATCCTGCGCTTCGAGCGGGACTATCCCGGCGCGAAGGCGATCCGGCTGGAGGAGAACTTCCGCAGCACCGGGGCGATTCTCTTCGCGGCGGATGAATTGATCGCCAACAACGTCCATCGCAAGGCGAAAAAGCTGATCGGCGTGGGCGAGGAGGGCGAGAGTCCGCGGCGCCTCTATTGCCGCGACGGCAAGCACGAGGCCGACGCGATCGCCGAGGAGGTGCACGACGCGGTGCACGCCGGCAAATACAAACCGGCGGACGTGGCGGTCTTTTATCGGGTCAACGCCCTCTCGCGGGAACTGGAACTCGCCTTCTCCCGTCGCGGCGTGCCCTATCAGGTCGCCGCGGGCACGGCGTTTTATGATCGCATGGAGGTGAAGGACACGCTGGCCTACCTGCGTCTGCTGGCGAACCCGGACGACCGCGTCGCCTTCGCCCGGTCGGTCAATAAGCCGAAACGGGGCATCGGCGCCACGACGCAGCGGCGGGTCTTGAACTTCGCGGACGCCCACGGGCTCGATATGCTCGAAGCGGCCCGCCGGGCCGGCGAGGCCAGCGGCGTCAGCAAGCGGGCGGCGACGCTGGTCGGCAAGTTCGCCGCGATCCTCGACGCCCTCAGCGCCAAAGCCGCCGGCCCCGTCGCCCCGCTGGTGCGGGCGGTGCTGGACGAAAGCGGCTTGGCGAAGGCGTGGGCGGAGGGCGACGAGGAAGAAATGCAACGGCTCGCCAACGCCGACGAACTCGTCACCGCCGCGGCTCAATACGACCACGAACAACAGGGCGCCGGCAGCCTCGACGGCTTTTTGGAGACGACGGCGTTATTAGCGGACTCCGACGCCGTCGAACCGGACAGCGGTCGCGTCACGTTAATGACGCTGCACGCCGCGAAGGGGCTGGAATATCCGATCGTCTACGTCATCGGCGTCGAGCAGAACTTATTGCCCCACGAACGCAGCCTCAAAGCGTTCGACGGCCGCGAGATCGAGGAGGAACGGCGGTTGTTATTCGTCGGCGTCACCCGGGCGATGAAGAAGCTCACAGTCACGCACACCCGCCGCCGGGAGGTCCGCGGTCGGCCTCAACACTGCATTCCCAGCGACTTCCTCACGGAGATGACGCTGGACCTCGACGACCGCAGCGGCGGCGACGCCTGGGGCTCCCGCGGCTACGACTACGAGGACTTCTCGCAGGAGGTCGACGACGGCCCCGACTGGGAACATCCCCAGGACGACTCGCTCCAGGGCGACGACCCCGACGTCGAATCGACGGCTCCGCCGAACGTCGGTTCCCTCACGCAGAACAAATTGCGACTGACGACCGGCGCCGGCTTGCTCAACGGCGAGACCACCGGGGCGACCGTTCCGGTGCGGGAGGACGGCCCGATGGGCTTCAAGGTCGGCCAGACGGTCCGTCACCCGCGGTTCGGTTTGGGACGGGTCGTCAGCAGCGACGGCAGCGCCCGCAATCAGCGAGTCAGCGTGCTGTTTGAGGACGCGGAGGTCCCGAAAACCTTCGTCGCCAGCAAAGCCCCGCTGCAACCGGTTGGGTAATGTCGGATGTCGGATTTGGGAAGTGGGATGTGACTTGGGAGCGCGACCGGGACCGATGTTTCAATATCCCACGTCCGACATCCCCCATCCCACATTCCGATGCCTCCGCGTTTCAAGCCGAAGGCCGGCAGTCGGTTCGCCGCGGCGCAGGCGGCCCCCGGTTTGGCCTCGCACGCGGACGGCTTTCACACCTATCTCAAAGCTGAATGCGGGATGGCGGCCAACAGCGTCGCCGCCTACGTCCGCGATCTGAACCGCTTCCTCGACTGGGTGAAGGAACAGCCCTCGCGCAACGTCGGGCCGAACGCGGTCACGCTCGATTTCCTGCTCGCGTATCAAACGGATCTCTCCAGCGTCGGCTACGCCCCGTCGACGGTCGGGCGGCACCTGGTCACGCTGAAGCAATTCTTCCGCTATCTGGTGCTGGAGGGCGTGACGACGGAGAACCCCGCGGAGCTGCTGGACTCCCCCAAGCTGTGGGATCGCCTGCCGGCGGTGCTCAGCCCGCAGAAGGTGGAGGCGTTCCTCGACGCCCCGCAGATCGTGCCGGGCGAGGGAGAAACCGCCGCGGCGCTGGTTCTTCGCGATCGGGCGACGCTGTCGCTGTTGTACGCCACCGGCTGCCGGGCGAGCGAGGTGATCGGCCTGAAGATCGCCGACGTGCGGCTGGGCGGCGGCTGGGCGCGGTGCCTCGGCAAGGGCGACAAGGAGCGGGTCGTGGGCCTGAACCCCCGCTGCCGGGCGGCGCTGGAAGAGTATTTGGCGGACGCCCGACCGGTGTTGGCCGGGGAGAACCGGGGAGTCGAGCGGCCGTCGGTCCGCGGCGAGGGCGCCCCGCTGTTGCTCTCCCGCACCGGCCGCGCGCTGACGCGGGCGACGGTCTGGGACTTGGTGAAGAAGTACGCGGTGCTGTCCGGGTGCAGCGCGAAGGTCAGCCCGCACACGCTGCGGCACAGTTTCGCCACCCACATGCTCGCCGGCGGGGCCGATCTGCGGGCGCTGCAGGAGCTGCTGGGCCACGCCAGCATCCGCACCACGCAGGTCTACACGCACGTTGAGCACACCCGCCTGAAAGCCGTTCACGCCCAGCATCACCCACGCGCCTGACGGAAGGCGCCGGCGCGAGCAGGTGTCGCGGGATCCGATCGGCTAGAGTTCGGATCAACGAACGCCACGCCATCCGAACCGCTCGGAACGCCGCCATGCCGCCCGCCCCGAATCGTCCGTCCGCCGCCCCCGCGAGACTTCTGCAAGCCGTCTGTCTCGGCGCCCTGCTGACCGCCGGGGCGAGCGTCGCCCGAGCCGCGGACGCCGACTCGAACGCCTCCGTGACGAACGACCGGCCGAATATTCTCTGGCTGACCTGCGAGGACAACAACGTCAATTGGGTCGGCTGCTACGGCAATCCCCATGCGGAGACCCCGCATATCGACGCGCTCGCGGCGGAGGGGCATCAGTATCTGCATTGCTATGCGAACGCGCCGGTCTGCGCCCCCTCGCGGAGCACCTGGATCACGGGGATGCACGCCCTGTCGATGGGCACGCACAATATGCGGAGCCGATACGCGATCCCCCACGACCGCATCCCCTATTACCCGGACCTTCTAAAGGACGCCGGCTATTACGTCGGCAACGCCCGCAAGACCGATTACAACATCGGCGGACGGCCCGACGGCGAGGCCTGGGACACCAATAAACTCGATTGGAAGACGCTCAAGAAACAGCAGCCGTTTTTCATGGTAGTGAACAACACCAAGTCCCATGAATCTAAAGCGTTCGGCGACGTCACCAAGACGTCGCACAGCTCGGACGACGTGCGCCTGGCCGATTATCACCCGGACATCCCGGTCATCCGCCAGAACTACGCCCATTACCACGACCAGATGAAAAAGATGGACGCCGACATCGGGGCGGCGCTCGCGCAGCTGGAGGAAAGCGGGATGGCCGAGAACACGATCGTCGTTCATAACTCCGATCACGGCGGCGTGATCGCCCGCAGCAAGCGATTCCTGTTCAATAGCGGCACGCACTGCCCGCTGATCGTTCGCATCCCGGAGAAGTTCAAACACCTGCGGCCGGGAACGCCGGGCGAACCGGTCGAGGATCTGGTCAGCTTCATAGATATGCCGAGGACCTGGCTCTCCCTGTGCGGGGCGGAAACGCCGGATCACCTGCAGGGACGCGTCTTCCTCGGGCCGGAGAAAGAATCGCGGGACTATCACGTCAGTTTTCGCGCCCGGATGGACGAACGCTGCGACAACGTCCGGGCTATCCGCGACCGGAAGCTGCTCTATATCCGCAACTACATGCCGTACGCCCCCTGGGGTCAGCGCCTCGATTATCTCTGGAAGATGAAGGCGACCCAGGCCTGGGAGCAGCACCATCGCGAAGGGAAGACGGACGCGATCACCGGGCGATTCTTCGGCACGAAGCCCGTGCACGAGCTGTACGCCACGACGACCGACCCGGACAACGTGCACAACCTTGTGGCCGATCCGCAATATGCCGAGGACGTGGCGCGCCTCAGCGGCGCCCTCGACGAGTGGCAGCGGACGTACCACGACTCCGGGCTGCTGCCGGAGAGCGAGGTCGTCCGCCTCGCCGACGAGGCCGGCCTGACGATCTACGACTTCATCCGCGATCCGAAGCGGTATGACGTGCGGGCGTTGCAGACCGCGTCGGCGGCCGCGTTGGCCGCCACGCCGGCGGATCTGCCGGCGCTGACCCGCGAACTGTCGTCGGACGACCTCGGGCGGCGGTACTGGGCGACCGTGGGCTGCTTTCGCGTGCAGGAGCAGGAGGCGTCGGCGCTGGACCTCGCCCCGATTCGCGTCCTTCTCGAGGACGAATCGCATCACGTCCGGGTGATGGCCGCATGGATCCTGTACCGGGCGGGCGAGCAAGAGGCGGCGCGGGCCTGTTGGAATGGCCTACTCCGCAACGACAGCTACGCTTCGCTGAAAGTTCTCAACGTGATCGACTGGATCGGCGACGGCTTCGAGCCGTACATGGAGGCCATCGCGGACTGCGATTTCAGCCATGGCGGGTACGTGAAACGGATGAAGGAGTTTGCCGGCGTCTCCGCGAACTGACGGCATCGCGGGCGACGCGCAGTCGAAGAGCGTCCGCCGGCGGACTACCATCCGGTCCCGCCGGCGGACGATCGCCGCCCTGCCCCGCCCGCTCCGAGTTCGCCCCGCCGTGTCTGACGCAAGGTCCGACGCCCGCTTCACCGAGGGGGCCGCGTTCGACTGGCGCCCCCGCACCCGCGTGCTGTTCGGCGCGGGGACGCTGGGCCGATTGGGCGAAGTCGCGGTTCCTTCGGCGGAGTCCGGGGAGAAACCGCTGGGCCGGCGGGCGTTGGTCGTCACCGATCCCGGCGTCGCCGCCGCGGGGCACGCCGCGGCGGGAGCCGACGCCCTGCAGGCGGCGGGGGTGGAGGTGGCGGTGTTCGAGGAGGTTCACGCCAACCCGACGACCCGAGACGTCTCCGCCGCCGTCTCCGCCGCCCGGGATCATCGGGCCGATCTGCTGATCGGACTGGGCGGGGGCAGCGCCATGGACGTGGCGAAGGGGGCGAACTTTTTGCTGGCCGGCGGCGGGGCAATGCGGGACTATCACGGCGTCGGCAAGGGACGCGGCACGTTCCTGCCGAGCGTCGGCGTGCCGACCACCGCGGGCACCGGCAGCGAAGCCCAGAGCTTCGCCCTGATCGCCGACGACGAAACGCACATCAAGATGGCCTGCGGCGACGGTCGGGCCGCCTTCGCCGCGGCGGTGCTCGACCCGGATCTGATCGCCACGGTCCCGGCGAAGGTCGCCGCCCCGGTGGCGATCGACGCCGTCTCTCATGCGGTCGAAACTGCCGCCTGTCGGGTCCGCGGAGAACTGAGCGGCATGTTCGCCCGCAGGGCGTTCGGGCTGCTTGCGGGCAGCATTCGTCCCTATCTGCAAGGCGTCGCGACCGATGACGACCGCTCCGCCATGCTGCTGGGCGCCCATCTGGCCGGGGCGGCGATCGAACAGAGCATGCTGGGCGCCGCCCATGCGTTGGCGAACCCGCTGACGGCCCGCTTCGGCACGACGCACGGGATCGCGGTGGGACGCATGCTGCCGCACGTCGTCCGATACAATGCCGAAGAGCCGGCAATCCGGGCGATCTACGAAGACCTCGCGGCGGCCGGGGGGCTGACGCCGTCCGCCGCGGCTCTCGCGGAGTTCCTAGACGGACTCCTGCCGTTCGCCGGGGCGACGGGGGGACTGGAACGAGCCGGCGTGAGCGGCGACGACCTCCCGGCTCTCGCCTCGCTGGCCTCCGAGCAATGGACCGCCGGCTTCAACCCCCGCCCCGTCACCGCCGAAGACCTCGAAGGGCTGTATCGATGCGCGTTCTAACCGCTCCTGTCCTCCTCGGCTGCGTCCTTTGGGGAGGCTCCTCCGCGACGGCCGGCGATTGGCCCTCCTTCCGCGGGAATCCCCAGTTGACCGGGGCGACGGCCGATACGCTGCCGGATGAACCGAAACTGCTGTGGACCGTCGAGGTGCCCGACGGCGTCGCCGCGACCGCAGCGATCGTCGGCGACCATGTCTTCACGGCGGGCCTGTCCGGCGAATTGCACTGCCGTAACATCAAGGACGGCACGCCGATCTGGACCTATCAAACCGAGGAAGTCGGTAAGTTCCGCCCCGGGTTCCTCAGTTCCCCCGCGGTGGCGGACGGGCGAGTCTATCTGGGCGACGAGGACGGCTTCATGCACGCCGTCGACGCCCAGACCGGCAAGAAGCTGTGGACGTTCGAGACGGGCGCCGAGATCATCAGCAGCCCGACGGTCGCCGAGATCAAAGGTTCCGACGGCAAACCGGTCTCCGTCGTGTTGTTCGGCTCCTACGACGCCAACCTGTACTGCCTGGATGCGAAGTCCGGCGAACTGCGCTGGCAGTTGGAAACGCAGGGCAACGTGCACTGTTCGCCCACCGTGCTGCGGGGCGAAGACGGGACGGCCCGAACCTTCATCGCCGGCTGCGACGAACACCTCCGCGGCGCCGAGATCGCCGACGGCTCGGTCACCTTGGACGTGGAGATCGGCACCTACCTGATCGCCTCCCCCGCGGCGGCGAACGGGAAGGTGTTCTTCGGCACCTACGCCGGCGACGTGCTGGCGGTGGACGCCGTGATTCAATCCAAGCCCGGCGCGAACGTGCCGGAGGCGGAGGCCGTCGTCTGGCGGGCGCCGCCGGAGGGGCAGTTCGAATACAAATCGAGCGCCGCGGTGACCGACGACCGCGTCTTCGTCACCGGGAACGACAAGGTCGTGAAGGCGCTGGACCGCGAGACCGGCAAGCTCGTTTGGGAGACGCTGTTGAAGGCCGGCAGCGAAAGCAGCCCGGTGATCACCGGCGCCGGCACGGCCAGGGAACGCGTCTGGTTCGGCGGGGCCGACCGCACGCTCCGCAGCCTGAACGCCAAGGACGGGAGCGAGGTCTGGTCGCAGAACCTCCGCAAGCGGATCGTCGCCAGCCCCGCCGTCGGCGGCCCCGAGGGCGGGACCGTGTTGGTGATCGGCACCGAGGGTCCGAACGGCGCCTGGTTCTGCTTCGGGGGGTGAGGTTCGCCCGGTCGGGGACGCCTCAGTTCATCCGAAAATCGCCGCCGGCCGCATCGTCCAGCGGCGGGCGGGCCGAGAGCCGATCGACCGTTTCCCAAGAATCGTAGGGGTTCGGGCCGAACACCGGATCGACGGCGCCGTCGAGCACCACGTCGGCGTCCACGATTCGCCAGTCCCCTCGGTCGAGTTCTCCCTCCAACTGGCCCGGCCCCCACCCGGCGCAGCCGGAGAACACCCGATACCGGGTCTCTTCGTCGCCGGCCTCGACGGCGTTGACCAACCCTTCGAAGGACTCCCGACTGTTGCCGACGAACAGGCCGGAGCAAACCGGCAGTTCCCCCTCGGAGAACTCCACGCTGTTGTGCAGGACGAACAACGCCGCGGGTTCCACCGGCCCCCCGTCGAAGACCGGCTCGGAGCCGTCCGCCATCTCCAGATGACCGGCCAATGCCCGCCGCACCGTCGTCGCGGTCGGGCGATTCACCACCAGGCCGAACGCCCCGTCGTCCCCGTGCTCGACCAGCAGCACGAGGGACCGATGGAAGTTCGGATCCCGCAGATGACGACCGGCGACCAAAACCCGCCCACGGAGGGAGCCGCCGGAGGGGTCGTCGCCGTCCGAACCGATCTGGTCGTCCGCACGGTCGTCGCGGCGTGGGCGGTCCGCCTTCGAACGCCCCTTCCCGGAAGCCCCCGACCGGGGACGGCCGGACTCCCCGGAGGAGCCGGAGGGGTTCGACGGATCGGCGGGCGGGGCGGCCATGGGCGTCACTCTAACGCCGCCCGGCGGCCCGCACAGCCCCCTCGCACAAGCCTCTCGAAGCGCCGCCCCGTTCGGCGTTCAGAAAGGGCCGAACGCTCCTCCGCCGCATCCGCCGCTGCACGCCGAGCCGGACGGGACGCCGTAACCGCCCGGGGCGCCGGTCCAGATCGGGGCGTAGCCCGCCTGATACCGCCCGCCGAAGCCGCCCCCGTGAGCGTTGTACTCCGAGAACCCGCCGCAGCCCGTTTCGCAGCCGGCGTAGCCGCCGAACCCCGCTCCGCAGCCGACGCCGCACCCGGACGTATCCGGGACGAGTCCGAAGAGTCCGCCGCCGCCCGTTCCGCAGCCGCAGGCAGAACCACCGAAGTGAGGAGAGGCGACGCAGGGCGAGCCGGCGTACTGAGCGAACGAGTTCGCAGCGTATCCGCCCCAGTCCGCCCCCCCGCAGCCGCCCGTCCCACAGGCCGGCGTGGCGTAGGCCGCAGCCCAACCGTAGGCCGCGTCGTCCGCCCCGAAGCCGCTGGGGGCGTAGCTGGAAATGTAGCCGTAGCCGCCCGCGGCCCCGAACCCCTGGTAGCCGGCGCCAAGGTAGCCGGCGCCATGGGCGCCCCAACCCGCGACGGGCGACGGACTCGCCCCATACGGACCCGCAAACGGATGGGAGCCGACCGCGGGCCCCTGCATCGACCGTACGCTGCGTTCAGCCGTCGCCGGACCGGAAGAACGCGGCGCATCGATCACGTCCGGACCGGTCGGGGCGAACGGATCGACCGACGAATTGTGGCCCGAGGAATCTGTCGCGTGCGGAGCGCGGTCCGGATTGGACCGCAGGTCGCCGAAACCCGGCGCCGTCGGCGGCATCAGCGGGGAGCGTTCCACCGGAGCCCATCCGTCGGCCGGGCCGTCCGAGTTCGCCGCGTCTTCGGGGTCCGCCGTCTCGCCCTCAGAATCGTCGATCGGCAACGGCAGCGGGGCGAGAACCGGGTCCGGAAGAATTTCCAGCCGCTCCCCGCCGCGGGGCGGCATCGGTTCCTCGGTCTCCGATCCGCCGGTCTCCGGCTCGCCGAAGGAGGGGTCCGCCGGCATCTCCATCGGCTCGCTCCCCTCGCCCTCAGGGGGCGAATCGAGCGGGGCTTCTTCGGTCTCCGGGGCCGGCGGAAGCGGTACGTCGGCCGGCGGATCGTCACCGTGGCCTTCGTCGGGTCCGGCGGGCAGCGGCGGCAGCGGATCGCCCGGCCGCGGCGCCGTGAGCGGGCTGCGAACCCCCTCGTCCTGCCACCGAGTCCGCCCCAGGGCCACGCGATCCATCACACGCGCCGCCGAACGCCGCGGCACGGGCTCGAAGCCCTCCGAGTCGCTCGCGGACGCCGGCATGCTCTGCGCGACGCGGCTCCGCAGAGGCTGAGGAACGTAGCTGGGCGTCGGCTGCAGGTCGTACGCAGCTCCCCCGTAGGGCCCGGCGGCATAAAACACCGCAATCGGGGCCGGCATCGCCATCGGGGCCGGCATCGCCATCGACATCGGCGCTGAAGCGACGGCGCGGTTCGCACAGGGACAGCCCGCAACCGCCGGCGACCCGGTCAGCGGGACCGTCGCCACGCCGAGCAATCCGCCCAAGGCGACGGCCCCGGCGGCACGCCAACCGGCGACCTTCACCCGCCCCCGCAGCGCCGAGGCGACGCTCGACCCGACGTTCAAGCGACGGGATGAACGAACGGGGGCGAGGGGCGCCGCCGTCCGCTCGAACGAAGCGGACGGAACGGCAGGCGTGAACGTGAAGAGAGGGCGGTCAGCCACGGCGAGACCTCGGGGCAGGGCGTGTGGGGTGCGAGGCGACGCGATCCGTCGCGGGTCCCCGACCGACAAGCAGCGCTGCTGCACCGGAATCGAGGCCGGCGACCCTACCCGCCGCCCCGACCGCCTGCGGGATATTTGCCGTTTAGCGAAACGATTCCGCCCCGCCGCCCGTCGAGCGTCGCGTTCCTAGCGGACGTACCCGCTTCGCGCACGGGGAAACGCCGAATTGAACGCTTTTCGCTCAAGCCCCGCGAATCTCAAGTCGGGGAACCTACAGAGTCACGCCCATATCGGCGAACAGCCACTTCATATCGGCCCACACTTCCTTCTTCGCCGCGGGGTTTCGCAGGAGATAACTCGGATGATAAGTACAGGCGACCTTCGCCCTGCCGTACGGGAAGAACTGCTTGCGGAGCTTGCCGATCCCCTGCTTCGTATTCAACAGTTCCTTGGACGGAACCGACCCCCAGCAGACGATATAGTCCGGGTCGACGAGGCGAATCTGGGCGTCGAGATATTCCCGACAGTTCGCCGCCTCCGCGGGCGAGGGATTCCGGTTGCCCGGCGGACGACACTTCAACACGTTGCAGATATAAACCTCTTCCCGTTTCAGCCGGCAGGCTTTGATAATATCATCGAGCAGCTTTCCCGCCCGGCCGACGAACGGCTCGCCGGTCGCGTCTTCGTCCGCGCCCGGCGCCTCGCCCAAAAACAGGATCGCCGCGGACGGATCGCCGGTTCCGAACACGGTGTGATTCCGCGTCGCGGCGAGTTCGGCACAGCGGGGACAGCCGCTGACCGTCTGTTCGATGACGCTCAACGCCGACGCCCGCTCCGCGGCCGGCATCGTGGAGCGTTCCGCGTTCCCCGCCCCCGCGGCGCCGGTCTCGAAGAGCGCCGCCCCCGACGCGGCGACCGGCTGGGACGAGGCCGCCGCCGCGAGGTCCTGCTTCATCCCTTCCGCAAACCGTCCCGCCGCCCGATCCGGCCGCTGAACGACGCTCCCCGCTTCGCCGTCGCCGCTAGGCGGCGCGCCGTCGGGCGACGCTCCGATCTCTTGAGCGTCGTCCGCGGGGGCGGCGGACAGGGCGAACGCTTCCCCTTTGGGAAAGTGCGTCAGGCCGGCCCGGCGGTCGGCGTCGAGCCGGCGAATCACGGCTTGGCGGAGCGTATCGAGGTCCATCCGCACACCGTCCCCCCCGCCGCCCCGCGACGCAACCGCCGCGCTGCCCAACCGCCCGGAGTCGCTCGTTTCTCCGCGGCCTACTCGGGCGCGTCCGTGTCGCCCCCGGCTGCCGCATCGAGCGCCCGCAGGCCCGCTTCGACCGCGTCGATCCCGGCGACGGCGTCCGCCGGCTGCACGGCGGAGGGGGTATCGTTGGCGGTGTGAATCAGGGCGAGCACCTTCGGCAGGCCGGCCCGCGCCGGTCGGGCGCCGCCTTCCATCGCTTCGAGGAACGTCACCGTTTCGAGAATCTGCTCCTTCGGCAGCAGACTGAGCGAGAGGACGGTCATTTTCGCCGCCGCCGATCCCGGCTCGGCGCCCCGCCGTCGCGCCGCGAACGAACGGTGATCGCTGGGCGGATAGACGGCCCCCACGACCGCAGGGAACGGCTCCGCCCGCTCGCCCCGATCGGCCGTCCCGGCGACGAACTTCTCGGCGGCGGCGCGATCGGTTTCGTCCGGGTGATGAACCCACAGCGTGTCGCCGTAAGCGAACACGTCGATGTTCACGAATAGGTCCGGGAACGTCGCGGCGGCGCCCTCCGTATCAGGTTCCCCGACCGCCTCCGCGAAGGCGCGAGACCCCAGCAAGCCCTGCTCTTCCTGGTCGAACCAGAGGCCGACGACGCGGTGATGCTTCAGCGGCTTCGCCTGAAACCGGCCGAGCAACTCCAGCACCGCGGCACAGCCGGCGGCGTTGTCGACGGCCCCGGTTCCCGCCTCGACCCGGTCCAGATGCGCCCCCACCATCAACGTGCGCACCGGCGTTCCGTTCGCCGCGGGCGGAACCTCGGCGAGCAGGTTCGCGCCCTCCCCGCCGGCGCTCTGGAACGTCCGCCGCTGGGGCATCAGTCGCAGCGCCTTCAGTTCATCCTCGATCGCCTCGCCGCGTCCGACCAGCGGTTCCGCGGCGGAGATCGCGACCACTCGGCGTTCCAGGCGCCGCGTTGCCTCGGCGTCCGGTTCCCCGCCGCCCACCGCGACCGAGAGCAACAGCATGAATTCGAGCGGGGCGACCATCACGGAGACCGAAATGGGGGATGGGGGAATGAAGCGCGAAGCCAGGACGCGGCTCCCATACTACCCCGAAGCGTCCGCGAGAGCTGAGCGTGCGTCTTTCGCAGACTACGCGGGCGCCTTCGCGAACGCGTCGGATCGGTCGTTCCCTCGAATCGCAGGCGGGGCGTTTATCGCAGGAAGATAAACTCTTTGGTGTTGATCAACGCATGGGCGAGGTCCGCCCAGCGTCCCGACTCGTTCCCTTCACTCTGCGGATCGTCGTCGGACATGGCCCGCAGGTACGCCGTCGCGACATCGATTTCGACCGTCGTCGGCGACCGGGCGAACGCGGTTTCATAGAGCCATGCGATCCGCTCGCGTTCCGAGGCCTCCGCTTCGACGGCCCGTGCGGCCCACGCTTCGGCCTGCTCCGCGACGAACGGGTCGTTGAGCAGAATGAGCGCCTGCGCCGGCACGTTAGAAACGTTCCGACGCCCCATCGTGCTGAACGGGGCGGGCGTATCGAACGCGAGCATAAACGGCGACAGGAAGTTCCGCCGAACCGCCGTATAGATCGACCGGCGCCCCGCCCCGTCCAGCGGTCCGCTGCGCGGCGGACGGCCGCGGCCGTCCATAAAGGAGGTGAGGTGAATCGGCACCGGCGGGCCGTAGAGCGTCGGGTCGAGCCGCCCGGACAGCGCCAGCAACGCATCGCGAATCGCTTCCCCCTCTAGTCGCTTGGGCGGCCGATGGTGCCAGAGGCGGTTGGTCGGATCGGCGGCGACCGCCGTCGGGTTCGTTCGACTGCCCATCTGATAGGTCCGCGAGAGCACGATCCGCCGGATCGTCCGCTTCAGGCTGCGGCCGTCGCGCAGGAACTCCGACGCCAGATAATCCAGCAATTCCGGGTGCGTGGGTCGCTGGCCGAGCACGCCGAAGTCGTCGGGAGTCGGCACCAGCCCCCGCCCCATCAACGAATGCCAGATGCGGTTCACGGCGACGCGGGCGGTCAGCGGGTTCTCAGGGTCGTTGATCGCCTCCGCCAACTGCAACCGGCCGCTACCGACCGGAATCTCCATCGGTTCATCCCCGGAGACGGCCGTCAGGAAGTGTCGCGGCTCCACCTCCCCCGGCTTGGAGGAATTCCCGCGGATAAAGATGGGCTGGTCCTCCCCCGTCCCGTCCAACATCGCCATCGCCAGGTGGGAGCGGAACTGAATCGTCTCCCGCAACGCCTCGCGTTCTTCCGCCCACGACCGCGTGAGATCGCCGGCCTCCGCATCCAGGATTCGGCGGGCTTCGTCCGCGTAGATCGCCGCCGCGTCCGCATCGACGGCAACCCGATCGAGTTGCGACTGTTGCGGCTTGGAGAGCCCCTGAGCGATCAGCGAGACTTCGAGTTGCGCCCCCTCCGCGGGGGTGAATTCAAGGTGCACGCGATGCCCGACGTAACGCCCGAGCCGGAGCGTCACCCAGTCCTGGCCCTCACGAATCTGTTGGACGGTCTCGCCGTGCAGCGGTCCGGCGACCAGCCGGTGCGAGTCGACGCAGGCGACCACATGGCCGGCTCCGCGGACGCGGCAGTTGACGACGGCGTCGGTCAGGTCGAAGGTCGGCGAACGCAACGTGCGTCCGCTGCGGGGCAGCTTGGCGAGTTTGCTGCGGTTCGCGGTGTTCGGTTCGGAGATGGACTCCAGGCCGTGCCAGATCGGGTCGCTGATCGCGGCGTCGGCCGCGGCGAACGCCAGTTGGTTCTTGCCCTCGACGGTCGTCCAATACGGCTCGCCGATGCGGAGCGGCCGCGGACCGAACAGGTAGCCGTCCTGGCGATAGGACTCCGCGGGCAGGTCGCCGTAATCGACGACGATCGATTCGCGCAAGTCTTCCGCAAGCAGCTGCGGCTGCGGCGGAACGAGGCCGCGTTCCGCCAGCAGGTCGGCGATCCGCGAGCGATATTGTTCGTCGACGGCGGCCAGTTCGTCCGCGACGCGGCCGTTGTGCTCCGACGATTCGAACCGCACCTGTCGATAGTCGCTGCTCTGCAGGAACCCCGCGAGCGAGTAATAATCGGCCGTCGAGATCGCGTCGAATTTATGATCGTGACAGCGGGCGCAAGACACCGTCACGCCCAGAAACGCCTTCGACATCACGTCGATCATATTGTCGAACCGGTCCGCCTCGTCCTTGCGAATATCGACCGGCGAGTGCACCCATTCGCCGAGGAACCAGAACCCGGTTCCGAGGATCGACTCGTTGAAGCCTTCTTCGGGATTCAAGCGAGGTTCGGCCAAGAGATCCCCGGCGAGATGCTCCCGCACGAGTTGGTCGTGCGGGACGTCCGCATTGAGGGCGCGAATGATATAGTCGCGGTATTGAAAGGCGTTCGGGGCGTCGTTGTCGAACTCGTGGCCCCGCGATTCCGCATAACGGACCAGATCGAGCCAGCGCCGGCCCCAGCGCTCGCCGAAGTGCGGCGAGGCCAGCAGTTCGTCGACCAGTTTTGCCGTCGCGTCGGTCGACGGATCGTTCAGGAAAGCCCGCGTTTGCTCCGGCGTGGGCGGCAATCCGATCAGATCGAACGTCAGCCGACGCAGCAGCGCCGAGCGCTCGGCGTCGGCGGCGGGTTCCAACCCGTTCGCCTCCAACTCTGCGAGGATGAAGCGATCCGCGTCGGTTCGCGGCCAGTCTTGATCCGCGACGGCGGGCACGGCGGGCGATTCCACCGGCTGCCAGACCCAGTGGTCCGCCTTTCGAGCCTCAAGATCGAACTCCGGCTCGGCCGCGTCGCCGGTCGGCGCCGCTTCCTGCGGCCAGGGGGCGCCCATCTTGACCCAGCGTTCCAGCGTCGCGATCTCCTCGTCCGGCAACTTGCCGCTGGGCGGCATGTCGTAGGCGTACGATTCGTACCGCACCGCTTCGATCAACAGGCTCGCTTCCGGGTCGCCGGGCGTGAGCGCGGCTCCGGAATCGCCCCCCGCCAGCAACGAGGCCCGGCTGTCGGCGAGGAACCCGGCCTGGACCTTCTCGGCCTGCGTGCTGTGACAGGAATAACAATGCTCCGCCAGCAGCGGGCGGACTTCCTTTTCGAAGAAGGCCAGTTGCTCCGCCGTCGGCTCGCCCTCCGCGGCGCCGGCCAACGGGGCCAGGACGAGCAGCGCCGCCGTCGTGCAGTTCGTGATCGCCGCGTGAGTCATGAAACGAACTCTCTGAGGAAGCGAACGGCAGCGTCCCCCCGGGCCGCCGCGACGTGCCATCGTACACGCTGATGCATCGGCATCAAAAACGGAATGAAATGCCCGCGCCCCGGCGGCGGCGCGCCCCGGGATGCGGCGCGCTGCGGGTCGCCGTCCGCAAATCGAGCGCTTTTCCGTTCCCCGCCGGGATTTCGCTGATTGCTTCCACGCTTCGCAGCCGAAACGTTCGGAAGCGAAGGGGGCGGCGCACGCCGTGTCGCCCCGCGCTCTGTCAGCGTCTTGTTCGATCCGGCACGGATGCCCCCGATTGCACCGCCTGTAAACAGCGCCCGCTCCCTGCCGGAGAAGTCACGCGCCCGGTTCGTGCCGGCGGCGCTGCTGGTCGCCGTCGTCGCCGCGGCGGCGGGAGCCCAGGATGTCGTCGTCTCTCATGGCACGACTTACCAAGTGGACGACGTTTGGTCCGTCGGGCGTCTCACCGTCGAGGCCGCTCCCGGCGTCGGGAGCCACGGTCGGGTGACGATCCTCGGGAACGGCTCCGGCGGTCCCGGCTTCCTCACCGCTGACTTCGTTGAGAACGACGGGGAGGTGGTCATCCTGGAGGGCGGCCGGCTGGACTCCCGCCTGGACTTCGGCCTGTTCCGGTACGCGGACGTCGAAGGCCGACTGAACGTCGGCGGCAATCTGCTGATCGGGTCGTCCGGCCTGCTGGAGACTCAGGGCCAGAGCACGGTGACGACCGACGGCCATCTGATCTTCCTCGGCGGCGGCGACGCGCTCGTCTCCGGATCCTTCCGCGCAAACCGCGGCGTCTTCTCGCAATCGGGGCAGGTCAGGGTCAGTGAGAACGGTTCGTTTCACGTCTTGGATGACGTCCTGTTCGAAGCCGGGAGCGAAGCGTCGGCAGCGGGCGATCTCATCAGCGAGGCGGGCGGCTTCGTCCTGAAAGACAACTCCACCATGGACGTGCAGGCGGGGGGCACGCTGCGGGCGCTCGGCGGGGGGATCGAACTCAGTGCAGGATCCTTCATCGAAGTCTCCGGAACCGCAGCCGCGGTCGGCGCCGTGACCGGCGACGGAGCCACGACGAACCTGGAGGTGAGGTCGGGCGGACTGCTGACCGGAGCCGCCTTCGCCGCCTCGGGCGGAGCGGATTGGACCGTTCTCGGTACGGCCGCCGCAGCCGATGCGATCTTGGCGACGGGCAGCGGGACGCGGTTCGAAGTCCAGGAGGGCGGGACGCTGACCGGCGGTTCCCTCCGCGTGGACGACGGCGCCCTGGTTCAGATCGGGAACGGCGGCGACGTCGATCAGGCGACGTTGTTCATCACCTCCGCGACCGTCGGCGGCGGCGGAGCGAACGGCGGCGAACTCACGATCTACGGACGCGCTTCGACGGGCGCGACGAGCGTCCGCGGGAACGGGGTCGTGGCCGTCATCGGCGAACTCATCTCCGATTCCCTAACGACCGCCGGCCACCTCGAAGTGCGGGCCGGCGGCCGGTTGGACGCGGGACACGTGCGGTCCTCAGGGGACACGGGCTTCCTGGGCGGCAGCGAGGTGGAGATCGATCGCCTGACCGTGACCGGCGGCCAGACCAATGTCGGCGGTCATACGACGGTCGCGAACGACCTGACCGTCGACGGGGCCGACGCCTTGCTGGATCTCGGCACGGCGGGCCGTCTGCAGGCCGACTCCCTCTCCGTGCTGCGCGGCGGAGCCCACGTTCGGGGAGACGCGACCGTGCACGCCGAGGTCTCCGCGGACGGCCCCGGTTCGACGTTGATCGTCGCCGGAACGGGTCTCCTCCGCGGCGAGAACCTCCGTCTCTCCGACGCGGCGACCGCCGAAATCGCCGGCCGCGCGGCGCTGTCCGGGCAGACGCTGATTGAAGATCGCGACGCGGCCCTCGTCATCAGGCAGGACGGTCGGCACTCCACCCGATCCCTGACCGTACGCGGCGGGGCGACCGCCACGGTCGACGCCCGGACCGGCGGGGCCGAAGCCGGTTCGCTGATCGTGGCGGACTCCACCCTGATCGGCGCGGCGGACTCGAACGAGGGCGGCCAGTTGAGGGTCGACGGGGCCGCGTCGCTCGGGGAAACGACGCTTTCGAGAGCCGGATCGCTCGTCGTCTCCGGGACGGCGGACACCCGCGACGCCGCCGACGCGTTGCGCGGCCTTTCGATCCACGACTCCGCCGAGCTGCGAGCGCTGTTCGGCAGCGCCCTGACGACCGGCGACGTCGCGACGCGCGGCGAACTTCACACCGCGTCGGGCGCGACGCTGACCGCCGGGACCGTCGCGGTCGAAGACGGGGTCGTCGCCCTTCGAGGAACGTCCTCGTTCGATGCGTTGCACGTCGAGGGAGGCACGGTCGACCTGTCGGGACAGACGGCGTTGGGCGATCTGACCGTCGCCGGCGGGATCGTCGAAGCCGGGGATTTCCAGACTTTGGAGGTCGCCGGCTCGACCCGCCTCGACGGCGGAACGCTGACGGTCTCGAAAAGGGCCGCCCTCGGCGCGACGACCGTCTTCGCCGGCACGCTGCGTATCGAGAGCGAAGTGGAGACCGACTCCGACGCTCTCGCCGAAGACGTGCGGAAGGCGCTGACGGTCGACGGCGGCGCCGTGAACGTCGTTGAGTCCGGCGTGCTGAAAGCCGGGGTGATGACGATCGACGGCGGCGGGAGCGTGTCGGTCGCCGACCATGCCAGTTCAGCCGGGGCGCTCCACGCCGATTCCGCCCGCATCGGCGACGGCCTGAACGGCGGCTCGCTGACCGTCGGCGGAACCGCTTCGCTCGGCGGGACCGACCTCCTCAGCGACAGCGTCGTCACGGTCGACGGGACTCTGCAAACCGACGACCTGCGCTCCGCGGGATCCCTCATCGTCAACGTGGTCGGCTCGCTCCAGACCGGCGCCGCGACCTTCGTCGACGGCGACGCGGAGATTTGGGGGGAAGCCGCGTTCGACTCGCTGACCGTCGACGGCGGGACGCTGAACACGTTCGACCTCCTCGGCGCCGCGGACGCGCTGTTCGCCGGGGGAACTTCGACCCTGAACGGCCCCAACGCCTTCGAACGACTCGACGTGACCGGCGGGGCGGTCTCGATCGACGCCTTGAACGTCGTCGACGGCGCCGCGGTTTCGGGCGGCACGCTGACGCTCCACGGTCAAGCCGGCCTCGGGACCGTTTCGGCGACCGGCGGCGACCTCCTCATCACCGGCGCCGTCTCCACCCGCGCCGACTTCGACGACATCGCCAGCCCGCTGAACGCCTTCACGATCGGCGAGCACGGCGCCGTCACCGTGGCGGCCGGCGGATCGCTGGCCGCCTCCGAGCTGCTCGTCGACGGGACGTTCGACCTCGCCGGTCACCTCAGTCTGAGGGAATCGTTCCGGATCACGGGCGGAACCGTGTCGATGGACGAACACGCCTGGTTGGAGACAAACGGACCGGATGCGATCGGGCTGACGATGACCGGCGGCCGCGCCGATCTCGGCGGGGACGTCGAACTGACCGGAGCCACGATCTTCGACGGGGCCGACGCCGTCGCGACGCTCGGCGGGTTCTTCAAAGCTCAGTCGCTCTCGGTGACGGGCGATGCGGAGGTGACCGTCGAAGCCGACGCCGCCCTGCACCTGTCCGGGGACCACTCCGGCCCGACCTTGCTCGGAACCAATCTGGCGACCGGCGGCGCCCTGACGATCCACGGAGCCGTGTCTCTGTCCGAGACGGTCGTCGGCGCCGGCTCCACGCTGACCGTGGCCGGGCTGTCCGAGACCGGCAGCTCATTCTTTCACCTGTTCTCCGAACCGCTGCGGGACCTCACGACCGACGGCGCGATCGCCGTCACGGCGACCGGTCGGCTGTTCGCCGACGAGATCGCCGTGGGCCGGACCGGCACGTTGACGGTCGGCGAGGGCGTCCAGTTGGGAACCTTCGCCCCGGATTCCGTCGCCGCGGCGACCGCCCTGAGCGCCGGCACGCTGTTCGGCCGCTCGCTGACCGTCGAGGGCGTCGCGGCGTTGGGATCGGTCGTCGTCGCCGACGGGGGAGAACTAACGATCGCAGGCGCCGCGACGACCGACCGCGACCCGACCGGCGCCGGGCCGCGGGGACGGCTTTTCGTCGATCAGGGAGGGAGCTTGACCGTCTCGCGGGAGGGAACACTGTCCGTCGGCGATCTGTGGATCGACGGACAGGTCGCCGTGGTCGGTGACGCGGACAGCCGCGGCGTATTGAATGCGCACGAGGTCACGCTCGAGGAGAACGGGTCGCTGACGATCGGCGGCGGGGCGTTCACCGCCGCCGCCCTGGACGCCCATGAAAACAGCGAACTGATCGTCGTCGACGGCGGAATCTTCCGATTGACCGACTCCTCCGTCTTCGATGCGGACCTGCTCCTCGACGGCGGACTCACGGTGCCGTCGCTGGTGATCGACGAACAGGGCACGCTCCACGGCTCCGGCACGTTGGTCACCGGCACGGGAGCGGGTGGCGCCGGGGGTAACGACGGCCTGACGGTTCGCGGCAGGATCGCCCCCGGCAACAGCCCCGGAATCATCGCGATCGCGGGACGGACCGCCTTCGTTCCCTCCACGACGTTCGACATCGAACTGGTGGCCGTCCCGCTCGGCGCGACCCCGGTCGCCGGGCGGGACTTCGACCGGATCGCGATCGCCGGCGCCGCGGTCGTGAACGGCGGGACGTTGAACGTCTTGCGGTTCGGCCCGAATCGGCCCTACGCCGTCGGGACCCGCTACGACTTCCTCACGGCCAGCGACGGCCTGACCGTGCTCGACGCCCCGATCCTCCGCGAATCGATCGCCGGGGTGCGGTTCGCCCCGCTGGTCACCCCGAACTCCTTCGGCGTGGTCGCCGCCCGGGACCGTTCGACCGCGGCCCTGGCCGGCAACGCGAATCAGTTCGCGGTCGGCGGGGCGCTGGACGCGTCCGCGAACGTCGCGGCCCTCGGTCCGATTCGCGACGCCCTCGACACCCTCCCCGACGCCGCCGAGGTTCGGCGAGGACTGACCCAATTGAACGGCGAGGTCTACGGCTCCCACCTGGCCGCTCTCAATCGCAGTTCGCTCCTGTTCCTCGACGCCGTCGCCGCCCGTTCCACACCGGCCCCGGTTCTCTGCGCCCGGTGCGGCGAACGCCACGGGGCGCTGGGGGGACGTTGCGGTCTCCGCGGATGGCAACACGCTTACGGCGCCGGCGGACGCATCGGCGGTGACAGAAACGCGTCGCGAACCGAATTCGGCAACGTCGGAACCGCGGTCGGGCTGAGCGAGACGTTCGATCGCGGTCGGTTTTGCGTCGACGTCGGCACGTTCTACGGCTTCGAATCGATCACCGTCCGCGTTCCCGCCGCCCGCGGCAGCGTGACCAGCCACGTGCATCGCGTGGGCGGTTCGCTGGGCGTGTCGGCCGGGCGGACCTTCGGCCGGGCGACGGCGTTCGGCGGATTCGGCGCTCATGACGGCCGCCGCGACCTGCACATCGCAAACCCCAACTTCCCCCTGACCGACGCGACGACGTCGAGCTTCGACGGCGCCCTCGCCGCGCTGGACGCCGAAGCGGGGGTGATGCTCGGCGACGAAGGGGCCTTCCTCACCCCGGTGATCGGGTTGCGGCACACCCACGCCTCGCGGGACGGCTTCGCCGAGCGCGGCGGCGTCTTGGCGTTGGACGTCGAAGACTCCACGCTCAACGCCCTCCGCGTGCGACTGGGCGCCCGGGCCGGACGCCGGTTGACGGCCGTGCGAGCGATCCCGATCGCCGGCACGCTGGCGGCCTACTACAGCCGCGACGTCTCCGCCGGATCGACCGATCGCTACGCCGCCGCGTTCGCCGCGGCTCCCTCGGACGGGTTCGCCGGCCTCGGCGTCGACTTCGGGGCGGATCGGTTCGTCATCGGTCCGGGACTGACGATCGGCGAGGGGCCGGTGCAGTTCTCCGCCAGCTACCGCGCCGATTTGGGCGAACACGTCGTCCTGCACAGCGGCGACGTCCGCTTCGAAGTGCGGTTCTGATCCGCGTTCGGCCGCCGGGCCGCGGATTGAATAGGCGGAACGCACGCTCACCGAAACGCCGAGAACCCGTGATCGGAGACCTGATCGGGGAACGGTCGCCGTCGCGCCGAATCGAAGGGGGGAAAGCACCCATTGACGATACCAATTCCGTCGGCGACGGGACACGTCCTCGCCAACAGGGATTGTTGGACGGAGGACTCGCGGTGGCTGCTGTACGATCTGCGAACGGACGAGACCGTATTCGACGGCCGCCGGATCGAACGGGTCGACGTCGCGACCGGACGGATCGAGACGCTGTACGAAGCGCCGCCGACCGCCGCCTGCGGCGTCCCCACGACCCGCGGCGGGCACGCTCTGTTCCTCCGGGGGCCGGAGAACCCGACCGACGACTGGGCCTACGCGGCGTGGCATCGGTTCGGCATGACGGTGCCGATCGGCGGCCCGGCGACCATCCTCGACGCCCGCGACCTGTCCCCCCCGCGGACCCCCGGGGCGCTGCGGGGCGGCACCCATCTGCACACCTTCAGCCTCGACGGCCGGCGGGTCGCCTCGACCTATGAGGACCATCTACTGGCCGTCGCCGACGATCCCGAGATTCCGCAGAACCGCCGCGTCGTCGCGGTGACCTGGCCGATTCCGACAGGCGTCCCCGCCGACCACCCGCGGAACCACGACGGTCGATTCACCGCCGTGGTGACCGAGGTCGCCGATGAACCGCGGCCGGGCAGCGACGAGATCGCCCGGGCGTACTCCGACGCCTGGCTGCCGGACTCCCGCGGCCTCGCCTTCTTCGGGGAGGTGCGGGGCGAACAGGGCGAAGCCTTCTCCGAGGTCTTCAAAGTCGAACTGCCGGACGTCCCCGTCGCGGCCCCCGGCCGACCGCTGGAGGGCACGCCGACCACCCGTCCGAACCCGCCCGCCGGCGCCCGGCAAATCCGCCTGACGTTCACCGGCGCCGAGAAACACCCGGGCGTCTCCGGCCCCCGGCATTGGCCCGTCAGTTCTCCGACCGGCGAGATCGCGTTCTATCGAACCGGCGCGGACGGTCGCGTGCGGGTCTGCCTGATCAACAGCGGCGGCGGAGCGATCCGAGAGGTGACCGACGGCCGGATCGAACCGACCTCCGCGTGTACCTGGAGCCCGGACGGCGCCCGGATCGCCTTCATCGGCGACGGCAGCGTCTGCACGGTCGACGTGGTCGAGGGGCGGGTCGACCGTCTCACGGCGAACGCGGCGCCCGGGCCGACGCCCCACGCCTGCGTATTCGCCCCGGACGGTTCGCGCATCGCGTATATGCAGCGGGTCGGGGATTGCGATCAGTTGTTCGTCGTCCCCGCGGGGGAGAACGGATGAACGCCCCGACGCCCGCCGCCGTCGTCATAAAATCGACCGTCGTCGTCGAATCGCCCAGTTCAAAAAGAGGTGTGGAATGATCGGCGCGTTTTCGGCCATCGACTGGATCGTATTAGCCGTGTACTTCACGGCGACGATGGCGCTGGGCTTCGCGTTCGCGCGGCGGGGCGGGTCTTCGGAGGGGTTTACCACCGGCAATCGATCGCTGCCGGGCTGGGTGTGCGGGCTGTCGATCTTCGCCACCTACCTCAGCAGCATCAGTTATCTGGCGCTGCCGGGGAAAAGCTTCGCCGACAATTGGAACCCGTTCGTTTTCAGCCTCGCGATCCCGATCGCGACGTTGATCGCGGTCAAATGGTTCGTCCCCTATTACAGAGCGAGCCGGGACGTCTCCGCCTACGCCGCTTTGGAGCGCCGCTTCGGGCTGTGGGCGCGGATCTACGTCAGCGTGTTTTATCTGCTCACGCAGATCGCCCGGATGGGGGTGGTGATGTATCTGATGGCCCTGCCCATGCGAATGCTGTTGGGCTGGGACATGGCGACGTTGATCCTCGTCACGGGCGTGTCCGTCACGATTTATTCGTTCGTCGGCGGCATCGCCGCGGTGATCTGGGCGGACGCGATTCAAGCGATCGTGCTGTCCGTCGGAGCGGTGGCCTGCCTGATCGCGATGCTGTGGGCGATCCCGGGCGGGGTCGGCACGGTCGTGGAAGTCGCCGCGGAACAGGAGAAATTCTCGTTCGGTTCCTGGTCGATCGAGGACTGGACGACCTCGACGGTGTGGGTCGTGCTGCTGTACGGCATCGTCATTAATTTGCAGAACTTCGGCGTCGACCAGAGTTACGTCCAGCGATACATCGCCGCCGACTCCGACGTCGCCGCAAAGAAGAGCCTGTGGCTCGGCGGGTTGCTGTACGTCCCCATGAGCGCCCTGTTCTTCTTCATCGGGACGACGCTGTTCGTCTATTATCAATCGCTGCCGGAATCGTTGGCGGACGTGCGGAATATCGTCGCCGAGGAGCGAAATAACGCGGCCGAACCTGGCGAAGAGCCGACGGTCGCTGCGGAGTTGACGAACTCGAATATCGGCGACCGCGTCTTCCCGTATTTCATCGTCACGCAGATGCCCGCGGGCCTGCGGGGCCTGCTGATCGCAGCGATCTTCGCCGCGGCGATGAGCACCGTCTCGACCAGCCTGAACTCCTCCGCCACGCTCATTCTCGAAGACTTCTACAAACGGTTCTTCTCCCCGGAGGCCGGCGAAACCGCCTCCGTCACGGTCCTGCGGGTCGCCACGGTGATGTGGGGCGTCCTCGGAACCGGGATGGCCCTGGCGTTGATCCGATTGACGGACAGCGCATTAGATATCTGGTGGATGCTGGCGAGCATCTTTAGCGGCGGGATCGTCGGTCTGTTCCTGCTGGGCATGGCGAGCCGAACGAACTCCGCCGGGGCGGCGATCGCGGTGGTCTGCGGGCTGCATGTGGTCGCCTGGATGGCGCTCTCGCCGACCGACGTCTGGCCGGACGCCCTCGCCGATTATCGCTATACGCTGCACCCGAATCTCACCGCGGTGATCGGGACCGCCATTATTTTGGGCGTCGGGTTCCTCGCGGGCATTCCCCCGATCGGACGCCGGCCCGAGCCTCCCCCCGTCGAAGCGACCGTATGAGTCTATCTCGCTATCACGGCCTCGTGCCGCCGTTGGTCACGCCGCTGCGACCGTCCGAGAAGGGCCCGGACGAACTGGACCGCGACGGATTGGAGCGGCTGATCGCCCACGTCGTCGCCGGCGGCGTCCATGGCCTGTTCGCCTTGGGCAGCAGCGGCGAGGGGCCGTCGTTAAGCCACCGATTGCAGCGCGACGTGGTCAGCGCGGCCTGCGAAAGCGTCGCCGCCGGCGGGCGCCGCGTCCCGCTGCTCATCGGCGTGACGGACACCTCCGCGGAAGAATCGATCGCTCTCGCCCGGCATGCCGCGGACTGCGGAGCCGACGCCGTCGTCCTCGCTCCGCCCTACTACTTTCCCGCCGGCCAGACCGAATTGCGGCAATACGTCGAACGACTGGTTCAGGAGATCCCGCTGCCGGTGATGCTCTATAATATGCCGGCGCTGACGAAGGTCGTGTTCGAAATCGACACGGTGGAGGCGCTGTCGCAGCTCGACCCGATCGTCGGCGTGAAGGACTCCGGCGGCGACCTCGACTATTTCGCCCGCCTTGTCGAATTAAAGAAGCGTCTGCGGCCGGACTGGAGCGTCCTGATCGGCCCGGAAAGCAAGCTGGCGGAGTCGCTCCGTCTCGGCGGCGACGGCGGCGTGTGCGGCGGGGCGAACGTCTTCCCCAAGCTGTTCGTCGCCCTGTATATCGCCGCGGTCGCGGGGGATGACGCCGCCGTCGCCCGGCTTCAACAGCAGGTCGAGCGATTGGGGGCGATGTACGACATCGGCAAGTACGCCTCCCGTCATATCAAAGCGATAAAGTCGGCATTGTCGCTGCGGGGGATCTGCGGCGACGCCCTCGCCGAGCCCTTCAATAAGTTTCTCCCGCCGGAGCGAGCGAAGGTCGCCGCGGTGTTGGAAACGATCGACGCGGAATGGACTTCATGACACCGCGTCTCTCCTCCGCAGTCTCCGGAACGCTCCTTCTCTGTAGCTCGAAAGTCGTCTGACACGATGACCGCCGTCGCCCTCGGATTGGATTTCGGAACCGAGTCGGTCCGTGCGCTGCTCGCCGATGCGGACGGGAACGAACGCGGCACGGCGGAGGCGAATTATGAACATGGGCAGATCGTTCGATCGCTGCCCGGACCGGACCGCCCGCTGCCGCCCCGCTTCGCTCTGCAGGACCCAGACGACTGGCTCGCCGCCGCCGCGGTCGCCGTGCGGGCGGCGCTGACCGAAGCGGACCTCGATCCGAGCGAAGTCGTGGGCGTCGGCGTGGACTTCACCAGTTGCACGATGCTGCCGACGACCAACGACGGCACGCCGCTCTGCAAGCTGGACCGCTTCGCCGACCAGCCGCACGCTTGGCCGAAGTTGTGGAAGCACCATGGCGCCGTCGCACAGACGGCTCATATGAACCGCATCGCTGCGGAGCGGGACGAAGCGTTTCTCATACGATACGGCGGCATCATCGGGCTGGAGTGGCTCCAACCGAAGATGTTGGAGGCGATCGAGGACGCTCCGGAGATCGCCGCCGCCGCGGAGGTGTGGCTCGAAGGGGGCGACTGGTTCGTCTGGCGACTCGTCGGCGGCGAGGCCGATACACTGCCTCGTTCGACCTGTCAGGCGGGCTATAAAGCATTGTGGTCGAAGGAGGAGGGCTACCCGAGCGACGACTACTTCGCCGCCGTGCATCCCGATCTCGCCGAGGCGGTGCGAACGAAGCTGCCCGGGCGGAAACTGGCGCCGGGCGAGGTCGCCGGACGGCTGACGGAGGAGCGGGCTGCGGCGCTGGGGTTGCCCGCGGGGATCGCGGTCTCCGCGGCGGTGATCGACGCTCACGCGGCCGTCCCCGGCGTCGGCGCCGCGGCGCCCGGGACGCTGGTGATGGTGCTGGGGACGAGTAGTTGTCACATGCTGAACGCCACGGAAGAACAATTCGTCCCCGGCCTGGCCGGCGTCGTGGAGGGCGGCATCCTGCCGGGGCTGTTCGGTTATGAAACCGGCCAGGCGGCCGTCGGCGACGCCTTTGATTGGTTGAAGAGACTGGTCGGGCATGATTCGTTCGACTCAATGTCGGCCGATGCGATGAGGCTGCCGCCGGGGGCGGACGGCGTGCGTTGTCTTGATTGGCTGAACGGCTGCCGCACCCCGTTGATGGACGGCTCCCTGCGGGGAGCGTTCACCGGACTGTCGCTGAACGCCGGGCCGGGCCATTTGTACCGGGCATTGCTGGAGGCCTCCGCGTGCGGACTGCGGTGGATCGTGGATCTGCATCGCGAGAACGGCGTGCCGATCGAACGCCTGATCGCGACCGGCGGCCTGCCGCATCACAACCCGGAACTGGTGCGTATCTACGCCGACGTGCTGGGCGAACCGATCGACGTGCACCCCGCACGGCAAGCTCCGGCGCTGGGGGCGGCGATCTTGGGGATGGTCGCCGCCGGTCGGTTCGACACCGTCGCGGAGACGATCGAAGCGATGGCCGAACCCGTCCCCGTCGAGGCCCGCATCGCGCCGAACGCGGAGGCCGCCGCTCTCTATCAAACGGTGTATCAAGACTATCGTCGGCTCGCCGAAACCTTCGGACCGACTTCGCCAGCAGGTATAAATTGATGTCCGTCACGTCGCTGCTCGCGTGCTCCCTGCTCGCGGCCCCGCTCCCCGGCGCCCCGCCCTCTGAGAATAAGGGGCGGCCAAATATTTTGCTTATACTCGCCGACGATCTGGGGTATCAAGACCTCGGCTGTTACGGCGGGCCGTTCGAGACGCCCGCGCTGGACCGGCTGGCGTCGGAGGGGGTTCGGTTCACGCAGGCCTACGCGCCGGCGCCGATCTGCTCCGCCAGCCGGGCGGCGATCCTCACCGGCCGGTCGCCGGCGCGGCTGAACTTCACGTTCGTCACCAAACCGGAGGCCGGAAGACAGGCGATCCCCGGGGCGCCGCTGAAAACGCCTCCCTATACGCTGCAACTCCCGTTGGAAGAGGTGACGACCGCGGAGGTGCTCGGCGACGCCGGATACGACACCGCGTTCTTCGGCAAGTGGCATCTGAACCCGCATCACGGCCGCTATCTCGGTTGGAGCCCGGAGTTCGGCCCGCCGAAGCAGGGGTTTGAGACTGCCGTCGAGGATTTCGGCGGACACCCTTATAACACCGACCGCTCGAAGGAACCGACGCCCGACGGGGCGTTCCCCGAAGACTCCCTCACCGATCGGGCGATTGATTATCTTGAGAACCGCGGCACGGACGCGGCGCCGTTTTATCTGCACGTCAGTCACTTCTATGTGCACACCCCGGTGAAGCCGCGGGCGAAGTGGCTGACAGACCGATATCGAAACGAATCCGGTATGCAGCAGTCGCGGGCGCAGTACGCCGCATTCGTGCAAACGCTGGATCATCAGGTCGGTCGGCTCTTAACGGCGCTCGAAGAATCCGGCCTTACTGAGAACACGCTGGTCGTGTTCTTCAGCGACAACGGCGGCGATCCGCGGTTCGCCCGTCACGCTCCGCTGCGGGGGCATAAATGGACGCTCTACGAAGGCGGCGTGCGGGTGCCCATGATCGTCCGCGGCCCCGGCGTGCCGGTCGGCAAAACGATCGACGCGCCGGTGATCGGGACGGACCTCCTGCCCACCTTCGCCGACTACGCCGGTGTGATCCCCTTGAACACGCGCCCGCTGGACGGCATCTCGATTCGGCGGCGTATCGAAGGGCACGGCGAACCGCGGGGCGCCCGGAAGATGCTCTGGCACTTCCCCTATTATCACCCGGAGACAGGCGTCGCGTTCCCCACCCGGCCGGTCGGTTGGAACGATCCGCAGGCGCCGTTCGTCGGCCCGCATTCGGCGCTGATGGTCGGCGGCTACAAAGCCATTTATTTCTACGAGACCGAGGCCCTCGAACTGTACGACCTCTCCGCCGACCCGGGGGAGAGAACCGACCTCGCCGCAAACGATCCGGCGCTGCGTGAGCTTTGGAAAGACCGGTTGTTCGACCGGTTGGCCGCCGTCGACGCCCGACTGCCCGAATCTGCCGATCGCTGATCGTTCCCGTCACCCTTAACAATTCATCTCATTATGTCCTCCCCCGTGCAACTCGTCGCCTCGGGCGACCTGCGTGAGTCCGCGAATCGCGCCTGCTGGCCGGCCCAGGCGGAGATGGAAGCCGCGCTCTCGACCGCCGTCGAACGCTGCGGCGCCCAACTGGTCCGCGGTCACGCCGTCGACGCGGACCGCGGACACGGGTTCATCGCGTCGCAGCGGGAAGGAATCGACATCTTCGCCACGCTGGACCCGGAGGCGCCGCTGATCGTGGCGGAGGCGGTCTGGCAATACTCGCACCATGTGCTCGCCGGGCTGACGACGCATCGCGGGCCGATTCTCACGGTCGCAAACTGGTCCGGGCAGTGGCCGGGGCTGGTGGGGTTGCTGAACCTCAACGGCTCGCTGGCGAAAGCGGGGGTGCCGTTCGATTCGCTGTGGAGCGAGACGTTCGAAGACGAGTGGTTCACCTCCCGTTTGAGCGCCTGGCTGAACGGTAGGACTATCGAGCATGACCTCTCGCATGTCCGCCCGTTCAAACCCTCCGCCGCCGCGGAGGAGGCCCGCCGAGTGGGCGAGGAGATCGCTGCAGAACTCCAGCAGCGAAAGGCGATCCTCGGCGTGTTCGACGAGGGCTGCATGGGGATGTTCAACGCGATCATTCCCGACCATCTCTTGATGCCCTGCGGCGTCTTCAAAGAGCGGCTCAGCCAGTCCGCCCTCTATCACGAGACGAAACAGGTCGCGGACGCGGAGGCCGACGCCGTGCGGACGTGGCTCGAAGAGCGGGGAATGACCTTCCATACCGGTCCGAACCATGATGAAAACCTGACGGACGCTCAGATTCGCGATCAGTGCCGCATGTACGTCGCCGCCGTGCGGATCGCCGACGACTTCGGCTGCGACGCGATCGGCATTCAATATCAACAGGGACTCAAAGACCTGCTGCCGGCCAGCGATCTGGTCGAGGGGATGCTGAACAACGGCGATCGCCCCCCGGTTCGCAGTCGGGACGGCGAGCGAGTGCTCTACGAAGGCCGCCCGCTGACGCACTTCAATGAAGTGGACGAGTGCGCGGGACTGGACGGTTTATTGACCGAACGGGTGCATCGGGCGCTGGGCCAACCCACGGAGAACACGCTGCACGACCTGCGGTGGTCCGACGAAGACGCCAGCGGCACGGTCGAGGGGGAGATCTGGGTGCTGGAGATCAGCGGCGCCGCCCCGCCGGCCCACTTCGAAGGCGGTTGGGCGGGGGCGGAAGGGTTCCGTCAGCCGGGGATGTATTTCCCCTCCGGCGGCAGCACGGTGCGGGGGATTAGCAAACCGGGGCCGGTGGTGTGGTCGCGGATCTTCGTCGAGGACGACCGCCTGCATATGGATCTCGGCCTCGCCGACGCGGTTGCGTTGCCGCGTGAGGAGACTGAACGCCGTTGGAACGCGACGACGCCGCAATGGCCGATCATGCACGCCGTGCTGCGCGGGGTGAGCCGCGATCAAATGATGGCCCGGCACCGGGCGAATCATATTCAGGTCGCCTATGCGAACTCCGAGGCGGAGGCGACGACCGCCTTACACGCCAAGGCCGCCGCCGCCGCCGCGCTCGGCATGACGGTGTCCCTTTGCGGAACGACGGACGGGGCGGAATAAACCCACAACCCATTTGCACAATCTGGCAGCCCGAGGCGCAAGCCGAGGCTGAGTGAGGATTGCATTCTGAACGACCTCGCCCAGGCCTGTCAGCATTGAACGAAACGAACAACGGACGAACGCCCGGCTGGAGCGACGGAACCGTGAAACGTGGTTTGGCGGTTTCAGCCCCCTCACCCCCGGCCCCTCTCCCCCAAAAAAGGGGAGAGGGGAGCAGCGGCATGACGCTCAGTCCTTGAACAGGTCGCTCTGCGGATCGCCGCCGGCGATCACGTAGGCGATGAGGTCCAACGCCTCTTCCTTCGTGAAGTAGTTGAGCAGACCGGTCGGCATCGCGGACTGGTCGTTCTTCATCTCCTCCAGGATCTCATCCTTCAACACGATCGTCGGCTCATCCTGATTGAGCGGATCGGCCTTCACGCGGACGCGGGTCTCGTTCTCGTCGATCACGAAGCCGGCGACGACCTCGCCGGAGGCCGTCAGATAGCTCCGCATCGCGTATTCCTCCGCGATCTCCTTGGACGGATTGAGCATCGATTCGAGGACGTGCTCCGGCGTCCGCTTCTTCGGATCCAGCTTGGCGAGATCCGGGCCGAACACGCCGCCCTCCCCGCCGACCTTGTGACACTGGATGCAGCCGATTCGTTTGAACGAACGGGCGCCGGACTCGAACGACCGGCCGCCGGCGGCGAGTTCCGCGTCGGTAAAGTCCTTCGCGGTCCATTCCTTGACCAGCTTCGGCACCCAGCCGTCGGTCGTCAGCGGTTTGATCGGTTCGCTGCCGTCCTCCAGCGGGTACTCCGTCAGCAGGTCGTAGGCGCTCCAGAAGGAGGCGTCCTCCCCGCGGTCGATCGCCCGCATCGCGGCGACCTGCGCCGGTTCAATCGGCTTCGCCCGGTTCGACCAGGAGTTGCGCACGTACGTCAGCACGGCGGCGATCTCCCTGTCGTTCAAGATCTGCCGGAAGCCGGTCATCGGGGGCAGCGGCGGGGAACTGTACCGCTTGCCCTTCACCTCGATCGTGCCGTGCATGCCGTCGAGCACCATGCGGATCAGGCGCTCCTCGTTGCCGGTCGCCCAGAGGGTGCCGTCGATCGGCGGATAGAGGTTCGGCAGACCCTGTCCGTTGGGCTGGTGACAGGTGGCGCAGTGACTCTCACGGCGATAGACCTCGGCGCCGAGGGCCATCACCGCGGGGTCCGCTTTCACCGGGATGCTGGCACGCAGCGCCTTCAACTGCTTGCCCGCCGGCGACCGGCTGGCTGTGGCCAGTTCCGCCCCGAGCGTCAGCAGGTTCGAGTAGTCGGCGCCCTGCCGTTCGACCGGCGTCGCCGCTTCGGCCTGTTCCAGCAGCGTGCGGAGCGCCAATCCGGCGTCTTCCTTCGACAACCGATCGGCGACGGCGCCGTCCGGCATCGCGGCGAGCGCCCGCAGAGCGGCGCCGGTCAGGGAATCGGCGATCACCAGCCGGGCGAAGTCGTCGATCTTCTGTCCCGAATCGCCGGGCCAGTCGGCGATCCCTTGCAGCGCCTGCTGCCGCAGATTGCCGCGGCCGGGGTTCCGCAGCGCGGTCTCGTCGATCGGCTGCCGCTCCATGCCCGGCCCTTCCCACGCGAGCTTCAAGCCGTCGCTGCCGCCGTTATCGAAGTAGTTCACGACGATCTCGTGCAAGCCGGCCGATAACCGAATCGAGCCGGACTTGGTGTTCATCCCGTGCAGGCCGTCGTGGTTAATCACCTCTCCGCCGTCGAGATAGAGACGCGAGCCGTCGTCCGAGGTGAGGTAAAACGTATAGCGGCCGCTTCGGGGAACGAGCAGCGAAGACGTCTGCCGGGTGGCGAAACGGTCCTGGACGCCGCCGGGCACGAACGTCTCGAAGCGATCGATCGAGCCGGTCAGCTGCGGCGTGAGGGCGTCGAGCGTGTCGTTCCGCACGTTCGGCGGATTCGGGGCGTAATACTCGAAGGCGACCGCGGCGCCGGGGGCGACGGAGACGTTGTCCGCGTCGCTTCGCAGACCGGTCGGCAGTTCGAACATCAGCGGCCGGACGAGCGGGGAGAACCGCTCCGCGACGGTCGCGTCGCTGGACTTCTGCAGGCTCACCAGCAGATCGCCGAGTCGCTCCCGCGAGGCGATCGCGTGCTGCCAGATCGCGTCGTCGTCGCCCAGCGTCAGCCAAGCGGAGTACGCGGCGACGCGAACGGCCGAGGACTCCGTCTCGGAGGCGATCCGCTTCAACGTTTCCCGGTTTGACGCGTCTTGACCGGCGATCTCCGGCAGCAGCGCGGCGAGAGCATTGAGGCTCTCTCCCTCGTTCGCCTCGACGGCCTTCAGACTGTCGGCAAGCTGGGCGAGCGGGGTGCGATCGTTCAGCTTCGCCAACGCCTCGACCGACTCGCGGCGGTACTTCTCGGAGACCCGATCGCGGGTCAGCAGGGCTTCGTACACCTCCGCGGATTGATCCATCTCCAGCAGCAGAGCCGGCTCGGCGTTGGCCAAGGCATAGTTCCGGGCGGCCTCGGACAGCGGGGCGTTCGACCGAATCGCTTTAGCGAGGATCGCATCGACGTCGATCGTGCCGCGGGCGTAGGCCAGCACGTCGTTCAGTTCCGGGTCGGTCGGGCGAACCGCGGTCTCGAAGATGACGTCGGCCGACGTGGGACCGCCGAATTCGACGGCCGCTTTCACGGCTTCGGCCCGCACCAAGGCGGAGTCGTCCGTCGCGGCCGCGATCAACAGTCCCTCCCAACCGGGCAGGTGATCCGTCAGCGGACGCCCGCCGATCGTGTGATTCGCCCAGTGACCGAGCGTGCGGATCGCCGCGGCCCGCACCCGGGGTTCATCGGCCTGGAATGTCTTCTTGACGAGACCGACATCCGGGACGCGGTGTTCTTCATGGACCCACAGGCACTCGAGCAGGGCTTGCGCCTCGTCGCTCTCGCGGTCCGCGTTCTCGGGGTCGAGGGACGCGGCGAAGGCGTCGATCTCCCGGATGACGTCCGCGGATTCGCGGCCGCTCAGTTCGATCCGGGCGCGGTAACGCACGCCCTTCTCCGGGCTGAGGAAGTGCTGCACGACCTCCGCGATCGGCTTGTCGCTCATCTTGACGGGCTTGAGTAGATCGCGTCCCTTGGCGGTGACGCGATAAATCCGCCCGTGTTCATGGTCGCGGTTCGGGTCGCGGATGTTGTGCTGCATGTGGCCGATCAGCGTGTTCTGCCAGTCGGCGACGTAGAGCGCCCCGTCGCCGCCGATCTCCACGTCGACCGGGCGGAAGTTGGGATCGCTGGATTGCAGCAGGTCGTCGGTGCGTTCGGCCGTGATCTCGGCGCCGTTATAGTTGACTTCATATTGCAACAGGCCGAGGAAGCCGATCGTGTTGCAGATTAGGAAATTGCCTTGCTGATCCTCCGGGAAGTGGCTGCTGGAGAGGAACCCGGTCGCGGCGACGGGGCGCCATTCCTTCTTGAACCACTGCCGGTTTCCGGGCCGCAGTCCCTTGCCGAGGCTGACGTACCCGCCGGTGCCGGAGGTGCCGTCGTTGGCGAATTGATAGCCCCACCGATCGAACACGTCGCCGTGCGGGTTGGGGCCGATGGGATAATGGAACTCCATCTCGAAGGTGCGGGGGTTGAACCGGTGCACGCCCGACTTCCCGCTGCGATAGGTGTGCGTGGGCGTCTCGATCGCGGCGACGTTAAAGATGCCTCGCGACCAATACAGCCAGCCGTCGGGACCGATCAACATCGCGTTGGCGCTGTGGTGGGAGTCCGCGCTGGACAGACCCTGCAGCAAACGAATCTTGACGTCGGCTTTGTCGTCGCCGTCGGTGTCTTTCAAAAACCACAGTTCCGGGAGCGCGGCGACCAGCACGCCGCCGCCCCAGAATTCGAACCCGGTGACGCTGTTCAACTCGTCGGCGAAGACGATGCAGTCGTCCGCTTTCCCGTCGCGGTCCTCGTCCGGCAGGATCACGATCGCATCCCGCCGTTCCTCCGTCGGGTTCCAGTGCGGATAGGAAGGCCAGACGGACGCCCACAAACGGCCGTCCGGATCGACCGACATCTGCACCGGGTTGATCAGCCGCGGAAACTCTTTCTCCGAGGCGAACAGGTTGACCTCCAAGCCCTCCTGCACCGTCATCTCGGCGATCGCCTCTTCGCCGTCGTTATAAGAGAACGCTCCGCCTTCGAGCGGCCCCTCTCGGTTCGGTTTGACGACCAGTTCGGCGGGGAGGTTGTCGTCGGCGACTTCATATTCGCTGCCCTGTGCGACGGCCCAGATCTTCCGATCGCGGTTGGCCGTCATCACATCGAGGATCTCCATTTCCCGCATCATCACGTCGCCGTTCGACTGTCCGAACCAGGCAAGCTTGGACCGACCGCCGAAGACGTTGTATTCGTCCACGACGCGGTATCGACTGAACCAGTGATAATTCTTGTCGAGCACGGCGTCACGCAATTCCGCGACCTGCTCGTCCGTCGGCAACGGTCCCTCGACCACGCTCGCCAGCGGCGAACCGGGCGTCGTGAGGATCGCCCGGGCGACGGCCCGGTTGCCGCGGTCGAGCAGATGCACGCCGTTGGTGGTCAACGGTTCGTCCGACGCCTCGTACAACGCCTGCGAGATCACGAAGAGGTCGACGAAGGGAACGTCTTTTCCCTCGCACACGGCCCGCATCGCCTCCGTATAAAGCGCGAGGTTCTTATTGTTCGCGGAGCCGTCCGGGAGGTGCGGGCTATTCAGGTTCTCCTGAGCCAACGGCGAGAACATCACCAATCGGGGGGCGGACTCCCCGTTGTATTTCTGCGCCCGCATCCCGTCGATCATCGACGCGAACTCCGAAGCGAACTTCTTGAGGCCGTCTTCGCCCCGGAGCGCTTCGTTGTAGCCGAAAAATCCGAAGACGACGTCCGCCTCCGTCTTGGTCAACCACTCGTCCGCGTCGCCGAAGTTGTCCGCTCGCTGACGCCGGTTCACCTCGTCGCCGGAGAAGCCGAGGTTGCGGAACGTCAATTCGCGCCCCGGCATGGCGGCTTGGAGGTACGTCTCCAACCAGCCGTGGTGCTGCATGCGATCGGCCAGCGTATTGCCGATGTAAACGACGTGATCGCCCTGCTCGAAGTTCGGCTCTTCCGCGGCGGCGGCCGACGAGACAGCGGGCGAGAGCCAGGCCGTCGACAGAACCAGGGCGGGCAGGAACCGACGTAATCTTTGAAGCATGGCAAGCAGTCGTCTGATTGAAGCAGCAGCACGGCGAAATCGGCCGGCGCCATTGTACCGAAGTCCCCCGCGGTCGTGCACGGGAGTGAAGCAAGGTCGCCGCCGGACGATCAATTTGCCTTGCGGGGCGGCTGAATCATCTCCGCCATCGCCTCCGCGAAGCCGCGGCCGATCTGGGACATGATCTTGGCGGAACCCATGTAGTGAAAGTCGAAGTTCGACGTGCTGTCATTCAGGATCGTCAGTTCGCGGGGCGAAAAGGCCGCGGCGTACAGTTCTTTAATTGCGGCATCGCCCTCCTCGCGGGACAGATCGCCGCTCTTGACGGCGGCGTTGATCTGATCTTTCCGCTCCTTGAGCGGCTTTTCACGGAGACGCAGCGCCACGACGTCCATATCCCAATAGCGCTCGGTACGAACCGCCGCGACGTTTCCCTGGAACTCCGGAAGGGCGGCCGGAGCCGCCATGGCCGCGCGGAAGTTCGCGTGGGTCTCGCGGTACCGCTGTTGGTCGGGGCCGTAGTCTTCGACCGGTCCGCCGACTCCCAACACGCCGATGACGAAGGGCAGCTTCGGGGCATCCAGATCGCGACGCATGTCGCGGATGAACGTCGCCATCAGTTCGGCGTATTGATCGTACCCGCCCGCTCGGCCGCGATCCGGGTAGGCGCCGCCGTCGACCATATCGTTCCAGCCCTGGAACCAGACGAAGCCGGCCAGTTCGTAGCCCTGCTCCGGATCGTAGTTCGGGACGACCTCGCCGACGTCCTTGAGAACCGTTTTGACGTGCTCCGTCATCAAACGATAATAGCGGCCGGTCGCTTCGGCCTTCTCCGCTTTGGCCTGGTCGACGTCCACGTCCCGCTTGGCGAAGTTCTCCAGTTGAGCTTCGTTGAACTCATACGGGCCAGCGCTCGGCGGGCGGAAATCGGTGTGCAGGCTCTTACCGCCCCACGCGGTTTTGATGATCAAAATGGGTTTATCGAGCGCCTCGTGCATGGCGATCCCGAAGGTGAACTCGGGCCCGATCTTCGGACCGCGGGCGTCGGCGCCGAAACCGGCGGTCAGCTTCCCGGTCCGCACCTCATCCGCGGAGCCGAGCGACGAGATCCACACGTCGTCCAGCACCCGTGGCGTCCCGTTCTCGTCACGCATCTTGGCCAGGAGCGGCGCGGTCTCGGGGTCCAGCGCCATCGCGTCCATGGTGCGAATATGCGCATGCCCCTGCATGTTCGACTGCCCGGCGAGCACGAACACCTTCAGCGGGCCCGCGGCGGCGGTCTGTGAAGCGCAGCAGACGGCGAGCGCCGCAGCGAGGAGGCTTCGAATCAACATGGCGGGACGTCGCGATCGGGGAAGGGGGCGCCAAATTAGAGATCAGCGCTCTCCGATCCAATCCTGCCCGCATCGACGCGATCGCGCATTCAGGTTCCGCTGCGCCAGACCGGGTCGCCGAGGGCGTCGAAGTTCGGCCGCACGCCCAGCCCCGGCTCCGCGGAGGCGGACATTCGACCGTTCACCCGTTGAGGAGCGCCGTCGGCGATCGAGGTCGTCACGTAGCTATTGAAGTCCGTCGACGTAAATTGCAGCGCCGGCGGCACGCCTTGAGCCAGATGGGCGATCGTCGCCGTGACGATATCGCCGCCCCAACTGTCCTCCAACGTCATCGCGATCCCCAGCGAAACGCACAGGTCGCGGGCCTGCTTGGCGCGGGTCAATCCGCCGAACTTACTGATCTTAATATTGACGATGTCCGCCGCCCCGTCCGCCGCGGCGCGGAGGATCGCGGGCACGGAGTCGATCACTTCGTCCAGCACGAACGGCAGCGTCGTGTTGCGGCGCACGCTGAGGCATTCCTCATAGGACTTGCAGGGCTGCTCGATATACACATCCACGTCCCGAACGGCGTTGACCACCCGCATCGCGTCATGCATCAGCCAGCCGGTGTTGGCGTCGGCGACGAGTTTGTCGCCGGGCTGGAGCGCCTCGGCGACGGCGCGGATCCGCGCGATGTCCTCGTCGGCGTGCCCGCCGACCTTGAGTTGGAAGCGGCGATAGCCTTCCTCGCGATAGTCGGCGACGTTCGCAGCCATCTCCGCCGCCGGACGTTGGGAGATCGCCCGGTACAGCGTCACGTCGTCCGCATAGCGTCCGCCCATTAACTCACACACCGGCAGCCCGGCGACTTTGCCGAGGATGTCCCAGCAGGCGATATCAATGGCCGATTTGACGTACGGGTGTCCCTTCAGCGCCCGGTCCATGAGTTCGTTCAGAACCAGCAGACGCCGCGGATCCTGTCCGATCAATGCCGGGGCCAACTCCTCGATCCCCGCCCGCACGCCGCGGGCGTAGGCGGGGAGATAGACCGGGCCCAATGGGCAAACCTCGCCGTACCCGGTGATCTCCGCGTCCGTTTCGATTTCCACCACCGTGGAATCGAACACGTCGACGCTCTTGCCCTCCGACCAACTGTAACGACCTTCGCGGAGCGGGAGATCGACCTGATAAACGTTGATGTTTTCAATCTTCAACGCGGGCGCCTTTCAGGCGGGGTGATCGGAACGGATAGGAGAAGCGTTAGCGGGCAGCGCCCGGGGCGCCGGCGGCTTGATTCGCGTCGACGGCCCAGAGTTTCGCGACGAGATCGTGCATCCGCGGATCGTGCCGTTTTAATTCTTCCCGGGTGTACGGGAAGAAGTCGTTGCGGCCGAAATAGGCTTCCGTCGATTCGGCGAAGTATTCTTTATGATTCGTGATCGCGTACGCCCGCTCCACGCGTTCCGCTTTCCCCGGTCCATCGCGGCGGCGGACGGCGTCGTAGCGACCGCTTTGCTTGGCGGCGTCGTAGACCCGAATGACGCGGGGATCGTCGAAGCCGAGCGTTTGATGGTGATAGGCGTGGGCGAGTTCGTGCAGCATCAACATCGGCATCCGTTCGTGCTCACGGGGCAAGATGCTCACGTTCGTGAGTTCGACCGACCGGACCAATGCCGGCCGACGGCCGTTCTGCTTCAGCCACCCGGCGTTGGGGTGATACTCCGCGGTCGGCCGCACGCCGTCGTAGGTCGGGGACAGCCAGATCGGAACCGTGCGGACCGCGGCCAGCGGCTTCGCGGGCAGCAATCGGGCGACCTCGCCCAATTGCTTTTCGATCAACGGCAGAGCGGCTTCGACCTCCTGCGGCCGATCGGCGAGCAGCGCATCGCTGACGTGCACCGTCCACCCGTGCACGTTCCGTGTTTGATGTCCCTCGACCGACGCTGCCACGTTCGACGCCGCGTCCGAAGATTGCGCGATCGCCGAGATCGGCCCGCAGATCGTCGCCAGGCAGGCCACGAGCGTCATCCGCCAAGTCCGAGTGCAGAGCAAACGGTTCGAGCGGCAAGTTCGATGAAGCATCACGGAGCGTCATGCGGGCGGGGCGGGTCAGCCATCGTGCAGTCGCGGCGCCCCGCACGCCACGCCGGTCGCCGCCCCCGTTGACGCACCGGGCGCGGCGCCGGGCGACGGTGGGCGGGCTGGGAGCGTCGAGTTAGGATCGCCCTCCGCCGCGGCGGTTTCGCCCCTGTTCTCTCCGGCGCCGGACGCTCGCTCGTGACGTCTTCCCCGTCCCCCGTCCCCTCGAAGGGCGTCTCCGCGAACGGCGATCCGTTGCGGGTCGTCTTTTGCTGGTCGGAGATCAACGGGTATATGGCCGCCTGTTTTCGGGAACTCGCCGGGCGGGCGGACGTCGACCCCTTCTTCATCGCGCTCGCCTCCGGTCGCTCCTCCGGGACGGAGGCCGCGTTCGCCGATGATGTCGTCGCGGGTCTCCCCTGCCGGTTGCTCGAACCGGAGCAATTGGATGACGAAGCCCTGGTCCGCGAACTCGTCGCGGAGCGCCGGCCGGACGTGGTCGTACTCAACGGTTGGCGGTACCGCGCGTATCGCCGCCTCCCCTACGGCGAGCCGCTCCGAACGGAGGAGCACGGCGGGCCGCCGGGGTTCATGATGACGTTTGATACGCCGTGGCAGGGCACGCTCCGGCAGCGGATCGCCCGTTTTCGGCTCACGGATTATCTGAACCGCTGCGCGATCACGGTGGTGACCGGCGAGCGGAGTTGGCAGTACGGCGTTCGCCTCGGCATCCCGCAGGCTCGATTGCGACGGGGGATGTACGGGGTCGATCACGCCGGGCTGTCCGAGTGCCTGCAACGCCGGGAAGAAAGCGAATGGCCGCGTCGGTTCCTGTTCGCCGGACGGTACGCGGACGTGAAGGGGCTCGACGTTCTCGCCGAGGCGTACGCCCGCTATCGGGACGGCGTGGCCCGTGACGGCGCCGGGGAACCGTGGGCGCTGGAATGCTGCGGGACCGGCCCGCGGGGCGATCTGATCGCCGGCCGGGAAGGAATCGAGGATCGCGGGTTCGTGCAACCGGCCGACATGCGGGACCGGTTCGCCGCGGCCGGGGCGTTGGTGCTGCCGAGCCGGTTCGACCCGTGGCCGCTGGTGCTGGTCGAGTCCGCCGCCGCCGGGTTGCCGATCCTCTGCACGGAGGCGTGCGGTTCGAGCGTCGAGCTGCTCCGCCCGCATTACAACGGCCTCGCCGTGCCCCCCGACGACGCCCCGGCCCTCGCCCGCGGGCTGCGATTCCTGCACGATCGTCACGCGGAGCTGCCGGAGTACGGTCGGCGCTCCAATGGACTGGCCGCGGCGTATTCGACCTCGATCTGGGCGGATCGTTACACGGCCTATCTCCGTGAGGCGCACGCAGGATCGCCGCCCCGCCGGTGAGGGGCCGGCGAGCCGGGGGGTTGATCCCCCCGGACCGGTGAGCGCAGCGAATCGGGCGCCGTCAGGCCGGGGCGTCCGCCAGCGGGGTCTCGGCGAGTTCGTCCAACCGATCATGGTCCCGATTCGCCGCGGCGGAGAGCGCTTGAAAGGCCCGCTCCGCACACGCCGCCCAGGTGAATCCCGCGGCTCGGGCATGGCCTTTTCGCACCAGTTCCTCCCGGTCGGGACCGCGCTCGGCGAACGACAGGAGCGCGTCCGTCACGGCCGTCGTGTCGTCGGGGGAGAGGCAGACGCCGGCGTCGCCGACGACCTCCGGGAGACTCGTCTCGTCCGCAGCGACGACCGGCGTGCCGGCCGCCATCGCCTCCAGCGCCGGCAGGCCAAATCCTTCGTAGCGAGACAGGAACAACTGGGCCTCCGCGGCTCGCAGGTAATCGGCCATCAGGTCGTCGCCGAGCGGGCCGGCGACGACCGCGTTTGGCGTCTTCGCCGCCGCCTCGGCCCATTCCGACTCCGGCCGACCGACGAACACGACCCGCAGCTCCGACCCGCGACGATGCAGCTCCGCGGCGACGGCCAGCATCTCCGCGGCGCCCTTCCGCCCCTGCAATCCGCCCACCGCCAGCACGTACGGCCACGGGCCGGGACGAACGCAGTCGGCGGGGTTCTTCGCCGCGATCGCGTAGAAGCAGGGCGACACGCCGTTGCCGACGACGATCACCGGGGTGTCGGCGGTGTCGGTGAGGGTTCGCATCCGGCGGCGGCTGTCGTCGGAGACCGTTAGCACCGCATCGGAACAGTCAAACAGCCGCGGCAGCCATCGTCGCCAGCGACGTTCCAATCGACGAGCGGCCGGGTTGGCCCGGTAGAGGGGGAACGCCGGGTCGACCGCGAACACGTCGTGCAGCGTGACGACCGCGGGCACGGCGCCGGTGGGGAGGACGGCATCCGCGGGGGCGTAGACCACGTCCGCCCCCGCCGCGTGCTTCGCGAGTGACGGGTGCCCCGTCAGCTTACGCAGCCGTTCGGACAGCCGTTCCGGCAGGGCGTAGGCGGAGAACGGCAGATCGCGCAGCGGGGCGTTCGCCGGCAGTCGCGCGTCTTCCCCCAGCCATTCGCGGGAGAACAGCAGGTCGAGGTTCACCCCCGGTCGCTCCGCGAGCGCCCGCACCATCGCGTTCGCATGGCGGCCCACGCCGGTGACCGGCTCCAGCGTGCGGCCCGGTTCCAGATACGCCCGGATCTTTAGCGAGTCGAGATGTTCCTCGCCTCCGCTCATCGCCGGCCTCGCAGACGATGCCACAGCGTATTGATCTGCCGCTGCCGCCGGGCTTTGTCCGCGAGCCGCAGCAGCGGCCGAGACGCCCGCCGCCGCAGCGCGTCAATCGAGCGTCGCCCCGCTCCGTCGCGACGGTTTCGGTAGGAGTAGAACAGTTCCGCCTCCGGCATCGCCGGGGAGAGCGGCAGCCCGGCCCAATGCAGGATCGGCACCCGCTTGCCGTGATCGATCCCGCCGTGGTCCCAACGGCGAGCGACGCCCGCCTGGTCCCGGTACACCCGCCCCGGCTGGCGGACCCAGGCGTCCCGACAGAGATCGCCCAGAACCTCCGCGAAGTGTCCCGTGACGATCGGCCGTTCGCCGCCGGCTTCGTCGTTCGCTTCGTCAGAGACCGTCGTGCCGGCGTCGCAGCAGTAGTTCAGGAAGAACTGATCGGTGTTGCGGGGGTTCATCTGCTCCCGGACGGCGACGCACTCCTCCGCGAACCGTTCGAGCGTCTCCAGATCGAACAGCCCCCGCCGGCTCGCCCACTGGCCGGACATGAACCCTCGTCCCCGCCCCCGCCGCAGGAACTCCCGCCGCACCGGGCCGGGTTCGTACACCTGATCGATGGCGCAATCGAAGTGCAGCAGGTCGAACCCATATTGCTCCGAAGCGCCGACGAACTCCGTCAAATCGCACAGCACAAGCTGGCGGCAGTCCTGATAGACGAACCGCTCGAACGGCCCCCAGAACGCCGCGTACCGGCGAAACCACCGCGGCCCGTACGCCGTCAGCCCGAGATCCAGCGTGCGGCCGATCGCTTCGAGTCGCTCGAACGCCGGGTCTTCGTATGTGGTAAAGGCGTAGTCGTCCGCCAACGCCGCGACCCGTTCGCAGCGGTCGTCGAACGGCATCCATGCCAACGGCAGGTCGGGATTGTGAGCGCGGTAGCTCTCCAAGTACGCCACGGTCCAATCAAAGACCGCATCGTTCGCGCTGAACAGCACGCCGGCGGGGCGAACCGAAGGCGGAGGAGAGTCGGGGGCCGCGTCGGTCACGCTCGCGATGCTATCTACTGACGAGGCGACTGTCCCACCGACGCTCAGCCGGCCCGGAACTCAGCCGGAGCCGTCCGCGATCGCCCGCACGGCGGCGGCCAGCACCTCCGAGGCCTGTTCGGCCAGTTCCTCCAGCGTCGCCCCGGCCCCGCCGGTCGACGGAGCGACGATCGGGCGCCCGCTCAACAGGCGATCGGCCGCCGCGACGGGGTCTGCGACGAGATCCGCGCGGCTGATCGCGGCGCTCTCCGCGAGATCCCAACCGGTATCGGCCAGCAGCGCTTCGCACTTCGCCGCGTAAAGCATCGGTCGGCAGAGCACGCCCGCAGCCAACGCGAAGACCAGCGCATGAAACCGGGTCGAGAGGAACTCCCCGCAATCCGCGACCGCGGCGAACGTCCGACGCGGGTCCGCGTCGTAGGGGCGGAATCGAATCTTCAACCCCCGCAGCGCCGACCGAGCGAACAGATCGTCCTCCGGCGTGAAGGGGATGTGCACGAAGTCCCCGCCCCGGCCCGCCACGAATCGCCGGATCGTGCGGACGTAGTCCGGCCCGAGGGTGTGAATGACGTCCGCCAGCGGCGAGCCGGTCCGGCGATACATCCCCTCCATCGCCGTGCCGGTCGCCCATTCGCCCTTCTGTCGCTTCATGAACAGGGGCAGAAGATTCAGCCCCGTCGGCCCCGCCCCGCTTTCTCGTCGGCTTTCTCCGGGGCCGACGACCGCGGGACGAAACTCATGCCACAGCAGCGAGAACGCATTGTCCGGTTGGGCGACGACCTCCCGGCCGCCGAGCGCGTCGCTCACCCGATCGGCCTGCTGCCGGTCACGGACGCCGAGGAACGCCACGGAGCGGAGAAAGCCGCGGTCCTCGTCCGGCCAGCTCGCGACCTCGCCGTCCACGTCCCAGCCGACGATCGCCACCCGCTCCGGCGAGCGGCCGTAGCGCTCCCGCAACGCTCGCACGTTCTCCAGCACCCCCGTCGCCCCGCCCGCGACGAT
>NZ_WTPX01000070.1 GCF_013036045.1 Alienimonas chondri
ATGCAGCGCCGAGCAGCGCCGCCGCCGTCAGCAGGACGGGCGGTCGGGTGATCCCGTAATCGAACGCCCCATGTACGGCAATGGCCCCGACCGCATAGCCGGCGACCACCACCGCGTCCCCCGCCCCGGCCGCTCCGGCCCGTCTCACCCCCCAGAAGAGGCCAATGGCCGTCGCGGCTAGCAGGAACAGTCCCGCGATCCCGCCTTCGACCAACGTTTCGACGTACTGGTTGTCCGCGTGGGTCGCCCAGCTGGTCGCTGGTTCCGTCTGATAGGGCGGAGTGGCGTATCGATGCGTTCCGAGTCCGGCGCCGAAGAACGGCAAATCGCCCGCGACGCCGATTGCGTCTTTCCAGTGCTCCCAACGGAAGGAGATCTGCTCTTCGAACGTACTTGTCCATGATTCTTCCAGCCGGCCGATCGTCGTGTCCTCAACTTCAAATTGCCACAAAGACATGGCCGCCCCCCCCAAGACGGTGACGACGCCCGCCGCGACGACCCATCGAGCCCGCTGACGATCGAAGATCGCCCCCGCCTCGGCGGACGGATGCGTCTCGCCGTTCGCCCCCCGCCGACCGAGGAATGCCAGACCGCCGCCCACGCACAGCAGCCCCACCGGGACGGCAGCCAGTCCGGCCCGGCTGCCGGCGACGACGAGTCCCGCGGCAATCACCACTCCGCAGGCGGCCGCGGCCCGTCCCCCGCCGGTCGCAAGCAGACCGAGGACCGCCGCGAGACCGAGGTTCATCAGTTCGGCAGCGTGCCCCCGGTTCATCGAAGCGAAGAACCCGCCTGTCAGACCCGCCTCGCTCTCGGTGGAACGGAAGCCGTATTGCATGGACAGGCCCAAACGTCCGACAAGCCCGGCGACTGCGAAAGCGGCGGCCGTGCCCGCGACGCCCCACCAAATGACTCGGCGACTTGCGCTATGAACGCCGGCCTGCGACGCGAGCAGAAACGTCAGCACGCCGAGCGTGACGACGGCGAGCGTCTCCCGAGTCGAAGACCGAGCGACGGACACCGGCACGAAATGAGGCGCCAACTCGCCCGTCGTCGTCTCTAGATCCGCTCCGGAGATCGGCGATAGGGCTTGCGACGCCCCCAAGAGAAGTACGCCGACCAACGGCCAGACCGCCCCGGGAATCAGACCCGCACCGGACTTCAGCGTGAGTCCTCCGGCGACGAAGGCAAGTCCAGCCGTCGCGAGGCCCAACTGAATCGATTCGGCCGTGCCGAGAAACCACGGCGTCGTGATGACGGCGGCGACGACCGCGACGGCGGCGTAGGACATCGATGAGTCCGGCGCCGGCTCCGCTGGCTGCGGCACCGTGGGGAGCGGCCGTGAACGAGACGAAACTCGTTGCTCGCGAGATTGCGACTCACGCCGACGAGCCTCGGCTCGACGCCGGGCCGCTTGATCGGCACGGACGACAAACGCCCGGCCGATCTTGCGGCCGGGCGTTTGAGGGTTTCTCGGCAGGCTCCCTTCCTGCTTCTCGATCACGACGCAGTCCTAATCAAGACCGTCACGGCCCAACGGGAACGCCGCCATTGAAAGGCGGAGCATTGTTCCGCGCCGGAGTCGCCGCCGGCGGAGTCCCGCCCACGCCAAAGCCCCTGCCGTTGTTGCGATTGTTGCCGTTGTTGCCATCATCATCGTCGTCATCATCGCCAGCGATTGCGGCGCCGATCCCAGCGCCGATCAGAGCGGGGATCAGTAAGCCGCCGCCGCCCAAACCGCCGCCCCCCCCTGCTGCACCGCCGCCCAAACCGCCGCCGGGAGCCCCAAAGCCGGGGCCGCCGGGCGGGATAAAGCCGGGGGGACCGGGACCATCGTTGCCAAGCGCAGAGACGACATCCGTACCGGGAGCCTGCGTCACGGAGAATGCCGGCCCCTGTTTCACGATTCGCCGGAACGCGACGGGCCGCATCTCAGACTGAGATTCGCCTCGAACCTCGTCGATGAGGGCGTCATCCGCGGTCGCCAATACGCTTAGACCAGTCACGCTCGCCCCCAGCTGGGTGCCGTTTAGCGGGGTTCCGATCGAAACGAGGGTGTGAATCCCGGGCTGCAGGGTGAGCGGCAGCCGGAACAGTCCTTCCTCATCGGCCTTGAGCGTGGCCACCAACTCGCCGGACCGGATCAGGTAAACGTCCGCCATGGGAACCGGAACCAGTGCCCCGCCTCTGCCGTACTGATCGATTCGCCCGAGGTCGCCGGGCCGCACGCCTGAAACCCGTGTCGCAGTTTTGGCGGATGTCGCGGCGATCGGCCGAATCGTCAGCGGAGCCGGCATACCGGCGGGCGGCGGAACGGGAGCGACGCCGGGGGGAACGCTGCCCGGGACCAGGCCGGCAGCCGGAACCGGCGACGTCAACGTAAACCTGCGGGCGAGGATCGCACGGGCCAGCGGCCAATCGGAGGCTGGCGCGACCAGCGGCAACGGTCCGGGACCGTCCGTGGTGACGTTGCCTTCCTCAATCTTGTAAGCGAACAATGCCCGCCCGCCGTCAGACTGCCCCGCAACCGTATAGACGCCCGGCGGCAACGCCCCCGACTCCAACCCGCCGTGCGGGCCGAGCGTACCGGCGGCCACCACCCGACCGTCACGGATCAGGCGAACTGTGGCCGGATCGTTGTCGACGGTGTCCAGCAGAGGCGGGAGAGCCTCTTCCGCGGGAAATTCATCAACTTCAAGCCCCAGCGCTCCAGTCTCTGGAGGAAATCCGGGTTCCAAAGGCAAGCTTTGAGCGGCGGCGGCGTCGGCAAACCATCCGCCCACGGAGAGAGCCACAGCGAAAGCCAAGAGCTTTCGGAGTTGGCGGCGACGAAGCGGGAGCATATGAAGCTAACGTTTGGGGGAGCCTGGTAGGCAGGGAGGACTAAGCTTACACAGCCACGTGACCTCACACAATTCCCTGATCATCGGGGCGACGCTGGTTCTTGCGGGGGGAGAACGACCGCGTCCGCAGACACGGGGAGTTGCGGAGCGGAAACGGCTTGATGCGACCAGGACGTCGTGGAGCGAGTTTCTATGTCGCACGATTCGCCGGACCGGAGCAGCTCGGCCAAGATCGTCGCGAATCTTGCGGTCACGACCGCCCGGTGGTATTCCGCCGATAGCTCTCGGGCGATACGGCCAGCCTCTTCCGCGTCCGCCGGATCGTCTGCCAAGCGGCGGATCCGGTCGGCAAGCTCGGCGACGTTTCCCGGTTCGACTACCCAGCCGACGCCGCGGCCGTGCACCGTTTCGGCAAGTTCGCAGCCCCGCGGGGCGATCGCCAGGCAGGCGGCGCCGCTCGCGAGGATGCCGTAGAGCTTGCTCGGCATCATGTACGGCACGGCTCGCGGGTCGATCGAGACCACGTGCAGGTCCGCTGCCGACAGGCTCTCGGCGAGTTTCTCCTTCGGCTCGTAAGGGAGGAACCGCACGTTCGGCAATTCGGCGGCCCGCTCCCTCAGCGACGCTTGGAGGGAGCCGTTCCCGACGAACAAGAACGCCACGTCCTCCCGATTCCGCAAGGAAGCCGCCGCGTCGACGAGCGCCTCCAACCGCTGGGTCTGGCCCATGTTGCCGGAGTGCATTACCACGAACTTCCCTTCCAAACCGTGCCGTCCGCGGAACGGGTTGAACGGGCGGACGGGATGGACCGCGGCGGTGCAGGTCCAGTTCGGGACGACCTCCACCCGCCCCGGATCCACGCCGAAACGTACGAATGTGTCCCGCATATCTCGGCTGAGCGTGACGATGCGGTCCGCCCGGCGATAGGAACGCCGGAGGGCGGCGGACAGCAGTCGCACGCTCCGCCAGTCCGGCACCCGCCCGATGGCGACGCCGAGTTCCGGGTGCACATCCTGCGCGTAGACGACGAGCTTCGCCCGATGGCGGAGCTTCAACAACGGTCCCACGAGCGCGAGCAGGAACGGGTCCGTTTCGACGACGACGACATCCGCCCGGCGGCAGAACAACGCCCGAGCCACCGCCCCGATGAGAAACGTGACGAAATTCGCGGCCCGGTTCCGGAGGAACGCTTTGTCCCAGCGGGTGTGCCATACGCGATGAATCGTCACCCCATGCCGGACCGAGGCGCCGAACGATTTGCACTTCACGCCGGACGGATTCCAGTTCGGCCGCCCGCAGACCACCGCGATCTCCGGCGCGAACCGCTCGAGCGGAAGCTCGTCCGCCCCCTCATCCTGGTTCTTTCGATCCTGCGGACCGCACGCCCCGCGGGCGAGGTCTTCCGCCAATTCCGTGAGGAGTTGCCCCGTCGCTTCCGCATCCGGCCAATAGCTCCGGTTCAGGAACAGGACGCGGGGCGGGGGTGCGGCATCAGACCTCGTCTGAGGACGGCGATCGTAAAAGAGCACGCCCCCCTTCGACAGGAGCGAAGGTCGGGCAGCCGAAAATCGCGGATCGATTCTCCCGGTCCCGGCAGCCCGTGGCTCCGCGACTACGCAGTCGCTCGTCCTGTCTCGCCCGCGCCGCCGTCAAAGCATCCGACGTATCAATAGAGCGCTTCGACCTCATAGTCCTCCAGCGACGCGCTGGCCCCCTGCTGAAGGAAATCGACTGCGACCAGCAACCGCCGTTCGTTTTGTCGTTTGAGGATAGTGCCGACGAGCCCCTTGAACGGCCCCGTCTTCACGCGGACGGCGTCGCCCTCCTCAAGTTTCTGCTCCCGGGTGATCTTCTCTCCGCTGCCGAGGAGGGTGTCGATCCCCTTCAGATCGTCCAGCAGCCCCGCCGGATCGGGGACGTCGTTGACCCGTGAGATGGTGTTGGTCGTCATCGCGTCGTATTGCTCTTCCGCCCCCCCGAACAGGAAGACGTAGTTACTGAACAACGGCACGTAAGCGGTCCGCACCCGCCCGGAGGGCGAACGTTTTCGTTGCGGGAAGACCGGCGCCAGAAACGGCACTTTCATTCGGTGCAGCTTGCGGCAGAGGTCCTTTTCGCGGTTCGAGCGAGTGTAGACCAGCTTCCACCGCGGAGCTTCATGATCGTCCGCCGGCGCCGGCTCTCGGCCAGGCGGATCGTCGAGCAGGTTTTCGGGATAACGGTCCGGTTCGCGAGCGAGAATCGGCACGGTCGAGGCGGTCTTCCAACAGGGACAGGAAAGGGCACGGCCGGAGAGGATACCCCGCAGCCCCCCGCCCCATCCCGGGGCCGCCCCCATATCTCATTTTGTCTACAATCGAGCCAAGAGGGGATCAAGCCAAAAGGCGAGTCGAAAAAGTCCAGCGCCGACGTTGCTCGGGAGTACTCTGGCCACGTCGGAGCGGACCGACGGCGAAGCTCGCGAAGGACGGGCGAAATGCCTGATTTTTCCTTCGCCCTTCTGCGATCGCCCCACCGCGTTCGTCGGCGGCGTAATCCGCAATGAGTCCGCGAGAGACGCCCGTTCGAGGAGCTTTTCGCTGAGAAAAGGTTGCCGACGGGTTGCGTGCATCGATTATGGAGTTCTCCCTGAATTCGCTCCGGAACGTCGCCGACCGTTGTCCGCTTCCGTTTCCCCCACCGGGACCGCCGAGCAGAATCGACTCGCGAAAGCGCTGGGGTGGTTGCCGCTGGCCGCGGCGGGGGCGGCGGCAATCTCCCTCGGACCGTTGCTGGCCGACATCGTCGGGCGGCTGTGGGAGAGTCCGCGTTTCGGACATGCCCCGCTGGTGTGGGCGGCTGCGACGGGGATCGGGTGGCGCCGCTGGCGGGAAGTTCGGGAGCAACGGCAGCTGGCTCATCAAGCGGGTCGGAGAGTCGCTAAGAGGTCCACGCCGCGGCCCGTGCCGGAACTTCTGCTGTGGACGGCGGCTCTCCTTCCGAGCGTCGGGGCCATCTGGCTGGGCACGCCGTGGCTGGCGCTGGTCGCCGCCTTTCTGGCAGTCCCGGCGTGCATTTATTCCCTCGGCGGGGGGACGGCGGTTCGGCCGATCGTGCCGGCGTGGGTCGCCATCTGGACGACCCTGCCCCCGCCCTTCCAATGGGACGAGCGCCTGGTTCTGCGGCTGCAGCGAGTCGCTGCGGATCTTGCCAGCACGGCGTTGGATCTACTGGGGCGGCGTCACCTCCCGTCAGGCGTGACGGTCGAACTGCCCGGCCGGAGCTATTTCGTGGAGGAAGCCTGCAGCGGGGTGAACAGCTTATACGCCCTGGTGGCCGTTACGGCGCTAGGGTTGGCTTGGGCCCGGCGGAGTTGGCCGCGGTGGCTCATTCTGTTGCCGGTCGCGGTGCTCTGGGCCGTGGCGGCGAACGCGGTTCGGGTCACCGCCGCGGTCGAACTCTCCGCCGGCTACGGCTGGCCGGTCGCCGAAGGGATCGGACATGAAGCGCTGGGCGTGCTCACGTTCGCTCTCGCGGCGGGCCTGACGCTCAGTACGGATGCGTTGCTCGCCCTCATCGTCCCACCCCGGGCAAATGCTGCCGCAGACAGTCTGGAAGACGATCTAGAAGACGAGCCGGACACCGTAACTGAGGTCGGATGGCTTCCTCGCACCGCCCTGCCCCGGCCGGTGATCTGGGGGACGGCGGCCGGGTTGCTGCTCATTGTGGCGGCCTGGGACTTCACGGAGGGGGCCGATCAACGGTCGGTCGTCGCCGTCGAGGTCCCCGACACGCTGAAGCCCGCCTCTGAAAGCTCCCTCCCGGCCCTCTGGAACGGCTGGCGTCGCGTCGGGTTCCGCAACGTCGTCCGCGAACGCGGACATATCGACGGCACGTACTCTTCGATCTGGAGCTATCGTCGCGGTTCGATCCGGGCGGAGGTCTCGATGGACGGGCCGTTTGTCGACGGCTGGCATGATTTGCAGCTTTGCTACACCAACAGCGGATGGAACTGCACCGACGCGGTCGATCGCGTGGTCGCACAGGATCAGCGGGCCGACGGGTCGGCCGGGGACGTCTACACGCGGCTGGATTTGGAGCAACCGCTCGGTCGGCGGGGCGTCGTCTTCTTCACCTCCTATGCGATGGACGACGACGAAAATCTCGGCCCCGATCTGAAGACGAGAACGAGGCTGACGGCTCGCTTCGAGACGCTCCGGGATCTGATCCCGGTGGGCGCCGAGGGGGGCTACGTTCGCAAACCGGGATATCAAGTGCAGACGTACGTCCCCACTTATCGGCCGCTGACCGACAGCGAAACAGAGACCGTGCAAGCGCTTTTTCATGAGATGCGAGAGCGTCTCGCCGCCCTGCCGCACTCCGCCGCAGTCGCTGACGACGGCTCCGACTCGTCCGCCTGACGTCATGCTTCGATTGTTCCGCCGCCGCCCCGATCCACTCGCCGACGCCGACGAGTTCGCCCCCCGTCCCTGGTTCGGCGGGATCGGATCGAGCCTGCGACATGCCGTCGGCGCCCCCGGGCGGTGGTCGCGGGCCGCGCTCCGACGGCCGACGAGGCTGTGGGGCGATCCAGAGACTGAAGGCGGGCGATCCTGGCGTCGCCTCGCGGGGGCGTTGCCCGCGGCGGGGGCGGCGATCCTGCTGGTCGCGTTCGGATTCGTCGGTCATCATCGTCGGGCCGGCCTGGCGGGAACCTACGAGGCGGCGGCCCGGGCGGCCTCCGTGGAGGGCGATGCGGAAGCCGCCGTGCTCTTCCGCCGACGGCTCGGCGAACTGGGCCGTAATCGCGAGGCCGACCGCCTGAATCTGGCAGCGGCGCTGTCCGCGGCGGGTCGCGACCAGGAGGCCTTCGACTTACTGGCGGGGTTGCTGGGCGGCGTCGACGACCCCGGGTACGCCCCCGCCCATCTCCTGCTCGCCGATCGGCTCCTTGCGGAACCGGACGTCGAAGCGCCGGATTCCTCAAGCGATGTCGCAGGCGACTCGCCTCCGAAGGAGGCAGAAGGAACCGCCGCGAATCGCATGGCGCGCCGCGGCCGCGCCCTCCAACATCTCTCTGCGGCTCTCCGGGCGGCCCCGAACGAGGACGGGGTGAAGGCTCGGGCGGCCGCACTGCTGATCAGAGCAGGCGAACCCGCGGCTGCCGCTCCGCTATTAGAAGTCTTGGCCGAAGATCGACCGGAGGTCTGGCCGGAATTATTGCGGCTCTACGTCGGTCTGGGTCGCTCGGGGGACGCGGCACGTGCCGCCGAGGGGGCAACGCCGGTGTTACGCGGCGAATTGAACCGCAACCCGTTGGACTTTGAGAGCCGGGCCCGACTGACCGACGCCCTGATTCGCCGGGGCCGCTTCGACGAAGCCGTCTCGACGCTGGCGGCGAGCCGGTCTCTGCACCCGGAGAAGAACGTCGACAGGCTGCTGGCCGCGATGTACGTCGGGGAGTACGACCGGGCCGTCGCCGCCCGCGACCGGCGGCTGGGTCGTCGACTGAAGCTGCTGGAGCGGGCCTTGGAGTTCGACGCTCGCTTCGGCCCGGCGTTGGTGCGACTCGCGAACTTCGACAGCACGGCCGCGACGCAGTTCGCTGCAAACGCCGCGGCGCCCACGGTCGAGGAGGCGCGAGACCTACTGAAGCGCTTACTGGCGACCGGCGAAGCCCCGGCGGGCGTGCACTTCGCCCTCGGCCTAAATGCGTTACGGGCCGAAGACGCCGAGACCGCGACCTTTCACTTCGAACGCGCCCATCAGTTAGACCCGAATCTCGCCCAGGCCGCGAACAACCTCGCCTTTCTGCTGTCCCAACAGGACGAGCCGGATCTCAAACGTGCCCTGGCCTTGGCGGACGCCGCTGTCGCAGCGGCGCCGAACTATCCCCAAGTTCGACATACACGCGGAGCGATTCTTGCGGCGCTCGACCGCCCGGACGACGCTTTACTGGAGTACGAAAAAGCGATGGAGCTCGGTTTAAACCGCGATGCTAAGGTCCGTGCCGAAGTCGCCGAATTGTACGAACGCCTCGGTCGCGCCGATCTCGCGGGACAGTTCCGAGACGGATCGAATCCCGCCCCGTCCAACTGACGCGACGGTCGTCCGCCGGCGCCGTCGTGGGGCCCGATGACGGCGTGCGGAGATGGACGAGCAGGCCTGCCGAAGCGGTCTTCGCCTCCATCAATCGCTTTAATTTGAGGCATTTCCGCACCCAGCTCGCGCATCTGCGCCGGCTCATCGCTCATGCGGCGGGACGGAACGGTCCGGAAACCGCGCACTTGAGGAAACTTTTGTCGAACGTCCCGAATCTCTGCTTGAGAGTGCGGCAACTCTCGGTACCTTCCGCACGCCCCCACTGCCCCGACCTCAAGTACGTAACGAGACAGTTTCTTCGATGCTCGCCCCCACTGACGGCACTGCCGGCCAGTCCCGGGATCAGGCTGACCGCAGCGCCGCCGCCCCTCCAAACGGCGGTCAATCGTCTGATCGAGGTCACGAAGAAACACGTCCGGTTCAGGCAAGGAACGCTCGATCTGCTCCGGTCGGAACCGGCTCGAACAGGGGTAGCGCCTACTGCTCGAACCGGGGCGGTTCCGACGCCTCGTTCGCACGCATTGAATATCTTAGGGAACGTTGCTCCGACGGGATGCCGTCCGGGGGTCCGAAGTGTTATGAACCTACGACTGGGAGAGAGGAAGTCCCCCGTATGACAAGCGTCGCCATCCCGCCAGCGGCTGCGGCCACGAATACGGCTCCTGCCGCTTTCGACTTCTCCCGTGAAACGAACGCGGCGGAGGCTATTCGGTCCTCCGCGCAGCGGACCTCGGAGGGCACGCTGCCGGTGACGGTTTTGATCGCAACTCGCGATGAAGCGGCGAACCTGCCGAAATGTCTTGCCGCTCTCGCTCCCGCCGCCGCCGTTGTGGTGGTCGACTCCGGCAGTTCGGACTCGACCGCAGCGATTGCCCGCGAGGCCGGCGCCGAGGTCGTCCAATTCCAGCACACCGGCGGCTATCCCAAAAAACGCCAGTGGGCCCTCGACACGCTCGAATTTGGAACACCGTGGGTCTTGCTGCTAGACGCGGACGAGGTGGTTCCTCCCGCATTGTGGGATGAGATCGCCGAGGCGCTGCTGGGAGAGGCCGACGGGCCGGACGACCCGATCGGCGGCCCGTCGGCGTACCTGATCCGCAAGGGATTTCATTTTTTGGGGAGGCGGTTCCGCCACGGTGGGTTCAGTTTCAATGCAATGCTGCTGGTTCGACCGGACCGGGTGCGGTTCGAGCGCCTCGTCGAAGTTCCCGGCGACAAGTTGGACATGGAGGTGCACGAACGGCTAATCGTCGACGGGCCGGTGGGACGGCTGAATACGCCGCTGATCCACGAGGACTTCAAAGGGCTGGAAGCCTACATCGACCGTCACAACCGCTACTCGACTTGGGAAGCCCACCTACGGCGCCGGCTGTTGGCGACCGGCCGGTACGGAGAACAGACCGTCACGCCGAAGCTGACCGGCAATTCCCAGGAGCGGCGGCGGTGGCTCAAACGTCTCGCCGTGCGGACGCCGTTCGAGCCACACCTGTGGTTCGCGTATCACTACATTGCGAAGTTCGGATTCCTTGAAGGCCGGGCGGGTCTCATCGCCAGCCGGATCCGGGCCGACTATATCCGGCAGGTCCGGGCCAAGATGCACGAACTCGCACTCAGTGACGAGACGCTCTGTGACGAAGACGTGAGCGACCGGAAAACGGCCGCGTTCGAGCGTCGCCCCCGGTAACGAACGGCAAGCGGGTCGACGCCCGCATCCTGCTTCGGAGCGATCTGCCGCTGGGCGGCGGCCGACTACGTGATCCAAGTCACGGAGAGGCTCGTCTGATTGGGACGTTCAGCGGCCGATTTGCTCGGGGCCGAGCCGATGCGGCGGGGTAAATGTTGCCGCCTGCCCCGGTGCGATCGCCGCGTCTTCGGATCGAACGATAGTTCGTGTAAGAAGGTCCGGCGACGGGCCGAAGGCGGATCTGAGAGACAAGCTCTCGAACGCCCTACCGTAACGCTTCTTATCTCCAAGAAACGTAGGGCACAATGCTGCCGCGTGCCGGGCGGCGACGGGCCCGCTGCCCGAGTTGGCGTCTGCGATGGTTCGCGCCCGTCCGAATGATCATGGCAGATTGCCTGCCTTTGGGGATCGCAGGCTTCATGTGGGGCGTGCCGACGGGCCGATGATCCGGAGGAATCCCGATGTCCGGGGCGTAGCGAGTTTGCATCGCCTTTCGAACTGGCTGGATTCGCCACGATGATCGAACGCTGGGCGGTGACGTCTAGCCGGAAGGACTCTTCAATGCCGACCCGCCTGAACCGAACCCGCGTCGGCGACGTGTTGCGCCGGCACGTTGCGTGGCGCCACGGTCGTCGAGCGGCCCTTGCCGCAGCGACGGCCGCCGCCTTGGGAGTCGGCGGCTGCGCGACATTAAAGACGCCCAGCGCCGCCGGCGGAAAGAACGCGGCGCTCCGGTCGCTGTCGCCGAACGAACTGCGGGAAGTCGCCGCGATGTTCGAGGCCCAAGGCCACGCGGATCGGGCCGAACACCTCTTCGCCGCAGCGGACCATCGGTCGGGCGTCTCGCCCATTCGCCGGGACGCCGCTCCCCTCGATGGCGCCGACGGCGCCGGTTCGCCGCCCTCCCCGATTCCGTCGGCGCCCGTTCAGCTTGCCGAGGCGACGCCAGAACGACCCTCGCCGCCGGAACCGCCCTCGCCGTCCGGGGCCGCCGAGCCCCAGCCCGTCGACGGGGGGACGGAGGTCGCCCCGTTGGCGGACGCCGTGCTGCTCGCGGACGCCTCCCCGGACGCACGCTCCCCCGAAGGCGACGCCGCCCTCGCGGAGCACGCCGCCCCGGAGCACATCGCCCCCGAACCAGCCGCCGCGAAGCCGCTTTCTGCGGATCACATCGTCGCGGAGGTCTCCTCCGCTTCGGACGCCGTCGTCGAACCGGCAGCGTCCCCGCTGTGGGGATGGACGCTCGTCGATGCGGAGTCGACGGAACCGACCGACGCCGCCCCGGAACCCATCCCGATTCTTCAGGCGACTGCATCGGATGACGATGCCGCGCCGACCGAGTTCGTCGTCGCGGCTTCAGTCTCCGCCGACGAGCCGACGAACCTCCTCCCCGAAGTGGATTGGGAGTCCGCCGAACCCGGCATCGCCCGATACGACTTCGTTCCCGCTCCGGCAGCCCGTATCACGTCGGAGGCGACTCCGCAGACAGACCGGGAAACGCCCCCGCGTGCAATTCCCGAGGCGGGCAAAGCGTCTCTCGAACCGGCGGCGTCCGCGGAGGCCATTCCGTTCCTGACTCCCGGAGGGGCGGACGTCGCCTCCCCGCCCCCCGCGGAAGCCGATCCGCCCGCGGATGCCGGCCGCGCCAGCCTCTGAGCTTTCACGTTCCGGTCCGGCGTGGTCGCCGGAGCCGTCGACCGGGGTCTGCCGCTTCACGGCCCCGTTTCCCCCGCACAGCGTCGCCGCCCACCGTCCGCGGTTCCCGGAGTTCCCATGACCGTCTCTCCCCCACAAACCTCCGCTCGCACGACCGCCGGGTCGCTGCGTCGGTGGCTCGCCCCGTGGCTGGCGCCCGCGGCGTTGGCGGCCTCCTTAACCGGTTGCGCGACCGGCGAATTGCGGACCAACCTCAGCGAGGCGAAGACCGGCATCCGGGTGCATTTCGCCGCCGAGAAGGCTTACCTGCATCGGGGCGACCTGTTCCACGAGTGCTGTTCCTGCCCGCTGGACTTCAAGCACGGGTTCAAGAACGGCTACCGCGACGTCGCCCTGTACGGGGACGACTGTTGCGCCCCGCCGACGCCGCCCAGCTGCTACTGGGGATGCAGCACGGACGATCCCTGCGAGCGGGCGGAGCGCCTGAACTGTTATTATGACGGCTGGGCCCACGGGGCGATCGCCGCGGGGCAGGACGGCGTCGCCGGTCTGAACACCGTCCCGATCCGCAACATCTGCGGCGGCTACCAAACCGCGGGCATTCACGGCCCGGTTCCCTACAACGATCCGGGCGGCTTCGACCCGTACGGGCCGCCTCTTCCGCCTGGCCCCGGCTTCCCCGGGCCGATGGATCCGATGGCGCCCACGCAGATCGAGCGAGGTCTCCTCGAAGCGCCCGTCCCGGCGCCGGCGCCGATTCCGGTGGCGCCGTCCACTCCGCTGAACGGTCCGCAGATCGACCGCGAAGACAGCGTCGGCGGCCAGAGTTCCAGCAACCTCCTTCGGGAACTGCTGGAGGCCGAGACCGTCAGCGACGAGGTCGGCGCCTCCTTGGAAAGCGACGCCGATCGCGACGGCACGTCAAACGACGGCGTCCCGCCGGCGGGCTCCTCGAAGGCAGGCGTCTCGACGATGCAGCTTGGAGACGGCTTCCAAGCGGTCCCCTCGTCCGACGACGGCCCGAAGGTCACGACCCTCTGGAGTTCCGACGGCTGACCGCGTCCCGCCGGTTCCGCCCGCCCGGCCTCGGCCGTCGCGATCCCCCACTCACTCACCGTTCCGCCCCCCGACCCCCCTGCACCGACCGACCGCACCGGTCGGGGAAATACGGACGTTCGCCATGATTGCCGCATTAATTCGCCGCCCGCTCCCGGCCCGTCCCGTCGCCCACCGGACGGTCGCCCGACCGACGCTCTTGTTCTTGGCGCTCGCGGCGGCCGTGCTGGCCCCGGGCTGCCAGAGCATGTCGCTGGGTTCGCTCGGCAGTAGTTGCATCGAGGCGATCCCCGCCCGCCGACTTCCGCCGCCGGCGCTGGCACGGTCGAAGGACGATCTGATCGAAACCAGCAAGGCCCGCCTGCGGCAGCGGCCGCAAGAAACGTACATGCTCGATTCCGGCGACGTGCTGGGCATCTATATCGAGGGGATTCTCGGCGAGTTGGACAGCGTGCCCCCGGTGAACTTCCCGGAGGACGCCTCGATCCCGCCGTCGATCGGCTTCCCGGTGCCGATCCGCGAAGACGGAACCGTCTCCCTGCCGCTGATCGCCCCGGTGTACGTCGCCGGCAGCACGGTCGCCGAAGCGGAGATGAGGGTTCGCTCCGCCTACGTTAACGGAGGAATTCTCCTGCCGGCAGGCGAGTCCGACGAAGGCACCATCTCCGATACGGCCATCATCGTCACCCTTCAGCGGCAGCGCGAGGTACGGGTGCTGGTCATCCGCGAGGACGCCGGCGGCGTGCAGAACCCGACCGACAACGACGCCGGCGGCAAAAGCGGCTCCGGCTTCCTGGTGGACCTCAAGGCCGGCGAGAACGACCTGCTGACCGCCCTCTCCGCCACCGGCGGCCTGCCGGGCAACGAGGCGCTCAACGAGGCGATCATCTTCCGGGCCGGCGCCGAGGGCTCCGCGGAGTTCGACGCCCGCGTCGCCGCCTTCCGCCGCCAACCGATCGGCTGCGGCTGTCGTCCGCCGCTGCCGGACCCGTACGGCCCGGGGGCAATCCGCATCCCTCTGCGGTTCTATCCGGAAGCCCCGCCGACCTTCACGGAACAGGACATCATCCTGAACGCCGGCGATATCGTTTATATCCCGGCCCGCGATCGCGAGAAGTACTACACCGGCGGCGCCTTGGGCGGCGGCGAGTACCTGCTCCCTCGCGACTACGACCTGAACATCCTCCAGGCCATCGCCGCGGCCAACGGAGAACTCGGCGCCAGCGGTACGGGCGTGGGCGGCATCAGCGTCTTCGGCGGAGGTCGGAACAGCCAAGTGTTCCCCCCGAGCAAGGCGATCGTGATCCGCCAGTTGCCCAACGACTGCGGCGAAGTGGTGATCCGCGTCGACCTCGCCCGGGCGCTGACCGACCCCCGGGAACGCATCCTCATCCAGCCCGAGGATGTGATCATCGTGCAGTACACGGTCTGCGAAGAGGTCGCGAACACCGCGATCAGCGTCCTGCCGGCCCTGCTGCTCCGCGGCACACTCTGATCGCTGCGACTACAAGGCAATCGCGACCGGACGTGAATGAGTCCCCTGCGGCCTACCGCAGGGGACTCATTTCTCTGCATCCCTGTGGACGCGGCCTGGTCCGCTGCGGTTTGCGAAGCCGTGCCCCAAGGGTAAGAGAAGCGTCCGCGAGACTTGCCACGGAGGAGAGCCGGAAAGCGGCATCCTCTGGGACACGGCACGCCCCCCGTCATCCCACGCGGATCCCTCTTGAAATCACTCGCCGGACGCGTCCTCGGCTTTCAGCGGCTTCACGCGGAGGTTGCGGAAGCGGTAAACCGCGCCCTTTTCGCCGTGGTGCTGGATGCCGATTGGGCCCGCGGCATCGGTATCGTCCTGAAAATCGCTGACGACCGTGCCGTTGACCGCGATCGTGATGTGATCGCCGCGGCAGGTGATGCGGTAGGTGTTCCAGCCGTTGCGTTTGAAGGCGTCGCCGGCCCGCTTCTTGAACGCCGCTTCGCTCTCTTCGTCGCCGCGCTTCGGGCTGACGAACCAGCCGCGGCGGCCCTCGTCGTAGAGGCCGCCCGACCAGCCGCGTTCGCTGCCGTCGACCTCGGCCTGATAGCCGTACACTTTGTTCGGCTCCACGTTCGCCCGGAACATAAAGCCGCTGTTCGCCTTGCCTTCCGGAAGGTGCACGTCCCCCTCGAACACGAAGTCGTCGTATTCCTTCTCGGTGACGAGGAAGAACTTTTTATTCGCTTTGAGATGGATCTCGCCGTCGACGACCTCCGCTTCGCCCCATGTGTAGGGGTTCTCCCAACCGTCGAGCGTTTTGCCGTCGAACAGCGGGGTGAAGCCGTCGTCGGCTTGGGCACCGTCGTCAGCGAGGGCGGCAGGCGTCAGGAACGCGAGGGTGGCGAGGGCCGGGAGGCAGAATCGAACGAGCATGGTTGATCGCGGGTATGCAGCGAGTGAAGTGAAAGAGCGGGCGGCGAGGTTACGGCGTCAAGATCGCTTCGTGTACCGGCCGGCCCTCAACGTCGTGATGGGTGACGACGGCTCGGGTCGGCTCGATTCGCACGGACAGGAAGCCGCCTTTGACGCGGAGGAAGCGATGTTCGGGGCGGACGTCGTCCTGCTTCCAGCCGCCGGCGTGTGCGTCGGAGGCGGGACCGCAGCCGAACTCGTTCAGGCCGGTTTCCTCGTCGACGGATTGATACTGCCAGTGACGGTCGCCGTTGATCACGAAGCAGCCCGGCACTGAGTTTAGAAATGCGCGGAGCCTCTGCCCCTCGTGCTCGAACGCGGCGTTGGCATGGTTGTCCTTCTTACGGTCGCGGTCGGGGCCGACGACCGGCGTGGCGGAGAGGAACAATTTGTACGTGGCGTCGGAGCCGCGCATCGACTCCTCCAACCAGCGCCATTGCTCCTCGCCGAAGATCGTTTTGTCCGGCCCGTCCGGCATCGTGTTGGGCGAGCGGAACTCGCGGCCCTCGGGCAGCCAGATTTCGACATGCTCCCCCCAGCGGAAACTGCGGTACGGCTTGTCCGATTGCGGAATCTGTTCGTCCCAGATCTTCAGCCCCTGCTCCCAGGTGAGATCTCCGTAGGTCTGGCCGGGCCAGGCGTCGTCCTTCAGCAGGTCGTGATCGTCGTGCATCCAGTAGCTCGGGATGCGGCGGTGAAAGGCGACGAAGTTCGGGAAGGCGTACATCCGGTTCCACCGGTAGCGGGCGGTCGCCATCTCCTTCGCCAACGGCTTTTTCCGGTCGTAATAGAGCGTGTCGCCGGTTTGCACGAAGAACGCCGGGTCCAGCTCCAGCATCGAGCGATAGATCTTGTGCCCGTTTTCAAAGTCATCACTGGTGTCGAACTCCTGGCAGGTCGAGACGACGAACGTGAGCGGAGTTTCCGAATCCGCCGCCGGCGCGGTGCGGAAGGAGGCGTCGAACGTCGCGGTCTCGTCCCCCGTCTCGCCGCCCGTGCGAGCCTCCGCGACGACCTGATACAGCGTCGCGGGTTCCAATCCGTCGACGGTCGTCTGGTGGCAGAAATCGCTGTCGCCGTCGACCGCCGTCCACTCGGTGGTCCGGCTCTCCTCGGCATCGTTCGCCGTGATCCGAAAGCGGACCTCGCCGGCGAGGCCGGGCACGGTCCAGTTCGGCGCCTCGGGCGTCCACTGCTTCACCCGGTTGCCGGCCTCGTCGTGCGCGGTCAGACGGACCCAGAGCACGGCGGAGTCGGGCGTGACCTCGCCGATCTTCACCCCGTTGGCGAAGCCGGCGGCAGCGGCGCCCGCGGGCGCCGCGAGTAGCAGCAGCGGAATGAGGCGGTGCATATGGCAGACGTTCGGGGCGTGGTCGGACGTGCGGGGTTCTGGACGAATCGAGAGGACGACTCCCCGACGGCATGCATCAAGCACGTTCAATCCCTTCATGCCGGCCGAGCATCGTCTGAACCGAGCGATGCGCTGTCCACCGTCCCCCGTCCCACGAGCGCGGATCGCCTCGCGAGGCGGACGGCTCGTACGGTCGCGGCGGGACCGGTTGTCCCGAACAGTCCGCTCCGGCCAGTTCGCCGGCCCGGCCCATCCGTCAGGGGCGCCGTGCGACTCAGCGCCGAGCGCTCCGCCCCACAGTCCACGCCCCCGCGGGCGATCTTCCGTATCAGCCTGTCCCCACTGAACGCCCGGCGCCGCAGAAACCTGGTTTCGTGGCTCCGTAGCTTGGACGGATCCTTCGCAGGTGCACGACCACCGCAGCCAGCACACCCCAACGACGTGTCCGACCGCTTCTCAAACCGGGCGGCGATTCGGCGGAGTCACTTGAGTCAATCGAACAACCGCTCCACCTGGTAGCGGTTGCGAGAGGTCCCCCGGTCGTATGGGAACGGTTTTCGGCGAGTCATCGGCGGCGGCGTGCAGCTTGGTCGTCAGGCCGCTCCGGCTGCGGCCGAGGCGTCGCTGTGCGTGAGTGGCTTTTCCCTACGCCGGCAGAGCCGGCTGGTTCGCCGACTCCGGAGGGGTCGGCTGCGGCGTTCGATTTCTCTGAAAAGAGGGCGATGGGCAGGAACGCGGCGCGGCCGGAGCCGGCATTGCGGCAGACATTGCGGTGCCTCGGCGCGGACTGCCCGCGGTGCGGGACCAAGACGCGGGCCCGGTACGACCACCGCCGGACGGTCGACACACTGAACGGCCTGGTCCGGCTGCCCCTGGCGGCGCGTCGCTCTCAAAATCCGACTGCAACCAGGTGTGCCGCCCGGCGGCGGAGGGGGCCTCCGCTCGGCCGGCCTGTCGACGTGCGACCGCAGTGTCACCAACCTGCTGGACCGCTAAGACGCACTGCTCGCTGTCTCGCTGACACTCGACGCCCGCTTGCGGGGGCTGACGGCAGAACAAGGACGGATCATCTTGCCTGGGACGGGTTGCAGCCGAACGTGGGTCACGAAGTCTTGTGGGTCCTGCGGGACTGCATTTCCGGCGAGGTTCTGCTGGCCCGCAGCCTGCACTCCAGTTGCGGGAACGACGCGGCGCCGTTTCCTGAAACGGCAGACGGCCGGTCAAAAACTCGTAGAGCATGACCCCCAGCGTGTAGATGTCCGATCGCGGACAGACCTTCTCCTGCTCTCCCAGGATCTGCTCGGGACTCATGTAGGCCGGGGCGCCCAGCGCGGCGCCGCTTTGGGTCGTGCGGGGGCCTTCCGCGTCGCGGCGGGCGAGGCCGAAATCGGTGACGTGCGGGCGGCGGCGCTCGTCCAGCATGACTTTGCCGGGCTTCAGGTCCGGGTGGACCACGCCGCTGTCTTGAGCGTGGGCCATCGCGTCGGCCAGCGTGCCGATCAGGCGAACGGACTTCCGGACCGGCTGGGGGCCGCTCAACATGTCCTTGAGGCTCTGGCCCGGCCGGTGGGCCATGGTGAGGAACAGCCGCCGCGTGCCGTCGAAAACGACCTGCTCGCCGGCGTCGTAAACCGGGCAGACGTTCGGGCGCTGCAGCGTGGCAGCGGCCCGGGACTCCCTGAGGAACCGTTCGACCAACTCCGGATCGGCCGCGGCGGCGGAGGGAACCTTCAGGGCGACGTCACGATCCAATTGGGCGCCCCGGACCAGGGAGACCGCCCCCATCCCCTCGCGGCCCAGGACGCGGTTTACCCGGTAGCGATCAAACGCCGCTTCGCCCGGGCGGAAGCGCGAATCGGCCGAGGCGGGAGAGACGCCCGCGTCAGTTCGCTCTCGCCGGTCGAGACGACCGTCTGCTCGTTCCCAGCGCAGACGGTGGAGTCGGCCGCCGCCCACCCGTCCGTGACGCGGCCGATCAGCCGGTCTTCCAGTTCGAATTACTCCCGCAATTCGTCCGCGAGTTCGGAGTGCGCCGCGATCACGCTCTCCGGGGCCGGCGGTTCCCCATCGTCGATTCGTCGGAGGTACTCCGCGACGACCCGGTCGACCAGCGTCGCCCCGCCGGCGTTCTCAGGAGGGCCGATAAAAGGGCCGATCTCCAAAGTCGCATTGGCGACCGCGTCCGGACCGGTCTCGACGGTGCGGGGCGGCGGGGTCGCGGAGGACTTCATCGGCAGGCGGCTTGTGGACGGGGGCGTGCGTGGGCGGCGAAACCGCTTAAAAGAGAGGGCACGGTTCTGTCGCGGATCGGGCGCGCTTTCCGACAGAATCCCCGTGAATCGTCCGAACGGCTGCCCATGACCGACGTTTAGAAACCGTTCAGTTCGGTTCCGCCAGCCGATAAACTCCGTTTGAGTCCTTTCGACCCCCGCCGGATCAGCCCGGCGACGATGTCCGGGGTGCGGCCCAGTTCGGTCGCAACGTCGGCGAGCGGGATTCAGGTCGGCGACCGCGCGGGCGGACGGAGCCGGTACGTCTCGACGGAGCAGTCCACCGTCGGAGCGTAACGGTGAGCCTTCGGCGGACGCATCCCGCTTCAATGCGAACCTTGCTGAGGTACTCCGACTTCGCCTCACGGTTCGAGTCCAGCACGTTGACCAGCAAAGGCTCGCGTGCGCGAGCGGTCGCCCCGGGTCGTCGAGCGTGGCCCGCGCCTTCGCGAGAGTCCCTGCGCAACCGCGATCGGCCTACGCCAGGATTTCTCGCACGACGCGCGCCGGTTCGACGCCGGTCAGTTTGAAGTCGAGACCCTGGTGCCGGTGGGTGAAGCGTTCGTGGTCGATGCCGCACAGGTGCAGCACGGTCGCCTGCAGGTCGCGGACGTGGACGGGGTTCTCGGCGACGTGGAAGGCGAATTCGTCGCTGCGGCCGTAGATCGCGCCCGGCTTCACGCCGCCGCCGGCCATCCAGATCGTGAAGGCCCGCGGGTGATGGTCGCGGCCGTGGGCGTTCTTGTTCGTGATGTCCCCCTGCACGTAGGGCGTGCGGCCGAACTCGCCGCCCCAGATCACGAGGGTGTCCTCCAACAAGCCGCGGAGTTTCAGGTCCTTCACCAACCCGGCGCTCGGCTGGTCGGTGTCGCGGCACTGGTTGGGAAGCTGCGTCGGCAGGTTGCCGTGCTGATCCCAACCGGCGTGCATCAGTTGGACGTATTGTGTCCCCCGCTCGATCAGACGGCGGGCCATCAGGCAGTTGTGGGCGTAGCTGCCTTTGCGCTGCACGTCGGGGCCGTACAGGTCGAGCACGCTCTGCGGTTCGTCGGCGAAGTCGACCAGATCCGGCACGCTGGCCTGCATCTTGAAGGCCATTTCGTACTGGGCGATGCGGGTCTCGATCGCCGGGTCGTGATAGCGATCGTGGGCGAGCTGATTCAGCGCCGCCAAGCGGTCCAAAGTCGCCCGCCGGTCCTCACGAGCGACGCCGGCGGGGTTGCTGAGGTACAGCACCGGATCGCCGGCGCCGCGGAACGGCACGCCCTGGTACTTCCCCGGCAGGAACCCGGCGCCCCAGTAGTAGTCGTAGAACAGTTGCCCGCAGGTGTTCTCGCGGTCCTTGGAGGTCATCACCACGAACGACGGCAGTTCGTCGGTCGTCGATCCCAGCCCGTAGGTCAACCAGGCGCCGAGGCTCGGACGACCCGGCTGATTGTGGCCGGTGAGCATCTGCGTGACCGCCGGGGCGTGGTTGATCTGCTCCCCGTGCAGGCTGCGGATGAAGCAGAGGTCGTCCACGATCTCCGCGGTGTGCGGCAGCAGATCGCCGACCCACATGCCGCTTTCGCCCCGCCTCCTGCCGCCGAACGCGGCGGGCAGGCAGGGCTTGGAACTCTGGCCGGCGGTCATCGTCGTCTGCCGCAGGCCCTGCAGGACGCTCTCGGGCAGTTCCTCGCCCCGCCGCTCGCGCAGCGTCTCCTTGTCGTCGAACAGGTCGACGTGCGACGGCCCGCCGGACTGCATCAAGTAGATGACCCGCTTCGCCTTGGGCGGGAAATGCGGCAGCCCGGCGCCCGCCTCGCCCCCCCGCCCCGGCTCGCCGGCCAGCAGGGAGCCGATCGCCGGCAGGCCCAGCGTCAGCCCCGCGGTCGCCCCGAGGAACCGGCGACGGTGAAAGTGATCAAGCGGCGTCGCGTTCACGGCTTCGAGATCGCCTCGTCTAGGTTGAGGATGAGCAGACAGACCGAGGTCCACGCCGCCTGTTCGTTCGCGTCCAGCGACTCGTCCCGCGGCGCCTCGCCGACCGCCAGCAGGGCCGCGGCCTTCACCGGCTCGGCGGCGAACCGCGTGCGGGCGTCGGCGAGGGCATCCGTCAGCAGGTCCGCTTCCGCTTCCGACGGCCGACGCCCGGTCGCGGCGAAAAATGCGTGCGTGACCGCGGAACAATCTTCGTCGAACTGGCTGCCGTCGAACTGGCCGTCGCGGATGCCGCCAAGCAGCGTCGCGGCCCAGACGCGGGCCGCTTCGGTATAGGTCGTGTCGTTGAGCAGCGTGAGGGCGTGCAGCGGGGTGCTGGTGCGCAGGGTCGTCACCGCGCAGACCTGTCGGGCGGGGGTGTCGAAGAAGTTCGTCGGCCCCACGACCCGCCGCCAGAAGGTGTACAGACTCCGCCGGCGGAGACCCTCGCCGGTGCTCTGAACGAACTTGTTCTTGCCGAGGCTCATCTCCTCCCAGACGCCCGGCGGCTGGTACGGTTTGACCGGCGGTCCCCCGAGCGTGGGGCTCAGCAGGCCGGAGATCGCGAGCGCCGAGTCGCGGATGATGCGGGAGTCCAGCCGGTGCCGAGCGCCGCGGGCGTACCACCGGTTCTCCGGGTCCGCGGCGACCTGATTCGCGTCGACCTGGGCGGTCCGGCGATAGGCGTCGCTGGTCACGATCGTCTTCAGTAGGCGCTTCACGTCCCAGCCGCTTTCGACGAATTCGACGGCCAGCCAATCCAGCAGGTCCGGGTGGGAGGGCAGCGCCCCCTGCAAGCCGAAGTCGTCCGGCGTGTCGACCAGGGCCCGGCCGAACAGCAATTGCCAATAGCGGTTCACGATCACGCGGGCCGTCAGCGGGTTCTTGCCGGAGACCAGCCAGCGGGCCAACGCCAGCCGATCGGCCTCGGCGCCCTCGGGCAGCGGCGGCAGGAAGGCCGGCACGCCGGGGGCGACCTGGGCGCCGGGCGTCTCGTAGTTCCCCCGCTCCAGCAAGAACGTGTCGTGCGGCCTGTCGTCCCGCATGACCATCACCAGCGGGATCCGCGCTTGATACGACTCCTCCGCGTCCTCCGCCGTGCGGATCGCGGCCCGCAACGGCTTCCACCGCGGGTCGGAATCGAGGAACGCCGCCAGTAGCCGGCGGGTCTCCCCATGGTTCAGATCGTCCAGCGGCGCCGTGCCGACGACCCGCGAGACGTAATCGCTGGTGAGGCGTTCGGCGATCAGCGACTCGTCCGCCCGCATCTCTTCGACCCACGCCACGAAGGGCGGGCCGTAATTCGATTCCTCCGCATCCAGCGCCTGGCGAGCCGCCGTGACCTCCGCGTGCAGGTCGGCCAACCGGGCGGCCTGGGCCTCGCTGGCGAGCGACACGAACGGCTTGGCGATGCCGTACGACTCCGCCGGCTGTCCGTCCGCGGCTTCGGCGCTCCAGCGTTTGCTGATCCCGCCGGGTTCGTCCATCTGGTTAAACATCGCCATCAGGCCGTAGTAGTCGGCCTGCCGAATCGGATCGAACTTGTGGTCGTGGCACTGGGCGCAGCCGACGGTCAGCCCGAGGAACGCGGTGGAGGTCGTCTCGACCCGATCGAAGGCGTACTTGGCGAGGTTTTCCTCGGCGATCGAGCCGCCCTCGCCGTTGATCATGTGGTTGCGATTGAACGCCGTCGCGACCAACTGATCGGTCGTTGGGCCGGTCCCGTCCGGGCCGGGCAGCAGGTCGCCGGCGAGCTGTTCGATCGTGAACTCGTCGAAGGGTTTGTTCTCGTTGAAGGCGCCGACCACCCAGTCCCGCCACGGCCAGTTCGTCCGCACGAGGTCCTGCTGAAAGCCGTTGGTGTCCGCATAACGGGCGACGTCCAGCCACTCGGAGGCCATCCGCTCCCCGAAGTGCGGGGAGGCCAGCAGCCGATCGACCGCCGCCCCGTAGGCCGCGTCTGGGTTCGCCCTGTAAGCGTCTTCAAACGCCGTCATCTCCGCGGGGCTGGGCGGCAACCCGATCAGGTCCAGCGACAACCGGCGAAGCAGCTGTGCGGGCGGCGCCGGCCCGGCGGGCCTTAGTTCCTGTCTCGTCAGGCGACGCTGAATGAAGGCGTCGATCGGATGGCTCGCCCCGTCGATCCGCGGCACGTCGGGTCGCTGGGGCGGGGTGAAGGCCCAGTGCGGTTCGTACTCCGCCCCCTGAGCGATCCAGCGGCGGATCAGATCCGCCTCCGCGGGGGTGATCGCCGGCTTGTGGGCCGCCGGGGGCGGCATCACGAGGTATTCGTCGTCGCTGGTGATGCGGGCCAGCAATTCGGACTCGTCCGGAGCCTCGACGTTCCAAACGCGCTCCGCTTCCTCGCGGACGTCCAGCCGCAGGTCCGCTTCGCGGTGGTTCGGATCGAATCCGTGGCAGTAATAGCAGCGGTCCGACAGGATCGGCCGCACGTCGCGGTTGAACGAGACCCGCTCCTCCCCCGCCCCCGCCGACCCGCGGGACGCCGTAACAGGCGCCGCGGCGAGCAGAACGAGGCAGACGAGCGGCGGCGACTTCGGCATGCCCACACATTAGCGGTCCCCGATGCGCGAGCAACGCGGCGCCGCTCCGCGGTGGGTGGACACGCTTCAATCGCCCCCGGACGATCGGCCCCCCCGGTTCGCGGTCGCGGTTCGACGCGGACGGGGCGTACTGATTGCGTGGAACGTCTCACGGACCGCCGCCCTCCAGTCCCCTCACGGATCGTTCGGGAATGGCACGCTTCTGGTCCCCGTCGGCTCGCCCCGGCACGGTCGATCGCCTCGCGGTTCGCCGCTTGATCCTCGCCGCGGCGCTCGCGGCGCTTGGAGCGCCGCCGATCCCCGCGCTCGCCCGGCAGGCGACGCCCGATGCCGCCGCGATGGAGGAGGATCCGGAACTGGCGAAGGCACGTCGCACGGTGGAGCGGTTCCTCACGCTGCTGGAGCGGAACCCGCGTCCCGGCACGTCGCTGGACCGGGTGTACGCCTTCCATGCGGAACGCGGCGAGTTGGCGGCGCTGGTCGAACGCCTCCGGACCCGCACCGAGGCGAACCCGAACGACGCCGCGGCGCCGGCCGTGCTGGGGCTGATCGAATCCCGCCGGGGGAACGACGCGGCAGCCGTCGCCGCCCTGCGGACTGCGGTCGATCGGGCCCCCGACGATCCCGACCCCCGCGCCCGTCTGGCGGAGGCGCTGACCGTCGCCGGCCGGCCGGCGG
>NZ_WTPX01000071.1 GCF_013036045.1 Alienimonas chondri
GAACATCGGTGTGTCCGGGCGAGGGGCGGGGAGACCGGCGGCGAAAGGCCACCGTACCGGGGGCGGACGTTCCGAAGGCGACGAAAGTTCCGGCCGATTCGCTCCGGCGCATCCGTTCTCGCTTTCGCCCGTCGGCCTCCGTGGGCAACTTGGGCCGCGCCCGACCCGCACCGCAACGTCGCCTCCCGCATGGCCGCCGCCGCCGAAGACCGCCCCGATGAACCCGATCGGTCCGCTTCCCCCGACGCCCGCCGCAAAGGGAGGAACGTGTTGGGCGGAGCACTGAAGGACTGCTCGCACGCCCCGCTGACCGGCTGGCACCGGGACGGCTGTTGTTCCACCGGGATGGGCGACGATGGGGTGCACGTCGTGTGCGCGGTGATGACCGACGAGTTCCTGGCGTTCAGCAAGGCCCGCGGCAACGACCTCAGTTCGCCCATGCCGATGCACGGATTCCCCGGTCTGCAAGCCGGCGATCAGTGGTGTCTCTGCGCGCCGCGTTGGAAAGAAGCCTACGACGCTGGACAGGCTCCGATGGTCGTGCTCGAAGCGACCCATATGGCCGCGTTGGAATACGCCTCGCTGGAAGAACTCCAACAGCACGCCGCCGACTGAATCGGTTAGGGCACGACGCCGTGCTTCTGCAGGCGGCTGTAAAAAGTGCTTCGCGGCAGGCCCATCTTCCGTGCCGCCTTCGACTTGTTGCCCTCGCACGCCTCCAGCACGGAGATCAGGCGTCGCTTTTCCGCCTCCTCCCGCTCCGCGGCAGGCGTCAGGACGGGCGATTTCTCCGGCAAGGATTCCGGCGAGCGGCGCGGTGCGGCCTCCGGGCGATTCCAAGACCGCGATTCCGGCGTGGTCGGAGCCACGGGAGCCGGCCCCTCAGGTTTCGGATTCGGGAGAACGGGCGCCGGGACGTCGGCATCTCGCAGCGGGATCAACTCCGCCGGCAGATCGGCGAGGGTGACGGTGTTCGACTCCGCCAACACCACCGCCCGCTCCATCGTGTTTCGCAGTTCCCGCACGTTGCCCGGCCAGCGGTGCCGGAGGAGCACGGCCTCGACGTCTCGATGGATGCGGGTGACCGCCCGGTCCTGTTTTCGAGCCGCTTCGTGCAGAAACGCATCCGCGAGTTCGAGCAGATCCTCCGGCCGCTCCCGCAACGGGGGCAGCGCGATCGGCAAAACGTTGAGCCGGTAGAACAGGTCTTCGCGGAACGTGCCCGCGGCGATCATCGCTTCGAGATCGCGGTGCGTCGCCGCCACGACGCGCACGTCGGCCGCGATCGACTGGTCGCCGCCGACGCGTTCGAAGGTGCGTTCCTGCAGCACGCGGAGCAGCTTGACCTGCGTCTCGGGCGGCACCTCGCCGATCTCATCGAGGAACAGCGTCCCGCCGCTGGCCTGCTCGAACCGCCCCGGTCGATCGCGTTCGGCACCGGTGAACGCGCCCTTCACGTGTCCGAACAGCTCGCTTTCGAGCAGGGCGGGGGAGAGGGCGGCGCAATGCACCGCGACCAGCGGCCCGCCGGACCGGGGGCCGTTCGCGTGGATCGCCCGTGCGAGCAACTCTTTTCCCGTGCCGCTCTCTCCGCGGAGCAACACCGTGACGTCGCTGCGGGCCGCCTTCGCCGCGGTTCGGAGAACGCCGTCGATCGCTGGCCCTGCGCCCCGAAGTCCGCCGCGGTCGAACCCGTCCACGACGGGCGCCTCCACGTCTCCGCCCAGCGTCCCGGCCAGTTCCGTCTCGAGCGATGCGACCCGCTTTTCCAAGCGCTCCCGCCGCTCGTCCCGCCGACGCACGCTGAGCCGCAGACGTTCCAACTCCCCCCGGACCCGGCTCTCCCGCATCGCGGAGGCCGCGGAACGGGTAATCGCTTCCAGAAACGTCAAATCTTCCGCGGACAAGGCGGTGCGATCGTCTTTCGGCCCCAACAGCACCCAGCCCGCCGCTGCTCCCCCGTCGTCCTCCCGGCCTTCGGCGACGACCAGGGGCACGATCGTCTCCGCCCCCGTCGCGGCCCGGACCGAGGCGGAACGAACCGGCCCCGCAGCGACCGGCCGGCGCGGATCGTCCACGTCGGTCGCCTCGGCCGGCGTGAGATCCGCGGGCGAGAGTCGGTCCGGAAACAGATCGCCGATCGCTGCGGCCCGGAGCAACTCGTGGCCGTCTCCGTCGGGCAGGTACACCGCGGCCTGTTCGCAGCCAAGCACCTCCCGACAGGCCGCCACGATGTCCGAGGCCGCCTGCCGAGCCGCGTTCTGGCCTCCGCTGAAAGACCGGAGGACCCGATCGAGACGATACTTTTCGCGGTAGAACGTCCGATCGAGACGTTCCCGAAAGATGTTGAACAAAGCGATGACCGCCCCCGCGGCGAGCACCGCCGCCGCCGCCCGCACGAGCGTCGACCCGGTGGGGGACAGCGGGACGTCGAGAACCCGGTCGACCCGGGCCGCGGCCGCGACGCACGCCCCCGCGGCGATCATCAGCGCGGCCCGAGCCAGCAACAACCGATGGCTGCCCCGCAGCACCTCGTCTGCCCGCAGCAGCCGGTACTTCACCATCCCCGTGGCGTAGGCGCCGGAGAACAGCAGGCTGATCCACAGGACCGGCAGAAAGCCCCACGTGTGCAGGAAGGCGCCCCGGTCCATCGCCGCCAGGTAGAGCAGAAAGACCGCGGCGGGCACGCTGCCCGCCGCCGCGAACAGGATGAGCCGCAACTGCCCCCGTTCAATCGGCGACGTGGCCCGCCGCCAGTGGACCCAGATCGCCGCGATCGTCAACGCGAAGCCGACCGCCGCCAGTCCGATCACGCTGCGAGCGCCCCAGCTCAGGGCGGTCAAGACGACCTGCTTCGCCGCCTCGGCCGCGGTCGAGTCCTCTCGAGACAGATGTCCCAACGCCAGCACGCCGCCCGTCGTCACGAGAACGGTCGCCACAGCCGGCAGATAGAGGGCGAAGCGGACCGCGACTCCGTGATCGCGAAGCGCCGGCAGCGCGCGAGGATAGGCGAGGAAGAAGTGCAGGGTCACGGAGGGCAACAAGGCTGTCGCGACCGTCATCGGGAGGAGCGTGACCGAGGAATGCGCCAACGCCCACCACAGCGACGCCCCGGAAACGGCCACGACCGTCGTCGCCGTCATGAGACAAAACAGGCGGGCGGCCCGATCGAACGGCCGCAACCAGGACGCCGCCGCCCCGACCGCGGTCAACCCGAGCTGTAACAGCACCCAGACCACCAGCAACCCCATCCGCCCGACCGGCACTCCCTGAATGCGGATGTAAGCCGACCGAATGCGGTCCTCCTCTCCGACGGCCGTCGGCCGGCTGAACCGAACCCGGACATAGCGACGCCCCGCAAGATCCTCCACGTACGGCTGCTCGGGCAGAAAGCCGAACCGGAGCCACGGATCGTCAGAATTGGCTCGAAAGAAGCTCTCTGGCCCCATCCGAAATAGCGGATCGTACGCCACGTAGAAGTCGACGGGACCGTTCACCGTTCGCCCCCCGAGCGAGTGCAGCAGATCGCCCGGCTCCGGCCGATCTGCATCCGGGTCGCCCCAAACCCGCATTCCATCCGTGGCGACGAGCGTCACGCCCTCCGTGCTTGAATCGCCCGCCAACTCAATCCGCAACCGCAGATCGGGCGACACCGACGCGTAGGTAATCGCCCCGATCGCAGCCAGCAACGCCGCCGCCCCGACAGCGGGAGCGAGATACCGAGCGCTAGCCGGAGAGATCCTCATGCGAGGTGTCGAAGAGGTGTCGAGAAGTGTCGAAACGTCGGTGACACCTCACACCAAAGAGAGAGAACCCGCAAGGCTTCGCTTTCGTCAAACAAATTCCAAGCGGAACGGATCGACAGCCTTCACACTGTTAATACAGAATATTTCGAGTCTCGACACCCATTCGACAGACCTATCGACGACTGTCGACACCAGTCGATCGGCCCGCTGTTTGCATCTCTTTCTGATCCCACTCGGCCCCCGTGGCCGGACGCGGTGGGAATGAGGTCGTGGGGGTGATCGTTTGGCGCGTAGCCTGACCACTTCGCAAGCCGCGATTGAACGCCTGACCTCGTTCCCGTCCCACCCGCTCCGGTTCCGGGGGTCGTTCTTTTCCCTGATGAGATCTCAGGGGGCAGAAGCCGACAGGGCGTCGGAAATCGTGGTCAAGAAGTGGACCGCCGCCGCTTCTTGTCGCTGGCGACGACCTCGGACGGAGTCCGGCAGCCGGCGCTCCGTCACGACAGGTGAGCGAGCGGAGATGCGGACCGCAATCAGCAGTCGCCCATCCTCGCCCGCCGGAGCCTCCGGTCCCAGATGGCCGGTGATGGCCGCGGCAATCTCCGCGTGCGGACTGAGCGCCGCCGCCCCCGCTGCCATTGCGGCGGCGACTTCTTCACTCACCGGCCCGTGTCGCCGCAGCATCGCGGCAGGCACGCCGAGCCACGCGGCTTTGCTGCGGGTTTGATAGGTGACGAACGACCCCGCCAAGACTTCGGAGGCTCCCGGCTCCCCGACGAGAGAGGCCGCGGCCAGCCCGCCCGTGCAGCTCTCGGCGAGCACGAGCGACTCGTGCCGTTCGCGGAGTAAGCCAGACAGGCGTCGGGCAGCTAATTGGAGCGAGGTCATGCGGTTGGCCTGAAGCGAGTGCGGCGAGTTTAGCGGCTGCACACCCTCTAACGCAGATAACGAGAGCGCCGGGTGTTCGGGCGATAGCGGCCGTGCCGGCTGTGCCGGGCGTAGACGGTTCATGCCGGTTCACGGGGTCGAGCCGGTCGATCCCCCCCGGCCGGGGTCGCTCGGCGGCTCCCCTCTCCTTCGCGGATCCTCCCATGTCGTACCGCTCCGCCCACCATCATCTCGGACCGGCGCCGATCCGGTCGCTGCTCGCGGTCGCGGCGCTGTCCCTCGGAGCTTCCTCGAGCGTGATGGCCGCCGATGCCGAGGACCGTGCCGCGGAAGCTCGCGAGCGGATCGTGACGGTGCAGGCGGGGACCGGCTCCTCTCGCGCCCGCCGCCGTGCCGAGACCGAACTTCCGCTGAACGCACTCGCCCCCGTCGCCCGGGGCAAGGCGGCGCAGGCGTTGGACGACGCCACGCTGTTCCGCACGCTGCCCGTGCTGCGGTTCCCCATCCATGAGGACGGCCTGAAATACTTCGTCCATCACCCGGACGTGGCGGTCGCTCTGTGGCGAATCCTGGGCGTCAGCGGCTGCGAGATGTGGCAGACCGGCCCGAACACCTACGAAGGCGACGCCGGCGACGGCTCGATCGGCTTGTTTGAAGTGCTGTTGCGGGGGGAGAAGGACCAACTGGTGCTGGTCGAGGGGCAGTTCAAATCGCCGGTTCTCAAAGACCCGGTTCAGGCGACTTGCCTGTTCCACCTGCACACGGAAACCGCCTTCGATGCCGAGGGAACGCCGATCGCGGTCGGCCGGGCGAGCCTGTTTATTTCCTTCCCCAGCCGGGCGATTGGCGCGGCGGCGAAGCTGATCTCGCCGGTGACGAACGTCGTCCTGGACCGCAACTTCGAGGAGGTCTGCCTGTTCGCCCACCTGATGGATCGTTCGATGCAGACGCGTCCGGTGTGGGTCGAGGGACTGGCGGCGCAGATGGAAGGCGTGCTGCCGCGGCGGAAGGTCGAACTGAGCCAACTGTCCGAACGGGTCTACGCCGCGGGCCGGTATCGGGAGCAGGTCCGACAGGCGAGCCTGAGAACCGCCGCTCCGCCGGTCGGGCCGTACGGCGCTTCGCTCCGGTAGTCGGTCAGCGATCCGCGGTGAGAGAGGTGGGCGGCACGGACTTCAGCCAGCGCCAGAACCACCACCCCGCCAACAACGGGACGCCGATCTGCGGCGCCCGGAACGACAGCAGGCCGCACAGCGCCACGAAGCCCACGGCCTTCCAGTCCCAGGACGCCCACGCGGCGGATTGTCCACGGCCGGGCAGGGCGAACCACAGGGCGCCCATCACGATGCCGACCCGCATCGCCCCGGCCCACCACAGCGTCTGATCCGGCCTCGTGACGTAGACGACGGCGGCGGCGATGAGACACCCCGCCGCGGCGACCCCCACGCCCCATCGACTGGGAAGCGCTGAGGACGAAGGCGACGCGTCCTTCGCCTCGCTCCCGCCGGTGCGGGAGGCCGCGTCGGGCGCGGACAAATCGTTCGGCGGGGGCGAAGTCGAAGGCACGGAGGACAGTATACCGCGAGGCCGGTTCCACCCGCCCCAGACGACCGGGGTTCCCCCGGGTCCGTCGTCGGCGTATCCTCCGCGCCCCAGGGAACGGGAACGACGCGCGCGGATGGCCGGGCGACGACGATGATCCGGTCCCGTCCCCCGGACGCCGACGGACGGATCCGCCCGCCATGCCGCCGCAGAACGCTCGCCGCACTTCCCGGTCCGCCTCGTCGTCACGGGATAACAAACGGACGGGCCCGCCCCGCGTCTTGTGCGTCGCGGATCTCCTGCTCGGCGCCATCCCCGCAAATCTGCCGGCGTTGTCCAGCGAGGCCGCCGCGATTGCGGCCGAGGCCTCGCTGACGACTTGGGAGTCGCTAGTCGATGCTGCGATCAAAGAGGCGGACGCGCTGATCCTCACCGGCCGGGTGTTCGATCCGGCCGCCGATCTGCGGGCGGAGCGGGCGTTGCGAAGCGGCCTGGAACGGCTCGCCGCCGCGGACGTCTCCGTATTTGCCGTCTCGGACGAACCGCTGCCGGACGACCTGTCGCTCACTCAACTGGCCGACGATGAGGCCAGCGAAACCGAACTGCCCCGCGACGGCAAGGCGATCGCCGCGGTCCGCGTGCTGGCGGGCCAGGCCACGTTCCCGGTGCCCGACGGGCTACCGGTCTTGGGCGTGACGGCCGACCCGGATGCCGACGCCGACGGCTGCGACGCCCTCTTCTCCGCCTCCGGCGCCGCCCCCGGCACGCTGCTCACGCTGCCGGAAACGACCGGCGCCGGCGGCGTTCGGTCGAAACCGCGGGGCGAACGGCCGGTGCGATTCTTCGCGCCGGTCCTCGAACTCTCGGAGGAGCCGGACGACCTGTCGGTCACGCTCCGCGAGGCCGCCCCGGCCCGCGAGACCGGCGAACGCCTTCGGATCGTCAACTGGACGTTGCTCGTCGGACCGTGGGGCGACTCGCTTCTGTCGAACGGGGCGGATGACCTCGCTTCGTCGCTCAGTCGCAGCGATGCGATGCACTCGATTGCCGTGCTGCCCCATCCCGACCGCTTCGCGGACCGCGACGAAGAGACCTCCGAAGCGGCGGCGTTCGCGGAAGCCCTCTCGCATTTCGACCCCCTCGGCGACGGCGACGCGATCCCCGCGCTCGCTGGCGTCGCCCCCGACGCAGACCGCGTTCGCAGCTTAGCGACCCGCTTCGCCGCCCCGCTGCTCTCCGCCGGTTAGTCGTCGGGCGGCGGCTGCTCACCTCACGATTCACACCCTGAATTCCCCCGGTCGCGGAAGGACCCGCCGTGCAAATCACCGACATCGAGATCGCCCGATTCGGCGTCTGGCGGGATCTCACCCTGCCGCTCGCCGGGCCGGGGTTGAACCTCCTCTACGGACCGAACGAAGCGGGGAAGACCACGCTGATGCGGTTCGTCCGCGGCGTGCTGTACGGCTACGAACCGTTCAGCACACACGGCTTCAAGCAACGCGGTCTCTCGCAGAACGGCGGCGGCTCCGGCCGGGTCGATTCCACCGAGGGCTGGGACGGGACGATTCACGCGGAGATCGACGGCGCCCCGCACGTCCTCCGGCGGTTCCGCGAACCCGGCGGCGACCCCCGCGGTCGGCTGACGGTTACCGATCCGTTCGGCGAGGTGCACGGCGAGGAATGGCTGCATGAGCGGCTCGGCGGACTCTCCGAGGCACTGTATCGCAACGTCTACGCGCTGGGGATCTACGAGCTCCAGGAACTGGCTACGCTGGAGCACGCGGACGTCGCCTCCCATGTGCACGGAGTCTCGCTGGGACCGGCGGGCCGGCGGTTCCTCGCCGCGTCCGACGCTGCCGAAGAATCCGCCGCCGGCCTGCTGAGGCTCGACGCGAACGACGCGCCGGTCGGCGGACGGATCGCGGAATTGATGCGCCGCCGCGATCGGCTGGACGCCAAACTCGCCGCCCTCCCGGACGGCCGCGCCGCGGCGGGAGAATTGCGGGCGGACCTCAACCGCCTCGACAAAACCTTCCGGCGGTTGGAACGGAAAAAGAAACGCCTGCGGAACGACCTGCGGGGGCGACGGTACGTCGGCAAAGTCCATAGTCCGTGGCGGCAGGTCCGCGATCTCCGCAGCGAACTGAACAAGCTGGGCGGAGCGGCCGGCGTTCCGACGGACGGTCTGACCCGGCTGATCGCCGCGGAATCGAACCGGGACGCCTCCGCGAAACGTCTGACCGACGCGCGGCGACGGGCTGACGAGGCCCGCAAACGGGCCGAGGATGTGCGGTTCGACGAAGGACTCGTCGAGCACGCCGGGGCGATTCGCGCGCTGGCCGGTCTGACGGACTGGGCCGGGGATGCGACCCGTCAGCGGAACGCCGCCGCGGAGACCGCCTCGTCCCTCGCCAGACGGGCGGACCGTCTCGAGGAGCAGATCGACGCCGGCGGGGACGCTGAATCGTTCGACGACATGACTGATGAGGAGGCCGCCTCCTTCGTCGCCCGGTTCACCTCCGACGGCGAAGCCGCGGACTCGCAGCGGTTCCTGCGACTCGCCGCGGCGGCGGGCGCCGATCCGAACGCGGTTGCGGCGTCTCTCGGAGAGCTCGTGCGCGAGTCGCACGACTCGTCGGATATCGACTTTGATGTGGTGCGTCCGGAGCCGGCGGACTTCGAACTCTCGCGGTCGCCGAACGGCGTCGACGTGTCGCCGGATGCGGAGGAATTACTCACGGACGCGGCCGCTTCGTACCGGGCTGCCGGGCTGAAAAATCGCCGCCTCACCCGGGCTTATAAGCGGAAGGATCGCCTGTTCCGCAAGCGCGAGGCCCGGCGTGCGGAGTTGCTCGCGGCGGTCGGCGTGGACGATCCGGCTCAGGCGCTCGCCGCGGCGGACGAACGGGCGGCGCTGCTCACGCGGCTGAACGACCTCGTTCGCGAAGAGAACGTGCTGTCCGGCGGTCGCACCGCCGGCGGTCTGCGGCCGGACGAGTGGGCCGCCCGGCTTGAAGTACCGCCGTGGGTCGGCCTGTGCTTCGGAGTCTTTATGTTCGGCGGGGCGGCGTTCGGGCTGCTCGGACTGGCGCAAGGCGTGACGGACGGTTGGATCGCGGGGGGGATCTACCTGTTGCTCGGCCTGTGCTGTTCCGGGTTGGGGTGGCAGATGCGAAACCATATGGAGTCCGTGCTGACGGACGCCGCCGCCGAAGCGGAAGCCCGGGTGCGAGCCTCCGAGGGCGATCTGGTGGAGACGCGGGAGGAGATTCGCAAGCTGCTGACGACCGCCGGCTTGGACCCCGCCCGATTCCGCACCCGCAAGGGCGGCCCCGGCCGCGGCGAATGGAGTTCCAAGGCCGCCGCGAACGCCCTGCTGAACGTCGAACGAGACCGGGCGAAGCTGGAACGGGTCGCCAATACCGCCGACCTCCATGCGAAACGTCGGCGGGCGTTGTCCGCGTTGCGGGACCGCATCCGTCGTTCACAGGGCGATCTGACCGCCGGTCGGCAGATGTGGTACGAGGCGCTGGAGGCCGTCGGTCTGCCCGAAGGCGTCAAAACCAAGGAAGCCCTCGCCGCTTGGCGGGAGGAGCACCGCGAAGCCTTGAAGCTCGCCGCGGACGCCGCGGGTCGGCTCTCCGGCGGGGCGACGCGCGTCGTTGAGAAGCGAATCGCGGTCCCCGTCCCGGTCCCGACCGCCTCGCAGGCGCCCGGCGCCGGCGAGGTGCAGGCTCTCCGCGACGCCGCCGCCGGAGCCGCCGCCCGCCAGGACGATCTCACTGCGGCCTTGGCCGCGTTCTCCGCCCGCATCACGGACCTCGGACGCACGCTCAAGCGTCCGGTCGAGGGTTCCGCCCCCGCCGCGCTCGCGGGATGGGCTGAGGAACTGGACGATCTGACCGATCGCCGCGCCGAACGCGAGCGCCGCAGCGCCGAAGCGGACCGATTGAAGGCTGAAGCGGACGAACTGAGCGCCGCCGTGAAAGCGAGCGACGCGGAGGCGAACGCCCTGTTGAAAGCCGCGGGCGTGGCGAACCGAGCCGCGTACGAGCGGCTCGCCGGCGGCTCCGCGAAGCGGCAGGAGGTCGCGGCGCTGCTCGAGATGGCCGAAGCCGACCTCGCCGCTGCCGCGGAGGAATCCTCCGAGTTCGCCGTGCAGGAGGAGGATCTCGCCGCCTACGACCCCGCCGAGAACCGCGAGGCGATCGTCCGGCTCGAAGCCGAACTGGAAGACCTGGAGACCGAGCTTCGCACCGCCCAGGAACGCCGCGGCGGCGTGTCGCGGGAGTTGGAAGGACTCTCCGCGGACGACGCCCGGGACGCGATCTGGCTCGAACTGTCCACGGTGAATCGGGAGTTGAAGGACGCCACGGAACGCTGGCACGCCGCGAAGTTGGCCGGACGGGCGTTCGCCTCCATGCGGGCGGATGTCGAACGCACGCGGCAACCCGCCGTGCTGGCGTCGGCTGGGCGATATCTCGCCCAACTGACCGACGGCCGCTATCGTCGGGTCTGGAGTCCGCTGGGCGAACGCACGCTGCTGGTCGAAGATCGGCACGGCGCCGCGTTGGCTCCGGACGCTCTCTCCGGCGGCACCCGGGAACAGCTCTACCTCGCGATTCGTCTCGGTCTGATGGATCACGTGGCGGAAGCCGACGAGACGTCCACGGGAGCCGAGATCGACGGCAACGGCTTGGATCTTCGCCCGCCGGTCGTGCTGGACGACGTGCTGGTGAACTTCGATCAACTGCGGACCGAAGCGGCGCTCGACACGCTCCGCACGTTCTGCGCAGAGGAGCGACGGGCCGACGGCACAGTTCGCCCGGCTCGCCAAGTGCTGTTCTTCACCTGCCACCTGCACCTCGCTCATCTGTTCGAGGCCGGCGGCGTCGATCCCGTCTGGCTGCCTCGTAACGACGCCGCGGACCGGTTCGAGCCGGTGCCGCAGGTGCTCGAACCTCGCGCCCGGGCCTTACGGGCGGCCTGAGCGGCCTCCGCGGGAGACCGTCCCCCACGCGGCGGGGAAGAGGCGTAGGATGCGGCTACCGGCCGCACCTCCCCCCGACCGCAGCGTTCGCTCATGTCGTTTCGTCCCACCCTCGTCGCGGCGACCGCCGCGGCGTCGCTTCTTGTCGTCCCTCACTCCAACGGGGCGCCGCCGTCGATTCATCGCCGGGCGGTTGATCGGTTGACGGTCACGCTCCCGGGCGGCGGGAAGGGGGAACTGCTCGGCGTATTCGCCGGCGTGGCCGAGGCCGCCGGGGGCGGGGAGGTCCGGAAGAACCCGCCGGGCACGGTGCGGTTCGCCGTCCGTCGAGACGATGTCGACCTCGATTATCCGGGGCTGACCAAGGCGTGGGAGCAGTCGGACGCGGCCCCCGTCGTCGAACAACCGCCGGCGGTTCCGAAGTCCGGCGACCCCGTCGAGATCGCGGCTCAGCTCCGCGACCGTCTCGTGCCGTGGATGGAGCGGCGGGCGGACGAACCGTCGCTCTCGCTGCACCTAGAGGGAGAGTTCGACCGCGTCTCCGATCTGCTGGCGGATGTGGACGAAGGGCTGGCGGTGCTCGATGAGCCGGAGGAGGAAGCATCCGCCAATGAGGAATCGGAACCGTCGGTCCGCCGTCCGACCGGGCCGTGGGCGGTGCTGTCCGTGCCGCGCAAGGCGATCGAGGCGATGCACCGCACGGCCCCGCATCGCCGTCAAATCGCCCTGCATGGGTGGAACGCGGGCTTGCGAGACGTGGCGTATCGCTCGGTCGACGATCTGCAGGAGAGCTTGCGGGAGGCCGGCGTCGACGTTCGCGGCGTCCCCGCGGCGCCCTGGGACAACGCGGCGCCGATCCCCGACGAGCCGGCGGATCAGCCGTTCGTCGCGAAGCTGCAATCCGACGATGAATGGGCGGCCCGCGTGGCGATCGTGGAAAGCGCCTACTTGGACGAGTTCTCCTTCCAGGGGACCGGCTCGACGCTGATGAAGACCCCGAAGCCGGGCGAAGCCGTCAACGGACAGGCTTTGATGATGCAGATGGCCGGCGGACAATACCGGGACCTGCTGGACGAATTATCCCAGCCGAACGCCTTCGGGCGTCGCGCCCAGAACGAACGGCGCCAGAACCGCAACAAGACGGCGATCGACGCGGCCGAGCGAGCCGGTCGGACTGGCGTGCGGGTGACGCGGGTGACGATGGACGCCGCCGCCCAGAAAGCGACGGTCGAAAGCGAGTTCCTCGCAAAGGACTCAAAGGGGAACTGGGGACCGATCTGGTCGCTCCGCGAAGTCCGCGGGTTCAACGAGGCCGACCCTGATCTCGCTCGTCGCATTCGCGAAGACCCGCAGGTGAAAGGACTGCTGGACGGCGGCGGCCTCGGAGCGATGGGCGGCTTGGGCGGTCTACTGGGCGGCGGAGCCGGCGGTGGCGGGCTAATGGAGCTGGCGGTGCAGGGCGGGGCCGCGACGAAATCCGCCCTCGATGTCGTCCATACGCAGTGGGAGGCGTTCCGCACGCCCTACCTCGATCGACTCGACGGCCCGCCGATCCCGCTGCCGGGGAAATGAATCGCGGCGACGGGTCGGGCCCTCAGCCAGCCGTCCCGGCGAGCAGTTCGCCCACGGTCGTCTCCGCCAGGCAGGTCGCGTCGTCGCAGGCCCCGTAGTACAGGCGCACGTTCGCCTCCTCCGGGAGCACGCCGTCCGGTCCGGGCGGGTCGTGCGTGACGCCGTTCGCGAAGACGACGTTGGGAAAGAAGCCGTTGCGTTCGTACTCCGCGTCCGGAGTGAGGATCGGGTCGGCCCCGCGGGCGAGAACGATCGAGGGATCGTTGCGGTCCAACAGGGCGGCGAACAGCGCGTAGCTGCCGTCGGCGGCCTTCCCGTGATAGACCTGCACCCAGCCCGCCGCGGTCAGCAGGCAAGGCGGGCCGCCGCCGATCTTCGCGCCCTCAAACGGTACGTCGGCGCGTGGCCGCAGGATGCAGCGGTGATCGCCCCAACTCAGCAGATCGGGCGAGGTCGCGGTCCAAATGCTCGACTTGCCGAAGCCTTCGTTGTTTGGCCGGTGCAGCGCCCACCAACGCTTTGCCTCCCCGACGCCGCACGGGGCGGGGAACAGGCTGACGTCTTTGTTCGCCGGCGGGAAGATCACTCCGTGTCGCGTGACGGTTTGGAAATCCTTCGTGCTGGCCAGCGCGGTGCACCAGCCGTCGCCGGAGACGACCGTGAAGTTGATCCACCACGTGAGGTCGCCCCGTTCGTCGGGCAGGGCCGTGATGCGGGCGTCCTCCACGCCGAATCGCTCCGCGGGGGAGGCGGGGAAGAGGAACGGTTCGTCATCGACGGTGAAGCGGGCCCCGTCCGCCGACCGGGCCAACCGGAGATGCGACAACGTGCTGAGGTACTCGACGCCGTTCACGCAGACGCCGCGGGTGTCGCGGGGCACGACGCCGGGGTCGTTGAGCCCCACGTTCAACACGTCCGCGAAGCCGCGTCCATTCTCGAACCGAACCAGCGGCACGGCGATCCGGCCGGGTTCGGCGGGCACGTCTTCGGCGACGCGCAGGAGCAACAGCGTCTCCCCCTCGAACGTCGTCGCCGCCGGGTTGAACGCCCCGCGGACGCGGTAGGCCGGATTCGACGGCCGGACGTCCGCAGCGACGATCAGCGGGTTGGCGGAGTGGCGACGCATCTCGGTGGCCAGAAGGCAAGTGAGGAAGGCGGAGCGAACGTTCCGGCCGCGGCCCGCTCATTCTTCCCTCACACCTCCGACTCCGCACTCTCGCCAGTTACGCGGGGTGCCGGAGCAACGTCTCCAGCAGGGCGTCCAGAGGAACGGTCGCGAACCCGCTGGCGTGGTCGCTCATGGCGTAGGGGATGACGACCTCGCCGTCGAAAATCTGTCCGCCGCAGGAATAGACGACGTTCGGGACGTAGCCCTCCCGCTCGTTGCCGGCGGGGGTCAGCAGGGGTTCCGGGAGCCGCCCGAGCACCTTCATCGGATCGTCCAGATCCAGCAGGAACGCCCCGATGCAGTACTTCCGCATCGGCCCGACGCCGTGCGACAGCACCAGCCACCCGGCCTCGGTCTCGATCGGGCTGCCGCAGTTCCCCAACTGCACGAACTCCCACGGATGCGTGGGCCGTTGGAGGATCTCCTTTTTGTACCAGAAGCTCGGGTTGTCGCTGAACATCAGATAGATGTTCTCGCCGTCCTGCCGACCGACGCAGGCGTAGCGTCCGCCGATCTTGCGGGGGAACAGGCCGAGCCCTTTATTGGCGACGGCGGGGCCGTTGAGCGTATGGCTCTTGAACTCCAAAAAGTCCGGCGTTTCCAGCAGTTGAGGGAACGCCGTGCGGCCGTCGTACGCGGTATAGGTCGCGTAGTAGATGATCGAGCCGTCGTCGTCGGTGAACTCGACGAAGCGGGCGTCCTCGATCCCTTTCACCTCGCTGGGAGTGGAGGGGAAGATGATCCGCTCGCAAAGCGGCAGATCGTCGTCGAAGCGGATTTCGTAGTTGCTCTCCGCCAGACCGACGACGGCGTCAGCCGCCTCCTGAGCGGCGCGCGGGGGCATCGGTTCGGTTCGGCGGGCTTCGTCCACGACGTCCCGCAATTCGGAGAACGTGAAGTGCTCCGCCAACCGCCCCATCACGGCCCGAACGAAGTCGTACTTCACCCCGAGTTCCAGCAGTTTCTTGCCGAACAAGGCCCGCTGAAAGGAACGGTCCAATGTGCGTTCCGGCGTGGTGACGTACGCCGTGACGGGGTCCAGCGTGATCCGCGGAGAACGTTGTCCTTTGCCCGAACCGCCCTTCGGCGATCCGATCACGCCGCTTCGGAATTGCAGGCTGGAGATGTGCCCTTCGCCGGTCGCCCTCAGACTGAGGAGAAAGCGTTTTTCCCCCCGTTCCAAGCCTGATTGATCCGGGTGCCAGACCATCGAGGGGTTGAACAGCGCCGCCGCTTCGAGGCTGTATTCGTTGGTAAAATAGGCGCCGATCAGCAGCTCCCGCTCGCGGGACAGCGGGGCGTCGGTCAGTCGGAGGTGGCCGACTTCGTTGAAGCGTCGGGCGAAGAACTTGATGAGGTTTCGGTGCCGATCGCCGAACTCCTCCGTCACCCATGCCAACTCGGCCTGCACCTCTGCTTCCGAGAGCGTCATCAATCGGGCGATGATCGACCGGGCGCGGTCGGATCCGCCGGGGAAGAACGGCCGGAACAACACCCGGCGGGGGTCCGGCGTGATGGAAACGCCGGGAACGCGACGGGCCTGCATCGGGCGGGAGGCTTACGAAAAGAGGAAGGGACGGGGCGGGCGCGCGGATTGTAACGACCGTGCGGAAACCCGCACCGAGGTTCTCATACGATGGCCTCGGTCGCTGCGGGCGGAGCGCCTGATCGCCGCGTCAGCCCGATTGCGGACCTACGTTCGCGGGACGGCCGCCCCCCGGCCGCATGTCCCCCGTCTCCCCTCGCCCCGACCGCTCCCATGTCCGCCGCTCTGCCCGACGGCCCGCTGCTGGACCTGCCCGCCGAATACCGCACGCCAGACGCCTTCGAGAACGGCCTGTTCACCGCCACCCACCGCCTCGCGGAGACCGGCCTGTTCACGGAGGAGAACATCCTTCGCATGTTGGAGAGCCACCCGCGGGAACTGGCGAACGTCTCCCGAATGGGACACGACCCGACGGTACTGGAGTGGAGCGAAGGCCTGACCGACGGCCTCAGCCCGGCGGACATTCTCGCCGCTCTGAAGAAGGGCCGGCTCTGGCTGAACATGCGGAAGATCCTCGACCATCAGCCCGAGGCCGCCGCGGCGATCAACAAGCTCTACGACGATCTGGAAGCCGCGTGCCCCGGCTTCACCGCCACCCGTCGCAGCGCGAACGTGCTCGTCAGCAGCCCGGGGGCGATGGTGTATTACCACATCGACGTCCCGCAAAACATTCTCTGGCACGTCAGCGGCGAGAAGCGGGTTTGGGCCTATCCGAAGCGGCTTGCGGATACCCCCCGGGACGAACTCGAAGCCATCATCGCGGTGAAGAAGGAGGAGGACGCCGGCTACGATCCCAGTTGGGACGAAGACGCCTTTGCGGTGGACCTGAAGCCCGGTGAGTGGATCACTTGGCCGCAAAACACGCCGCACCGGGTCGAGAATCGCGTCGGTCTGAACATCTCCGTCAGCACGGAGCATTACAGCCCGCGGGCGTTCAAGTACGTCCGCGCCCACCGCGCGAATCGCATGTTGCGGGACCGGTTCGGCCTGCCGCTGAAGAGCACGGCGACGAGCGGCCTCGGCTACTCCGCCAAGGCCGCCGCGTATCTCGCGGGACGGGCGGTGCAGGAGTACGTGACGAAGAATCGCTCGCTCTATCACTACCCGAAGACGTTCCGCGTCGATCCGACGGCTCCGCATGCGACCGTCGAACTGAACGGCGAGCCGACCCCCGAAGCGTTTCGGCCTCGTGAGGCGTCCGCAGCGGCGATGCCCGTCACCGAGCCGGAGCGAGAAATGGCGAACGTCTAATTGCGACGGTTCGTCCGATTAGGAACTAGACTGCTGCACCTCTGCCGACGCGATCGCCCAATTGCCTTGTCGCGTCAGGCGAGCGTTCGCATTGTAGATCGCCCGATAATCGATGGGATGATTTTCAATTGCGAGCTTTCGTTCTTTTTTTGCTGCTGACGGCAACGTACTCGACGGCCCGCGCGGGCCTGATCCGTTTCCAAGGGTTTGAGGCTCCTCCTGCGGGAGCCGAAAACTACGGGTTCGTACCGACGGACCAATTCGGGGACGGCTCGAACAGAACCTTCAACTCCGTTGAATCGGTTTACGGCACGCTCATTAATCCCGATTCCAGCGACCCGAATTCCGGCGATCGGTTTTGGGGACTTCGCGACGTGCAGGGAGAAGAGAATCTCGTCTTCGAAACTCTGGATCTCAGTCAGTACGAAAACGTTTCGCTCAGTTTCTCCTGGCTGGAATTCGATCTCGATGAGCCGGACCGGCTGTCGTACACCCTCGCCCTGACGAGCGAAGCAGGACTCGAAGTTCGGACCGAAACGCTCGCCGGTCCCGGGAGCTACGGTCCCGATAATTCATGGAACGAGGTCGTAATTTCAGATATTGGGTCGGTTGAGTCGCTCGATTTCACGCTGCATGTCTCCACCAGTGGAAGCTTTGACGCCGGTGGTTGGGATTCGGTGGCGATCCGCGGAGATTTCGTCGGACCGGCGGCGGTCCCGGAGCCCACGTCGTTGCTGTTGGGCGGTCTAGCGGGATCCGTGTGGGCGTGCACTCGCCGCCGCCGAGCCTGCCGAACGGATGGGGCTTCCGCCCGGGGGAAGGCATAGAGCCGGGCAGTACGCTGTGCGGCATGACGATCGACGCCGCAGAGTCCGCCGCCGGCCTTTCACGGGGGCGCCCGACGTCGCCGAATGACGACGCACTCGATCTCGGACCGGTGCAACAAACATTGCTGGTCCCTCTCTGGGCCAGAGCCGCGGACACTCGCAGTCGGCTGTCGATTCTCTCCGACCCCAAAGCCGTCGAGATCGTCGATGCCCTGGGCGACCGATTCGGGCATTTCACGCGGTCGGCGCTTCGAAGCCGAATCGGCATCGCCCTGCGGACGTTGCAATTCGACGACTGGCTGCGGACGTTCCTCACGGAGAATCCGGGCGGCACGGTGGCGGATGTGGGGGTCGGCTTAAACACTCGTTACGAGCGCTGCGACGACGGAGCCGCGCATTGGTTGGAGGTGGATCTCCCGGACAGCATGGCCGTCCGCCGCCGGTACTTCGAGGAGACGAATCGCAGGACGATGCTGGCCGGATCCGTGTTGGAGCGGGACTGGATCGATCGGTTGCTCGATCTGCCGCCGCCCTACTTCGTCTGCATCGAGGGGGTGCTGATGTACTTGCCGGAGTCTGACGTGCGACGGGTGATCGACATGCTCGGCGAGCGTTTGCCGGGGGCGACGCTGACGTTCGACGCCCTCACCCCGGACGGCGTCGCGACGCAGTCCAGGCACGACACGCTGAAGCATTTTGAGGCCCGCTTCGACTGGGGGGTCGAAGAGGTGAGATCTCTCGAAGGATGGCGCCCCGGACTGACCTGCGAGGACGCCGTCACGCTCAAGGAGATCGCGGTTCGCAACGTCCATCGCATGCCTTGGATGTTGAAGCTCATCGGCCTGGGAATGAGCACCGTTCGGCGACGTGCCGTGAGAGCCTATTGGCTGGCGAAGTTTCGGGTTGCGTAGCGTCTGGGACGCGACGGTCACGACGGCGGCGCGGATTCCCCGCTCCAAAATATGGGGCTGCGAGTCGGAAGATCGCCGCAGCGCGTCCAACCACGACGCAGGGTCTCAGCGTCCCCCGAGATCCGCCCCAATACATGTCCCGCTTCGCCGCTGTCGTGGCCCTGCCGCTGGTTTTCGTTTGCTGGTTCTCAGTCGTCGCAGACGGCGTGAGCCGGCTTTGGGACTATTCGTCTGCTCCGGGACAAGCTGCGATCGCGGCCGACTCCTTTCCGAACGGGACGACCTTCGAGCCGGCCGGGCCGGACGGGCGGTTGCTCATGTTTTTGCATCCCAAGTGCCCGTGCTCGCGAGCAAGCGTGAGCGAACTGGCCCGAATCCTGTCCGCAGCGGACGCGCCTCCGGACACCGTCGCGGTGTTCTTCACTCCAGCGGACGCCGGCCCTGAGTGGCCTCGGACGGACCTGTGGCGCGCCGCTGCGGCGATCCCGCAGGTCTCCTGCATCGCCGACCCGGGGGGGCGCCTCGCGGACCAATTCGGAGCCGCGACCAGCGGCACGTCGCTGTATTACGACGGCGAGGGTCGGCGGACGTTCTCCGGCGGCGTCACGGCCGGTCGCGGCCATTGCGGCGACAGCCTGGGCGGGGAGGCTCTCCTCGCGGCGCTGAACGGAGTCCCGCACGGCGACGCGGCGGTTTACGGATGCTCCCTGCAGACTCCCACACATGCTCCGCGGAGCCAGTTGGTGCGAGCCGATACGAACGGAGCCCAACAATGACGCTGACGGATGCCGGCGCCAGCCGCACCAGCGACCGAGTCGCGTTCGAAACGAAACGGAAGGCCCGCGTTGAAGAGCGCGTGCGTCGTCACGGCCGTGTCCGGGCCGAGGTGCAGACCGTTCGCCTCGCTCGACGGATCGACCGTATTTTCGCCGTTCTGTTGACGCTCGAGTGGGCGGCGGCGGTCGGGCTGGCCTATTGGCTCAGTCCGCACACCTGGGAGGGCGGCTCAGCCGTCATGCACCCCCACATCTTCGCGGCGGCGTTGATCGGGGGGGCCGTGAACCTCGTGCCCGTCGGTTTGGCGCTCCGTTACCAAGGACGGCCGATCACTCGGCACTCGATCGCCGTCGCACAGATCGTGCATAGTTCGCTGCTGATTCATCTCACCGGCGGCCGGATCGAAACGCACTTTCACATCTTCTGTTCGCTGGCGTTTCTGGCGTCGTATCGCGACTGGAAAGTGTTGATTCTGCCTACGCTTCTCACCGCGGGGGATCACTACATTCGCGGACGGTGGTGGCCGGAGAGCATGTACGGCATTGCCGCCGCCGCTCCGTGGCGGTGGTTGGAACACGCCGGCTGGGTGTTGTTCGAAGACGTCATCCTGGCGTGGGGCTGCGTGAGAGGCGCCAACGAACTGCGCAAAATGAGCGACCTGACCGTCCGCGAGCGGGCGGCCCTGCAAGTGGCTCACCGGCATGCCCAAGCTGAGCGAGACGCGGCCCGGCAAGCCGACAACGCGAAGAGCGCGTTTCTGGCCAATATGAGCCACGAAATTCGCACGCCGTTGAACGCGATCCTCGGATTCACGGACGTTCTCCGATCGGGGAATTGCCCGCCGGCCGAGCGAAACGAGCATCTCGACACGATCCGCAGCAGCGGCGATCACCTGTTGGCCCTGATTAACGACATCCTCGATTTGTCCAAGGTGGAAAGCGGACGGATGGCGTTCGAGCGCATCGCCTGCAATCCGAACAAAATCCTCGCGGGGGTGCTGAGCGGCATGCGCGTCGTCGCAGCGGAAAAGGGACTCTCGCTGGAATGTCGATGGAACGGGCCGGTTCCCGCGACGATTGTCACCGATTCGGCCCGCCTGCGGCAGATCCTGCTCAACCTGGTCGGCAACGCGATCAAGTTCACCCCGGGGGGATGCGTGCGGCTCGCGGCAGAGGTCGTGCGGCGGACCGACGGTCGCGGCTATCTCTTCGCCGTGGACGTCGTCGATACCGGCGAAGGTATTGCTCCGGACAAACTCAGCGCCATCTTCGACCCGTTCACCCAGGCCGACGCCAGCGTCACCCGCCGCCACGGCGGGACGGGGCTGGGCCTGTCCATCAGTCGGCAGATCTCCGAAGCCCTCGGCGGGACGATCGTCGCCGCGAGTCGCCGCGGTCGGGGCAGTCTCTTCCGCGTGACGGTCGACGCCGGCGATCTGAAAGGGGTGGCCTGGGTCGACCCCTCCGAGGAGGGCATTCCCGCTGAAGCGTTCAGCAGAGACGACGCCTGTTCCATCGCCCCGGAACGGCGGGTCCGCACCGATGCTCGCGTACTGCTGGTCGACGACGGCGAGGTCAACCGTCGACTGATCCGAGTCGTGCTCCAACGGGCCGGGCTAACGCCCGTCGAGGCGGTCAACGGACATGCTGCCCTCGAGGCAGCGCTCGCCGCCAGCCAGGCCGATCGAGCGTTCGACTTAATCCTAATGGACATGCAGATGCCCGTCATGGATGGGTATACCGCCGCGACCGAGATGCGGTCCGCGGGGATCACGGCGCCGATCATCGCCCTCACGGCCCACGCCATGTCCGGCGATCGGGCCAAATGCGTCGCCGCGGGGTGTTCCGACTACCTTTCCAAACCGGTTCGCCCGGCGGATCTGCTGGCCGTGATGGGCCGCTTCGTCCCCGCCAGAGACGACGAGACGGCGATCGCCCCCGACGCCGTTGCGGGCGCCGCGATCGAAGAACCTTCCCCGCAGTCGACGTTCGTCGCTTCGCCCATCGAGCGACCGACGACTGAGGATCAGTCGGAACGCCCTTACGGCTGTGAATTGTCCGAGGAGGACAGCGACCTGTGGCCGATCGCGGCGGATTTTGCGGCGTCGCTGCCGGACCGTCTTGAAGCGTGTCGCGCCCTGTTGAGCGAAGGCGACGCGGCAGGGTTGTCGAGCGCCGCCCACAAACTCGCCGGAACCGCGGGGACGTTGGGCTACGGACGCTTCACCGCGCCCGCAGCCGCTCTCGAGAAAGCCGCGGAAACCGACTGGGACGAGGCGGCGCTGACGGATTTGCTGTCGGATCTCACGGAACTCACCGCCGCGTTGCATCCGATTGAGTCGAACGCGCCCGCCGAGCCCTCCGCGACGTAACGGCGCCGCTCGCTGGGCCGTCGCGGAGAGTTCGCAGCGCGCCCGGGAGGATTCGAACCTCCGACCGCCGGATTAGAAGTCCGATGCTCTATCCAACTGAGCTACGGGCGCGAACGACCGCACTGTAACCGCGTCCCGGGCGACGGGCGCGGGTACAGGCGGAACAGCGGCGGTCTGACCCGCGGCGACCGCGGCGGGTTCGCTCTGGCGGAACCCTCCCCAACTCGCCCTCAGGAATTGTCGGATGCGCCTGCAAGATGTTCCACCGGCCCCGCTCTCAGGGCACTAAGGTCTTGGGAGGTGAAGAAACTTGAGGCTGCATCTCCCCCGCCGACAAGAACTTGCGAGAAATGATCGACCGGACTCACCTCTGCGGCATGGCAATCGCTTAGCGGTGGAATGGGTAGCAGGACGCCGCCCGCACGACTCCCGACCGCTTGATCGAGAACCCCGGCATGGATGCCTGGATCCGCCCCGCGCTGCTTTGCGCGACGATGCTGTCGGTGTCCGCCGCGCCGGACCCCGAACCGACCGAACTGGCGCCGCCGACGGAGGCGCCGGTCGCCGCGGAGCCGGACCTCTCGGAGGCTCGCACCGCCGGCTTCGACGGCGCGTTCCGAGCCGCGACCGCCCCGCACGACGCCGACGCGGCGGAGCTGGAACGGACCGCCGCCCGCGCCGGGCAGGGCCGGCACCGGACGAAAAATTTCCTCTGCTACGCGAAGGACTCTCGCCTCGCCCGCGAGGTGTGCATGGAGGCCGAGCGGCAGCGGGAAGTGCTGGCGATCAAGTGGCTCGGCAAGACGATCCCGGACTGGCCGGAGCCGTGCCCGATCACCGTCACGGCCTGCTTCCCGGGGAAGGGCGCCGGCGGGGCGACGACGTTCGGCTTCCACACCGTCCGCAAGAACGGCCGCACCGAACCGGCGGTGGGCGGCTTTCGGATGCAGGTCGAAGGCAGCCGCGAACGTTTGCTCGATTCCGTCATCCCCCATGAGGTGAATCACACGATCTTCGCCTCGTACTTCCGTAAACCGCTGCCCCGCTGGGCCGATGAGGGAGCGGCGACGCTGACGGAGTTCAAATCCGAACGGATGCGGCAGCGGAACACGCTGGTCGATCAGTGGCAGACGCACCGCTACCGCGTCTCGAACCTCATCACGCAGACCGAATACCCCGGCGACCCCCGCAACCCCGGTCCCGGCGACGCGGCGAAGGTCATGCAGGTGTACGCCCAAGGCTACTCCCTCGCCGATTACCTCGTTCAACGCGGCGGCAAAGCGGCGTTTCTGAAGTCGCTGGAGGACGCCTCCCGCCAAATCCCCGGCGGCGGGCGCGGGGGGATCGATTGGGAATACCCGCTCGAACGCTGGGACGCCTCGCTCCAGAAGCACTTCGGTATGACGGTCAAGGATCTGGAGAAGGAGTGGCACGGCTGGGTGATGGCGGGTTGTCAGCCGCTGAGCCTGCCGGACGGCGTGCAACTCGCGGGGAATCGACGCGACGGCGAGACTCCGGTGCGGACCGCGACCAGCTCGCGTCCGGCCGGCGACGGTTCCGCCGTCCGGGCCCAGAGTCCGGACGAATCCCGCGTGGCCTCCGGTCGCCGAGTCGCCGCCGCGGACTCCGGCGCCGACTCATCGGCCCGCACAGCCATCCCGGGCGGCTCGTTTGCGGACTCCCGCCCCGCGACTTCCTCCTCCGCCCCCCGGTCCCGCCCGGCTCCGATCGATTCGTTCGTCCCGTACCGCGACCTGGTCGGCCGCGACCGCTGAGAGGGCGGGGGCCGTCTGAGGGAACCGCGAAGCATGCCGGACGGCGTTGTCCATCGTCGCTAACGGCTTAGGATGCTGTCGTTCCCTTCTCTCAGGCACGACGCTCGATGGACCCCGGCCACTACGCCCTTCTGCTGTTGGCGGTGGGGCTGGCCGTCATGGTCGTGGAGGTGTTCGTTCCCAGCGGCGGCCTGTTGGCGGCGTTGTCGATGTGCTGCCTCGCCGGCAGCGTGTTTTGCGCATTCTGGGAGTGGTGGGGCACGAACATGCTCGCCTTCTGGGCCTATATCGGCTGCGTGGCGGTGCTGATTCCCGCGACGTTGGGCGGATCGTTCTACATGTTGCCTCGAACGGAGTTCGGGCGACGATTGCTGCAGGAACCGCCGACGCCGGAGGAAACGGCGTCCTTCACGGAAGAGCGAGCGGCCCTCGCCGCCGCCGTCGGTCGCCGCGGCACGACCGTGACGCTGCACAATCCGGGGGGGATGGTCGAGGTCGACGGGGTTCGACACCATTCCGAGGCTCGCGGGCTGATGCTCGACGCGGGGGAATCGATCGAGGTCGTCGGCACCCGCGGCAATCGTTTGCTGGTGCGGCTCGCCGACGCCCCGGTTCCGCCCGCCCTCCAGCCGCCGGACGAGTTGCCCGACACGGTGATCGCCGCCGATCCGGATCGGCCCGGCGGCCAGATCTCGCCGGACGCCCCGGTGGGGTACGCCCACCAGTCGCCGCCGGCCGAGCCCCCGCCGACCGATTTGCCGGGGGTCGCGTCCCCGGAGGTCGCCACCAAATCCCCGGACGTGCCCGGAAAGAAGGACGAGACGCCGCTGGAATCCCCGCGGCGAGACGCTGAGAAACCGTCGTCCGGCGAGCCCGCCGTCGCGGACCCGTTCGCCGAAGATGCGGAGCGAGAGGGTCTGAAGTGAACCGCTCGCGCCGTCGCGACGTTGACGCGGTCAGGCCGGTGCGTTGTCGCCGGTTCTCCGCGGCGACTACGCTGCGGTTCGCAAGAATGCGTCTCGCCACCGATCCCCGGTCCGCGCCGCCCGCCACCC
>NZ_WTPX01000072.1 GCF_013036045.1 Alienimonas chondri
CCGTCGACCCGGCCGAGCTGTTCGCCGAAGCGCAGGCCGGGCGGAACGACCAGTTCGCCGGCGTGCATGCCGAGCCTTCGGAAGTGCCGACCTCCTTGGGCGAAGCGTTCGCCGACTCCGCTGCGAGGACGGCCGCTCCGCAAACGCCGGCGGCTCCCGCCGCTCCAGCCCAACCGTCCGCGAACGACGCCTTTCCGGCCGAGAGCCTCCCGGGCGCCGTCGCCGCCGCGTCTTCCGACGAGCCCGCGGGGTTCGATCCGTTCAGCCCGCCGGCCGTCGCCGGGTTGGCCGCGCCGGAGAACGCCCTGCCTGCGGACAACGCGACCGGCGGCCCCAGTCAGCCGGCGCTCGCGGCTCCGATGCCGCCCGCGATCGCCTCGGCAGATCCGTTCTCCGCTGAGGATCCGTTCTCTCCCCGGGGCGTGGGGGCCGGGTCGGTGTCGGCGAACGTCGGGACGTTGCCGATCGAGGAAGCGGACGTGCCCCCCGCGAACGATCCGTTCGGCCCGAACTCCGTGGCCGTGACCGGCCCCGCCCCGGAACTGTCGTTCGGTCGTCCGCCGCTCCCGCCCGGCGCTTCGCGGCGCCCCGGCGACTCGGCGTCGAATCAGACGGCTCCGGTTCAAGGCCCGGCCGATCCGGCGCTGATGGCGCTGGCGGCCCCCGATGACGGTTCCGCGGGCCTGCGGACGAGCGGCTACGGTCCGCGGACGCCTTCCTTCGGCGGGGAGAGCGCAGCCGGTCCGAACCTCGCCGCGTTGGCGGCGCCCATGCCGCTCGAAGAGCCGACGCGGGACGGACGGTTCGCCCCGACCGCGCCGTCCTCCGCGGCGGCGACGCCCCCGGACCTGAACGCGTCGCCCTCCGAGACGGCCTCGCAAGCGGAGGACCGCGGACCGCTCGTGGCGATGCGGACCTCCGCTCGGCCGACGCCGCGGCCGGACGCCCGCCGGATCGGCGGCGTCGAGTTGGAAGCGCCGCGGTTAGACGCCCCGGTCGCGGCTCAAACGGCCTCCCCGGCGGCCCCGCTCGCGGCGGGACTGGGGATCGGCGTGTTCTTATTGGTCGGACTGAGCCTGTGGCGTCGACGGGGCGGATTACTCTAGATTTGAGGCGGCGGCGCGCTCCCATCCATGACGGCGGATCTTGACACCGCAGCCCGACGCAGTAGCGTGAAGTTCTCCCATCGTCACCCGCCGATTGCGGGCCGGATGGCCGACCGGGTTCTCGCTGTGGAACCCGCAGGCGCCGGGGCGCTCGATCGCTCCGGTCGATCGCGGATTCTTCCCGATATGGGGCCGCGGTCGGGTGCGGCTTGTCGGCGCCTCTGAGCGGTTCCGCCCGCGCCGATCGCCATGCCCGTATCCGCCTCCGACGGCAGCGCCGTCCTCGAACGCGGTCGCCCCGCACCCCGCGCGCCCAAAGCAGAGAAGTCCCCCTCCATGGGCCGCAGCGGCCGGTCCGCCGCGCCGGCGAAGGCCAAGCAATCGGCGCCCGCCGCGGAAGGGGCCACGGGCGCCCGGAGCATTCTCGAGGAAGAACCGCCGGCCCGTCGGTCCCTGGTGGAATACCTCGGCGTGTGGGGCTTCGCCGTGCTGGTGCACGTCGTCGTGCTCTTGGGGCTGTCCTTCATCGTGATCGACAGCGAGGTCCGCGATCAGATCTTCAGCATCCTCGGCGAACCCTCCGAGGAACCGGACGACGCCCCGATCTTCGAGGCGGTCGACATGCCGGAGCTGACCGAGCTGGAAGAATCCAGCGAGATCGCCGAGGTCACGGCTGACGAGATCGCCGAGGAGGAGGTCGAGCTGGAGATAAATATCAGCGACATGGACCCCACCATGGCGATCGAGCCGGCGGATATGGGGGTCACGATGAACCTCGACCCGAGCAACGTCACCGGGGGCCGCAGCAGCGCCAAGGCGAAGGCCGCGTTGGTGGAGAAATACGGCGGGAACGCGGCGAGCGAACAGGCCGTCGCCAGCGCCCTGAAGTGGATCGCGGACCAGCAGCGGGCGGACGGGAGCTGGAACTTCAACGACGTCGGCGATGAGGAACAATTCGACGCCGAAGGCAAAACCGACGTCCGCGACGCCCCGACCGGCGCCACCGCCGCGGCGCTGCTCGCGTTTCTGGGGGCGGGCCACACGCATACCGATGAGGGCCCGTATCAGAAGCACGTCGGGCGGGGGATCAATTACCTGTTGGAGAACGTGAAGGTCGGCCCGGCCGGCGGCGACTACCGCGGCGGCGTCAAACAGAGCGGCATGTATATCCAGGGGCTCGCCGCGATCGCCCTCGCCGAGGCCCACGGCATGACGGAAGATCGTCGTTTGCGGCGGGCCGCGGAAGCCGGCGTCGGCTTCATCATGAGCGCTCAGAGTCCCGTGGACGGCGGATGGCGGTACACCCCCGCGTTTGAGCGCTCCACGCCGGAAGTCAGCGATACCAGCGTCGTCGGTTGGCAGTTGATGGCCCTGAAGAGCGCTCAGGCCGCGAAGATTCGGATCCCGAAGCGGGTGTTCCTCGGCGTCAAAACGTTCCTCGATCTGGCGGAACACAACGACGGCGCCCAGTACGGCTATCTCCCCAAAACGGCCGACAACGCCGGCGGCCCCCGCGGGCCGATGTCCGCCGTCGGTTTGCTCTGCCGGATGTACATGGGGTGGGACGAGAAGGACGAACGCTTGGAGAAGGGCGTCGAGCTGCTCGCGAAGGCCGGTCCCAACCGTAACGACAGCTACTACGGCTACTACGCCACCCAGGTGCTGCACCACTGGGGCGGCGAAAAGTGGGAGGCTTGGAACGCCGTTCAGCGCGATCAGCTGATCAACACCCAGGAGAAAAGCGGCAAGATGTCCGGCAGTTGGAAGCCGGGCGGCAGTCATAACGACCGGGCGGGCGGTCGCCTGTGGGTCACCTGCCTGTCCGTGATGACCTTGGAGGTCTACTACCGTCACCTGCCGCTGTACGAACGCGGTGATATCAAGGTGGAGTTCTGATCGGGCGGAAGTCCGTCGACGCAATCGGGCGGCGTGGTGGAGTTCTGACGACGGCGCCCGTCGCTGCGAACTCCGCAGCCGTGCCGGTCGCGGCGGTCCCGCCGGGCAGCCCTCGTTGCGACCCTTCCTCGGGGCGGACGGCCGTTGACCGGCCGGAATCGCGGCCGATACCGTAGTAGGGTCGCCCCGTCGTTCGATGCCCCTCGCGGTTTCCGCCCGCGGTCCGTCCGCTCCTCCCCCGGAAGTTTGTTCCATGGTTCGCCGCCCCGCCCCGCCGTTTGCTTGGATGATCGGCGGCCGGCTGAACCGCGGCGGGACGAAGGGGGGCCTGCTGCCCGGGTTCGCGGTCGTCGCCTCGCTCGCGCTGACGCTGTCCGCATCGACGGCGTGGGCTCAGGGCGGGCGCTCCAGCGGCGGGTTCGACGCCACGCTGCCCTCGATCGCCAGCGGGCCGGAGATCCGCTCCCAGGCGGATCTGTGGGTCATGCAGGTCGACTTCAAACCGATGCGGCTGGCCCGCCTGCCGGTGACGGACCCGGAGACGGGCGAGACCCGGCAGGAGTTGGTCTGGTATCTCGTCTGGCGATCGACGAACCGGCCGCTGCAAAGCCCGGAGAAGGAAACCGAACGCACCCCCCAGAACGAACTGGACGCCCCTCCGCAGCTGCCGCCGTTCGTGCCGGAGTTCGTGTTGATCGGCGAGGACGGCACCGCCCGCCAGTACCGCGACGTGATCCTGCCGAACGTCCTGCCGCTGATCGAGGCGCGGGAACTGCGCGGCGAATTCGCCGACGTGAAGCTGAACACGACCGTCTCCGCCTCCGGCGATCTGCCGGCGGGCGTCGCCGCGGACGCCCCCCCCGGCGAGGGCGCGACCTACGGCGTGGCCACCTGGACCGGCGTCGATCCGACGACCGACCGTTTCATCGTGCTGCTCAACGGCTTCAGCAACGGCTACCGCATCCAGACCGGCCCGGACGGCCAGCCGGTGACGGAGCGTCGCACCGGCGTGCTGCGGTTCTGGCGGCCGGGCGACGAGATCGACGAAGTCGAAACGGAGTTCCGCCTCGGCGTGAATCCCCGCGGCGACGCTGACGCGGCCGACGGCGTTCCGCACTGGGAGTACCTGGCCGACGAAGCCCGCGACGCCGACGGCGAAGCGGATGCCGGCAGTGAAGTCGGAGACAACGACCCCGCGGCCGCGGTCGACGGAGTCGGCGAGAACTGAACCGATCCGAGGGCGATCGCTCCTCCGAATCCCCCGCCTCCTTCCCGTCGCCGTCGCGCGGGGTTGTCGGGCGGGGGGCCGGTCGCCACAATCCGCCCCCACCTCGTTTCCCCCACAGCGTTGCGCGGCGCCGGTTCGGCCGGTCCGCCTCTTGTTCGCTTAGAAGCAGATTCGGTCCGATGGCACATAAGAAGGGACAGGGCTCGAGCCGCAACGGCCGGGACAGCAACGCGCAACGGCGTGGCATCAAGAAGTTCGGCGGCGAAGCCGTGGAAGCCGGGAACATCATCGCCCGGCAGTGCGGGACCAAGTGGCACCCGGGCGCCAACGTTGGCATGGGCAAGGATTACACCCTGTTCAGCCTGATCGAAGGCCGCGTGACCTTCGACCGCGGCGGTCGTCGGGTGAACGTCTTCACCCCGGAGCAGCTCGTCGAGCGCGCCGAGCGGTTGGAAACGGCGAACGCCAAGTTCGCTGATGCCGCCGCTCGTAAGGCAGCCGCTTCCAAGGCGTAATATCAGCGTTTCCGGCGAGCGGAGGGCGTCAGCCCTCTGAGCGTCGATCGCCGTGTCCCCCGGCATGTCCCCCGGCATGTCCCCCGGACAGACTTAGAGGGCTGACGCCCTCCGCTCGCCTGTGGGTCACAGGACGAGCGAGACGCCCAGCACGACGGAGTTCTGTCGCACGTCCCGATCGCTCACGGTCGGGGCCGTGAGGGCGATCAGCGGGGCGAAGCCGATGCTGCGCACGTATTCCAGGCTCAGCAGCGCGTTCGGGTTCACCTGCCAACCGGCGCCCAGCACGAGTTGGGCGTTGCGGTCGAACTCCAGCCCGTCCTGAGCCTGTTTGCCCACGCTGTAGCTGGTGGAGAGCCGCAGCGGACGGCCGAGCGCCGAGATGTCGTAGGCGCTTTCCGCTTTCCAGGCGGAGACTTCGTAGTCGGTGACCGGCCAGTTCTTCACGGTTTGGACGTACTCCGCGGCGACCGTCGCCCGCCGCCAGCGGAGCGTCCCGTTGACGTCCCACGCGCCGTTCTGCGGGCCGGACGCGTCGACGTCGATGTGCTCGGCCGTTTTCGCGTTGTAGATCGTGCCGTCCAGATAGCCGGCGCCGACGAGGTACTCGAACTCCCCGACGCAGCCCGCATAGGAGGCGTTGACGGCGTAGTTGTTGACCTTCCCCTTGGTCGGACTGTCGCTGGTGCGGACGCCGCGTCCGCCGGAGAGTCCCGTCAACACGACGTGCAGTCCCCCTTTGACGTAACCCACGCCGCCCCCTTCGCCCAGCGCGTTGAAGTAGTGCCAGGGCATCGCTTGGGAGAACGGGGAGAGTGAGCCAAAGTCCCCGTAGCTGACGCTCTTCTTGCCGATGAAGGCATAGAGCGGGCTTTTGCGGGCGTTGCCGAACACGGCGTACGCCTGCCGGACCTGGAAGCTGCCCTGATTGAACGTCGGGAAGCTGAACACGTCGCTGAACAGCGTTTCCACATAGCCGGTCACCCAGGGGGTGAAGTAGGCCGTCGCCGCGAGATTCGCTTGGAGAATCCGCAGATCGGTCGCCGTGGTGCCGGTGAAGTCCGTGGGGAACCGGCCGAGATAGCCGAACTTGCCGGGGGTGTTCGTGCGGCCGGCGATGCCGGACAGGCGCATCTGAGCGGCGGGCACCAGCACCGGTCGCGGCACGACCGTCGGGATGGATCCGAGCAGCAGCAACTGCTTGTCCGTCTGCCGGTTCTGGAAGTCCAGTAGCGCCGCGGAATGGGGCGTATCGAGGCGGACGGACAGGGCGTTGGCGAACGCATCCGGCGGGGGGCCGTCGAACGCTCCGTATCCCCGACCGCAGTGGTCCGTCTCGCAAGCGAGCGGGGGGGGGGCGATCAGCCCCCCCGAAACCACCGGGGCGTACGTGTGGTTCTCCACGAACGTCGGACCGTGGCCGTACATCGGCCCCGCCGCGTACGTCGGATCTCCGACGTATATCGGCCCTGGCGTGTCGATCGACTCGCCGCCGTAGGCCGGCGAGGGAGAGAACGACATCCCCGGCTGACCGTACGGAGCCTGCCTCGGCTGGAAACCGGGGCCGCCCATCGTCTGCGGCGCCCAACTCAGATCCGTCGGGGAGCCGACCATCGGCGGCGGCGGGGCGACGGGCGTGAAGGCCGACCCGCCGAACCCGGAGTCGACAGGACCGACCGACGAGGCGAACGGACCCCGTGACGGCGGCACCGGGGTGAACGGAACCGCGGTCGTTTCTCCAGCGGGCGCCGGATCCGTAGGCCATGCGGTCGCGGGAACCGCCGACGTAGGCGTCGCGGGGGTCCACAGCGGGGCGACCGTGGACACCTCTTGAGCGGACAGCGGCGCCAGCGTCCCGATCGCCGGTAAGGCGACCGCCGCCGAGCAGAGCGCACGTCGCAGTCGAGCGCGCTGCGCCGGGGCCGGACGGGGGGGACGGACCGCGGTCACGGCAGGGCTCGGGACGAGGAAGGACGCTTCCTCATTTCCGTCGGCCGCGAACGCCCCTGATATTCAGCAGATCCCCTCGGATCCGACCTCTTGGCGCGCGTCCATTGCAAAATCCGCTATGCAGACGCAGCCGGGCTAACCCGCGGCGTTCACGGACTCTTGATCGGACTCCTTGCGAATCGCCTGCCGGACCTGGTCGGCGCCAGGGCGGTCGCAGGTCTCCGGCTTCGCCCCGCAGGACATGCAGGGACTCGTCGCGTCGTGCCCGGGAATGTTCGAGTTCGCCAACCCGCCGCAGCTTCCTTCGATCCGCTTGCCGGACAGCATCACCCCCAACGCCATCCCCCCCAACGCCAGCGCCATCACGACGGCGGCGATAAGAATCAGCGGCAGCAGACTGGCGGTATCCATCGGAGCGATCTCAAGCGGGGGGCAGAACGATTCTATACCGGCGAGGTCGAACGATCACTCGCCGAGCGTAGCCGTCCCCTAATCCGAGACGGTTCCGATCGAAACCGGGCGTTCCCCGAGGGCCTCGAGCCGATCTTTCACCGCCCCGGCCCACTCCGCGTCGACGATCAGCACGAAGCCGAGGCCCATGTTGAAGACGCGCTGCATCTCCGGCTCCGCGACGCCGCCGAGATCCCGCAGCCAGTCGAACACCGCCGGCTTCTCCCAGCCGTTTGCGGGGACGTCCAACGCCAGCCCGTCCGGCAGGATGCGTTCGACGTTCTCGCTCAGTCCGCCGCCGGTGATGTGGGCGAGGCCGTGTACGCTGTCCCGCAGGTCGCTGCCGAGGATCTCGCCGATCGGGCGGGCGTAGATCCGCGTCGGTTCGAGGAACTCCTCGCCGACCGTGCGGCCGAGGCGGTCCACGTGGGTGTCGACGGAGAGGCCGGCGTGCTCGAAGGCGATCTTGCGGGCGAGGCTGTAGCCGTTGGAGTGCAGGCCCGTGGAGGGCAGCCCGATGAGGACGTCGCCGCCGGCGATCTTCGTGCCGTCGATCAGCCGGTCCCGCTCCGCAACGCCCACGCAGAAGCCGGCGAGATCGAACTCTCCCTCCCGATACACCCCCGGCATGATGGCGGTTTCTCCGCCCAGCAGAGCGCAGCCGGCCCGCGTGCAGCCCTCCGCGACGCCCGCCACCAGCGCCGCGAGGCGGTCCGGGTCGTCCTTGTCCAAAGCGATGTAGTCCAGGAAGAACAGCGGCTCGGCGCCGAGGCAGAGCACGTCGTTCGCGCACATCGCGACCAGATCGATCCCGACGGTGTCGTACCGGTTCGCAGCGAAGGCCACCTTCAGCTTCGTGCCGACCCCGTCCGTCCCGGAGACCAGCACCGGGTCTTCGAACTTCGCCACGTCGGCCAAGCGAAACAGCCCCGCGAACCCGCCGGGCAGATCCATCACCCCGGGGCGTCGCGTCTTGGCGAGCAGATCGGGCAGCTTGGCCATCCCCTCGGCATAACGATCCAGATCAACGCCGGCGGATTTGTAGGAGAGAGGTTCGGTCACAGATTCAGGCTGATTCAGTTCGACTCGGCGTCCGCCGCGCTCGGCGGCGGTCAACAACTCCGCTGCCCAAACGGCATCGGGTGGATCGAGCGGCGGAGACGGGGACGCATCGTACACCCGGCGGTGGTACTGGCCCTCGGAGAACGTCAGCCGGTAGACCTCTTGAAGGTCCAACATGACCGGCGGATCATCTCCCAACAGCGGAATCGGGATAGTCGGCAGCGGGGTTCGCAGGTCCCACGGCCAGAGATTCAACTCCGGTCGTTCCTCAGCTCGACTGACGAGGGCGAGAAACGGAGCCTGCTCCGCTTCCCGGAGCGGCATGTGACGACCGCCGCGAAGCAGATCGATCTCGACAAAGTGAGCGTCGCTCCGCACGATGTCTTGGCGTTTTTGCAGGTATCGCTCCCGGTCCGAGCCGGACTTGTTGCTGGGACTGAGCAACTCCACGGCGCAAACGATTCGGCCGTGATTGCGGTCCGTCAGGCGGAGCGACAGCCACACTTCCTCATCGACGGCGACGGAGGCGAACGCATTCCGCCGGGGAGACTCCAGGACCACGGTTTCTCGCTCCCGGTCCGGGGCCGGCCTGCGCCGGACCGCCCAGTCTGCACGACCGACCAGCCGCTCCTCGGCCGAGCGTTCGTGCAGAATTCGATCGACTTCGACCTCGCAATCGTACTTCGGTCCCAGTTCGCCCAGAATCTTCCGTCGGGAGACGGTGATGAACTCATTGTGGAACTGCCTCCAGCGGCCGGACCCCTCGACGAACGGATCGACCCCGGGAAACGGCGGCTCCATCGGCGACTCCTGGTGAACGGGGCGGGAACGGAAGGACAGTATCCCCCGGCGCCGCAGACGAAAACAGCCCGCCCCGCGGTGCGGGACGGGCTGCGTGCGACTCGGTTCGACCGGAACGATCGTTCGCTCTACGACTGCTCGCTCTACGCTTGGTAGTAGAGGTCGAACTCGTAGGGGTGGGGGCGGAGACGGATCGGGTCGATCTCGTTCTCGCGCTTGTAACCGATGAAGCTGTCGATCAGGTCCTTGCTGAACACGTCGCCCTTCAGGAGGAAGTCGTGGTCGGCTTCGAGGGCGTCCAGCGCTTCGCCCAGGCTCTTGGGCGCGACGTTGGTGTGCGACAGCTCCTCTTCGGTCATGTCGTAGATGTCCCGGTCGAGCGGCTCGCCCGGGTCCAGCTTGTTCTGGATCCCGTCCAGCATGGCCATCATCAGAGCCGTGAAGGACAGGTAGCCGTTCGCCAGCGGATCCGGGCAGCGGAATTCGACCCGCTTCGCCTTCGGGCTGGGCGAGTACATCGGGATACGCAGCGCCGCGGAACGGTTCCGCTGCGACAACGCCAGGGTGACCGGCGCTTCGTAGCCCGGCACGAGGCGATGGAAGCTGTTGACGGTCGGGTTGGACAGGGCGATCAGCGCCCGGCCGTGCTTCAGGATGCCGCCGATGGCGTTCAGGCCCAGCTCGCTCATCCCGGCGTAGCCGTCGCCGGCCATCAGCGGGGTGCTGCCATTCCACAGGCTGATGTGGGTGTGCATCCCGGAGCCGTTGTCGCCGTAAACCGGCTTCGGCATGAACGTCGCCGACTTGCCGTGCCGCTTGGCGACGTTGCGAATGATGTACTTGAACCACATGAACTGGTCCGCCATCTGCAGCAGCGGAGCGAACTTCATATCGATCTCGCACTGGCCGGCGGTCGCCACCTCATGGTGGTGAGCCTCGACCACGATGCCGACGTCCTGCATGGCCTTGGCCATGTCGGCCCGCAGGTCGCCCATGCTGTCGATCGGGGAGACCGGGAAGTAACCGGCCTTGGGGCCGACCTTGTGACCGAGGTTCGTGCCCTCGGCGCGGCCGCTGTTCCAGTGAGCCTCGGAGCTATCGATCTGGTAGTAGCTCTGGTGCTGGCTGCTCTGGAACCGAACGTCGTCGAAGACGAAGAACTCCGGCTCCGGGCCGATATAGCAGGTGTCCGCGATGCCGGTCTGCGAGAGGTACGCCAGACCTTTCTTGACGACGCCGCGGGGATCCTTGTTGTACAGCTCCTTGGTGACCGGATCGACGATGTCCGCGATCACGGAGATCGTGGGCCGGGCGAAGAACGGGTCCATCTTGACGGTGGACGGGTCCGGCACCATCAACATGTCGGAGTTGTTGATCGGCTGCCAGGCGCGGATCGAACTGCCGTCGAAACCGAAGCCTTCGTTGATCTCGTCCTCGCCGATGATCGCCATCGGATACGAGCAGTGCTGCCATTGACCGAAGAGGTCGCAGAACTTGACGTCGATAAACTCGGCGTTGTGCTCCTTGGCGAAGGAAAGAACGTCGGACGCGGAGGCCATGCGGGGCGAGGCTCGTACGGGTTCGTCGGAGAGACGTCGGCGGCGAATGACCGCCGATCGGGGTTCCCCTGACGTTACGCGGTCCTGCCTGTCCCGCAAGCGATTCCGGAGACTCTCCGCGCGTCGAAACGAGAATTCGCCGTCACAATCGCCCGGGCAGCGTTCTTCGTGCCTTGCGGGCGAGCATTCGTGCGCGAACTGTGAGCATTGCCGCCGCTGGGACGAGGTGAACCGGGAACCGCGGCTTACTCGTCGCGCACATCGAAGCCGAGCGTCCAGCGACCCTCGCCGTTCGTCTGCCGGGCGGAGAGCGAGAGTTCGCCCAATTCGGTGACCGCGGCGTGGAAGTTCACCGGGATCACGTCTCCTTCGACCGCATCGCCGCTGCCGGCGGCGGCGGGATTGAGCGTCGTCTCGATCGGGTCGGTCTCTTCCAGTTCGTCTTCGCTCCACCGCGTCAGCAGATCGCCGGGCACGTCGTCAGGGCGGTTGGGCGAGGCGAAGAACCGGAACCGGGCCGGGCGTCCGACCGTCACGCCGACGCCCCCGCCCGGCAGGCGTTCGACCGGCACCTCCGTCTCGGTTCCCTCCTCCATCCCCCGCGGCACCACGCACAGGGCCGACAGCGGCCGGGGCGCTCCGGGGATCGCGAGGCCGGCGGTTTCGATGCCGACGTAGTAACTCCGCCCCGTCCCGCCGCGAATCCGCATGCCGCCGCTGCGCTTCGTCGCTCCGTAGAAGGCCGCGCCCCGGGCGACGGCATGGTCGAGCGCCGCCGCCGGACGTTCGAGCAGCGTCGGTGCGCTCGGCAGCCAGGACGCCAGCGTCTCCCGCAATCGATCCCGCAGGGGAGCGGAGCGGAACACGCCGCCGTTGAGCAGCAGGTGCGTGGGCGTCACGTCGGGGTGCTGGGCGAGGAACGCCGCAAGGTGTTTGGTGACCGCGGGGTCGTTCTCATACGGCAGGCCGAGTTGCACGAACCCGCCGCCGGTCGTGGCCTGCGGCTGCATGTCCGCGGCGACCTGCGGGAAGAACCCATCCAGCACCAGCCGGCGCACGTCCTCGGCGGGCAGTTCGACGGAGACTGTCCCGCCGATCAGCTTACGACCGCGGCCCAGCACGGCGACTGGGGCGTGCTCCGGGGCGTCCTCGCCCAGCAACGTCTCCTTCGCCGTGCGGCAGGCGTGCCATAGCGCGACCGACTGCCATGGATCGAGCGTCACGCCCTTCTCCTGCAACAATTCGGCGGCGTGGTGAGCGACGGCGAGGTCCATATTGTCCCCGCCGACCAACAGGTGCCGACCGACCGCGACCCGTTCCAACTCCAGGTCGCCGTCCGCATCGGCGACGGAGACCAGCGAGAAGTCCGTCGTTCCGCCGCCGACGTCGACCACCAGCAGGGCGTCCCCGGGGGAGAGATCCTTCCGCCAGTCCTCCCCGCGATCGGCCAGATGGGCGTAGACCGCCGCCTGCGGTTCCTCCAGCAGCACGAGGTCCGCGGGGAACCCGGCTTCCCTAGCGGCGTCGCGGGTGAGGTCGCGGGCGGCGGCGTCGAAGCTGGCGGGGACGGTGAGCGTCACCGCCTGCTCGCCCAGCGGGTCGTCCGGGTGGGCGTCGTTCCACGCGGCGCCGAGATGCCGGAGGTAACGGGCGGACGCTTCGACCGGGCTGATCTTCTCCACTTCGGCCCCCGTCCCGGACGAACCGGCGTCCCACGGCAGAATCGGCTGGCGGCGGTCGACGCCGGCGTGCCCGAGCCACGACTTCGCCGTCCCGACCACTCGGTCCGGCAACTCCGCCGCCCGGCGCCGAGCGTACTCGCCGACAGCGTAATCGTGCGGTCCCGCCCACGGCAGCGCGAGTCCTTCGGCTTCGTTCTCCGGCGCGAGCAGGCAGAAGCTCGGCAGGGCGTCGCGGCTCTCGACGATCCCCGCGGCGACCACCTGCGGCACCGGCAGCACCGCGGGGGCGTCCGGCGGACCGTCATCGCCGGCGTCTTCGGAGAGAGCGCATGCGGCGAGCACGCTGTTGGTCGTCCCGAGGTCGATGCCGACGGAGTACATGGCGAAGGGGTGAGGGGCGAGGCGTAAGGCGTAAGGACGGACTGGGCCGGCGCGGCATCTTACGCCTTACGCCTCGCCCCTTTCGCCTGTCTCACCCCACCTCCACTTCGGCCGGGGCCAGCACCCGAACGGCCGCTTCGTCCGGCGGACCGGTGCGAGCGGGAAGGTTCACCTTCGTCGCCGCCCACCCGGGATGCACCAAAGTGCCGGACCCGCCGCCCACCTGTCCGGTCGTCTTCACCCGACCCGCCGGCAGCGACGCTGGATCGACGCGAGATCCTTCTTCCTGATCGACCGCCGGCGCCGGGGCGAACAATCGTTCGAGGACCGCGGCGGCGTCCCGGTGCACGTCCCGCACGGCGGCGCCGACCTGAGCGTCCTCATAGGCGGACAGGTCTTCTTTGAGGAAGTCGATCAACCGAGCCTCGCGTTGCAGCGTGGCGAGCAGCACCAAGGCGTCTTCCCCCTCCGGCCGCTTCGGCGGCGGCGGTTTCGGCGGGGCGACGGGCTTCGGGGGTTCGACATTCGTTTGCGGTTTCGCGGGCGCTTCCGCGGGGGCGGTCCCCGGTTTCAGCGACGCGATGCCCGCTGAGGCGCCGACCACCGCCAGCGTGCCGACGACCGCATCGATCCACTCCGGCCCGCCGGCCGAATCGGCATACCAATCGGCGAGGCCCGCAACGACCACCGCGGGCAGGGCGAAGAGGGCAAGCGGCTTGAGCATGGGCGACGAACGAGGAGGCAAGGCGAGCGGCGGGGCGTCAGCCCCCGGAGCGAACAAGAGCATGAGCACGCGAACCCGGCGATCGGGTCACGGGCGCGTCAACGTACCGGCTCGCTCCGCTTTGCAAAGGGTCGGTGCGGCTTAGACTCCCTCCCCGCTCACGCTCGCTCGATCCCTCCGCATGGCCAAAGATTTCCTCAAAGGCGCCGCCGACCACTACGACGTGGTCGTCGTCGGCAGCGGTTTGGCCGGTCTCACCGGCGCCAACCTGCTCGCTCGGCAGGGGCACAAAGTGCTGCTGCTGGAGCACCATTATCAGCTCGGCGGGATGGCCACCTGGTTCAAGCGGGCCGGCGGCCACATCTTCGACATCTCGCTGCACGGCTTCCCGGTCGGCATGAAGAAGAGCTGTCGCAAATACTGGTCGAAGGAAATCGCCGACCGCATCGTGCAGCTCGAACATATTCGCTTCGAGAACCCCCAATTCAGTCTGCGAACGACGTTCGACCGGGAGGACTTCACCAACCATCTCGTCGAAACGTTCGGCGTGAAGCGGGAGACGGTGCAGGCCTTCTTCGATCGGGCCCGCAGCATGAACTTCTACGACGAACAGGATCTCACCACCCGGGAATTGTTCGAAGAGTTCTTCCCCGGCCGCAGCGACGTGGTCCGGCTGTTGATGGAGCCGATCACCTACGCCAACGGCAGCACGCTGGACGACCCGGCCATCACTTACGGGATCGTCTTCAGCAATTTTATGCACAAGGGCGTGTTCACCTTCCGCGGGGGGACCGATCAGCTCGTGAAATTGATGAAGAAGGAGCTGTTGGCGAACGGCGTAGACCTCCGCATCCGCTGCGACGTGGAGCAGATCGAAACCGACGACGACGGCCAGGTCACCGGCGTGGTCGTGAACGGCCAGCGCATCCGCTGCGACGCCGTGCTCTCCAACGCCAACCTCAAAAGCACGGTGTTGAAGCTCGTCGGCGAGGACCGCCTGCCGGACGACTTCGTGGAAGAGGCGAAGGCCGTTCGGCTCAATAACTCCTCCTGTCAGGTCTATATGGCGTTGAAGCCGGGCGAGGGGTTCGACCCGGACCTCGGCGATCTGCTGTTCCATTCGGAGCACAGCGGATTCGACGCCGAATCGATGCTCTCCAAAAACGTCAGCAGCCGGACGTTCAGCTTTTATTATCCGCAGACCCGCCCCGGCAGCGATCGCTGGCTGATCGTCTCCAGCACCAACGCGAACTACGCCGATTGGACTGGACTGAGCGAAGAACAGTACGAGGCCGATAAAGCGGATCTCGCGGAGACGACGTTGAAGTGTCTGGAAGAGAACTATATTCCGGACATTCGCTCCAAGCTGGATCACGTCGAAGTCAGCACGCCCCGTACGTTCGAGCGTTATACGAAGCACCAGCTCGGCAGCAGCTTCGGCACGAAGTTCGAGGGGTTGAAGGTCAGCGAGGATCTCCCCAGCCGCGTGCCGGGGCTATGGCACGCCGGCAGCGTGGGAATCATCATGTCCGGTTGGCTGGGCGCCGTGAATTACGGGGTGATCGTGGGATCCAAAATCGACGAGTTCCTCGCCAACCGCACCCCCGCGTAACCCCGGGGCTCCGCGGAACCTCGGCGTAACGAAGGACAGGAAATCTATGAAAACGCTCTCCCGACCGCAGATCGAAGCCCTCATCCCGCATCGCCCCCCGTTCCTCTGGCTGGACGAGGCGGAGATCGACGGCGAGACGATTCTCGCCAAGACGGCGCTGTCGCCGGACCTGCCGATCTTTGAGGGACATTATCCCGATCACCCGCTGTTGCCCGGCGTGATTCAATTGGAGATGTGTTTTCAGGCCGGCGCCGTGCTGATCGCCTCCGGCGGCGAGGGCGAGGGCGAGGGCGAGGGCGGCATGCCGGTCGTGGCCCGCACGGACGGGGTCAAATTCAAGAAAATGGTGCGGCCGGGAGACGTCTGTGAAATTGAAGTCTCCGTAAAGGAACGGATGCCCGGCGCCGTTTTTATGACGGGCAAAGTGCGGGTGAGCGGGAATCTCGCCAGTCGATGCGACTTCGTCGTCGCCGAAGTCAAATCCGATCCCGTCGCCAATTGAGATGGACGATTCGCCTGCCGAGCCGCACTCGCCCGAACCGGCGGCTCGGCCGGCCCGCGGGCGTTTCTTCTGGTGGACGCTCGCCGCGTTGCCGTTCGTCCCGTGGCTGATCGGACTCGCGGCGCGGTGGTGGTGGTTCGCGGAACTGTTCACGCACTTTCGCTTCCAATGGTTGCTCGGCACCGGGGCGATCGGCCTGATTTTGCTGAGCGCGCGGCAACGGGTTCCGCTGGCGCTGTGCGGGGCGGCGGCCCTGATCCTCGGCGGACCGATGCTCGCGGGCGAGTTCGCCTCCCGGACGCAGTCGGAGCGGCCCGCCCTCGGAGTCGTGACCGCGAACGTCCTCACCCGCAATGAAGACGCCTTCCCACTCTTGGCGTACCTCGCGGTGATCGACCCGGACGTGATCTGCCTGCAGGAGATCGACAGTCGCTGGGCGGAAGCTCTGACGCCGCTGCACGGTGAGTACCCGCACCGACTGGTCGTGCCGGACGACCTGGGCAACTTCGGAATGGCGATCTACAGCCGCGAACCGGGGGCGTTCGTGGCGGAGACGGTGGAGGGCGTGCCGCGGATCCGGGCGGACCTGGATATCGACGGCCGCACGCTGACGGTCTTCAACGTGCACACCTCCCCGCCGATCGGCGGGCGACGGGCCGGCGACCGGAATCGGGGGATGGCGAACCTCGCTGCGGCGACCGCCGCGGTCGATGGGCCGGTCCTGGTCTGCGGGGATCTGAACTGCACCCCGTGGAGTCCGTATTTCGCCGCGTTGATTCGAGACGGGATTCTCGCCGATACGCGCGGCGGCGGCCGGTCGCCGACGACTTGGCGGGCTGGGAACCCGCTGTTCGCCCTGCCGATCGATCATCTCCTCACCGGCGGAGGCGCCGGATTAGTGGGGCCGATCGCGGGGCCGGACATCGGGTCCGACCACCGGCCGCTCTCCGGCCGGTTGCACCTTCCGCAGCCGTGATCCCGCGCAGATCGCGGAGACCGGCACGCGGTTCGCGTTGAAGGGAAACGGCGTCCCGAACCGCCCCCAAAAGCCGCCCGGCGTTGCCGGAACGCCTCATCGGGGGCGACGGACGTTGCCGTTTCGCATCATCACGCCGCACGCCCATGACTCGCCCGACCGTCGCACCGCCGGCTTTCGCCCCGCAATGGGAACACGATCGCCCTTCGGCTCGCCGCCGGCTGCTCTGGACGGCGTTCGCCGTCGCCTTGTTGATCAGCTTCTACGCCGGCGGGGCGCAGGGAGCGGACCGCTGGATGAGTCGGCCGAGCTACTTCTCGCACCACGTGCCCCCGCATCTCGCGGCCGGGTATCCGGCGCCCGTGTCGCGTGAAGCCTATCGCCCGGCGTGGGTCGGCGATCGGCCGGGGTTCAGCGCCTCCGGAGCCGTCCGCATGAATCGCGTGCAGTTTCACTTCGGCGGGACGAACGATACGACGCTGATGGTCCACGAGCGGGCGCAGGTCGGCCCGTGACTCACTCCGGAACAACGACTTGCGAACCGGCTTCGCGGGGCCGGACGGCTACCGGCGATCCAGCAGACCGATCGGTTTTTCGGTGATCGGATCGAAGCGGTGGACGTCCACGATTTTCCATTCACCCGCCTCTTTCCGCCACACGAGTTCCCACATCGACGGTTTATAGAGCTCCCCGATTTGAGCGACGCGGATGGTCCCGTTCGCCCGGAACCCCGAGACCGCCTGCGTGTCGTTCGCCGTCACGACCGTACTCCAGTCGGACAGGCTGAGGTCGTCGTCGAACGTGGCCATGCTCATCCCGGTGGCGACGGCGAGTCGCTCAGGGATCGCGGTCACGGAGAAGTACGAGAGAGCCTTCTCGCTGTCCCCCGCCACGACGGCTTCGGCGAGATCCCTGACGTGGGCTTCGACTTTCTCAGCCTCCGTGACGATGTACCAGTCCGCCCCGAACGCTCCGGCGCCGGTCAGGAAGCAAACGGCCGCGACGGCCAGGAACTTCGCCCGGCCGCTGACCACCGCCCACACCGCGCAGGCCACCGCCAACGCCCCCATTACGATCGCCAGGGGCATTAGGTAAGACACGAGCCACACGGGGGCGGGCGCCGAGCGGGGAGCGGGCGGGAAGCAGCGAACGACCGGAGCCAAATGAGCGCCCGGTCGTTCGCGACTTTACCACACCCGGCGTCGGCCGACAGCGGCAGTCCGATCGCTCCGTGCGGTTCCGGGGCGCCGTTCCGTGCCGGCCGTTCCGCGGCGGCGGGCGGCTCGGCGGTCCTCAGTCCGCGGCGATGGCGAAGAACTCGTCGGCGACGTGCTCCCCGTCAATCAGCAGCGACATCCGGTACGGCCCGGGCATGAGGCATTCGTCGAGGTTCCACGTAAACGTGTGACGGCTTCTGTCCCGCGTGAGCACCGTCGACTGGCGGGCGACCGGCGGACCGCCGCGATCGGGGCCGTCGGCGTATCGCAGAACGCACTGCAACACGACATCGTCGTGCGGCGGGGAGAGCCACGCCTGGGCGAGGATGGCTCCCGTTTGACTGAACGTTTCGTCCCGTCCCAGCAGGTTGTCCCCGACCAGGCGTCGGCCGAGATCGAAGTCCCACAGCAGATCCACGGTGCGGGGCGGGCGATGCGGCGCCGTCATCGCCCGCACCAACGCCGGGTCCACCTGCTTGAGCGGCAGCGGGCCGTTCGGACCGCGTTCGCCGTACGGATCCAAACGGCTTTCGGCCCCCATCCCGATCACGGCGACCAGCGGGGCGGCGAAGAGGTAGCCCCAACGCACGGCCGGGGCCGGGACGCTCGGCAGGGAACCGAACTTCGGCGGCCACAGCGACGCCAACCTGCGGGCCAGTTCGGGGCGACGAGTCCGAATCGTCTCGCGGAGGCGGCCGAAGCGTTGACGGAAGACGACCACGTCCCGCTCCGACAGAAACGCCCAATACGCCGCCCAACTCACCAACGGGAAGATAAACAGCCCCAGCGTCAGCGTCGTGCCGAAGTGGAAAACGATGCCCATCGTGAGCCACACGCGGCGGCCCCAGCCCCGCCAGGCCATCATCAGAAAGGTCAGTTCCCACAGGCAGGTGGCGTAGGCGCCCATCAACAACAGGACCGGGTTGGTCGCCATCATCGGGCCGAGGGGGTGAACCCGGTTGACGTTCGTGACCATCCAATAGGTCATCTGGTCGCCGTTAAAGAACGCGTCCATATGCAGCTTGGTGAACGCGGCGCCGAAGTAGACCGAGCCGATTAAGATCTGCATCAATCGGCGGGGCCACGCAGACGATTTCTCGGGCGCCCAGGCCTCGCCGCGGGACTCCGCGGCGCGCTTCGCGGCGCGGGCGTCGACGCTCCAGACGGCGCCGCAGCGGCTCAGGCTCAGCAGCAGAAAGAGGTGGGTCGCGACGACGGTATATTTCGTCAGCGAGCCGGTCATATCGAGGTTGGCGAAATAAAAGCATCCCGCCGCCGCCAATGTGCAACTCGTGCGAGCCTTCCAACCGATCAGCGCTGTAATCAGGGCGAAGACGTAGACCGAGAACAATCCCACCGCCGCCCAACCGGGCAGTTCCGGCATCGCGTTCGGCAGGCCGTAGGTGTGCCACAGCGACGACGGAGCGCCGTCCGCGGAGTAAAGCTCCCGCACGTGCGGCCAGCGTACGACCGCCTCGTACAGGATCGGCAGCGTGATCGCGATGCGGACCGCGGCGGGGCCGTAGGGCGTTTCTTCCGCGAAGAAGAATCGCCCGACGTTCCGCTTCAACTCCGAGAGCGACAGGTTCTCGGGGGCGTCCGTCGCGGCGTCCGGTTCGGCGGTGGTCATGGCGGGAGGCGGGCAGGAGGCGGGCGAAGGACCGAACGCGAGGCGGTCAGTCGGCGAGTTCGGCGAACAACGGTTTTTCGAAGCGCGTCGTCGCCGGCGACGGTCCGGCCATCAGCGGGACGGTCCGCGTGGCCAGCCGGCGAATCTTCTCGCGGTCTTGCACATGGCGGCGGGCGACCTCCGCCGACCAGGCCGGCCCGGAGTTCAATAATTGTCCGTCCGCCGTGAGCACGTGACGCACGGCGTAATAACTGGTCGGCATCTTGGGGACGTTCCAGCGGGCCGACCAATACGGCTCCGGCAGATTATATTTCTTCGCCCAGACTTCCTCGACGATCGCGATCCGCGTGATCGGTTCGTGGGAGGTGTGCCGCAGGACGTTCAACGCCATCCGCGGCGAGTGCGTCGCATCCATGTCGTAGTGGATGCGATCGAGATCCCCGTAAGGTTGGAACGGGCGGTCGTCGTGCCAGGGGCCGATGCCGGCTTCGTACCAGGTTCCGCTTTCGCCCTCGGCGAGGACGTGCGTCCGATGGCTCTGGGCGCTCCAACCGCAGAACATATCCCAAACAATATAATACATCAGCGGGTGGGCGCTCTCGCCGTATCCCATGGCGTGCGACCCGACGCCGACGGACAACATGCTGAGATAGCCGCCGATAAACAGTCCCGCCGCCCAACGGGTCAGCCGGGTTTTTAAAGTCGGCTTTGCGGGCGCCCCGGACGTGGGCGCCGCGGGAGCGGAACTCGTCGACGTGACGGGGGAATCCGCTTGAGGCGGGTGCATGGCGGCGTCCGTGCCGGGGGGAGTGGGACGGCGCGAGGCCGCCCCGAGGTCGTCGTTGATCCCGGAGAGTCGAACGTCGGCCGAAATCGGTCAAGACGAACCTCGGCGCGCGAGGCGCTCAGACCTGCTCCGCCCCTCGCGCCTCGCTGACCGCCGCATCGCACACCGCCTCCACCAGCCCGTCCCACGTCGCGTCCGCCGCGACCGCGGCGACGTTCAATCCCGCCTCCCGGCCGGCGGTCGCGACGTTCTCGCTGATTGCCGCCACTTTCAACCCGTCCCGCCCCGGCGAGTCTTTAGAGAGTTCCGCGAACGTGCGGGCGAGGTTCCCGCTGGCGATCAGGGCCCAATCGACGTTCCCCGCGTCCAGCTTCGCCGCGAAGTCCGCCGGCAGTTCCGTCGCCGGTTCCTGCCGGTAGACATGCACCCGCCGCACGTCGGCCCCGGCCTCGGTCAGCCGGTCGGCGAGCGTCGATTTCGCCTCCGGGCAGGTCGGCCACAGTACCTTCTTCCCCGTCACATGCGGAGCGAGGGCGGCGGCGAGCTGCTCGGCGGAATACTCCTCCGGGACGAGGTCTGCGTTCAGGTGGAGCGAGAGTCGTAGACTCTCAGCGGTCGAAGGACCGACGCAGGCGAACCGTACGCCGCAGAATTCCCGCACGTCGCGCTCCTTGTGAAAGAGACCGACATGAAAGCCTCCGACGCCGTTCTTCGAGGTAAAGGCAATCGCGTCGCCGGGGCCAAGCGCGTCCAGAGCGGCATCGAACTCGGCTTGGTCTCTGTCGTACCAAGTTGCGAGTAGCTGCAGATCGTGGATGTCGGCGCCGGCGTTCCGAAGCCGGTCTTCAACGCCGTCCGGCATTCCGGCGCTGATCATGGCGACCGCGACCCCGTGCAGCGGCCGGCGCTCCCACCACCCCCGGGCGCCCGGGGCGGTCGCCGTGCCGCCGACCAATAGCACGGCGGGGCCGGGGAGGTCGGCAGCGGCGCAGTCGTCGGCGATCGTTGCGGCGGCGCCGCAGACGGTGCGTTGATCGCTCGTCGCCGCTTTGGAAACGACCGCGGCGGGGGTGTCCGGGGGCAGGCCGTGGGCGATCAGGGCCGCGGCGATCTTCCGCAGCCGCCCGCGGCCCATATAAAACACGCGGGTGCCCGGGAACGCCGCGAGGGCGGCCCAATCGATGCCGTCCCTCCGGCGACCGGCGTCGTGGCCGGTGACGAAGCAGACCGCCCCGGCGTGGTCGCGATGCGTCAACGGGATGCCGGACAGCCCCGATGCCGCGATCGCCGCGGTCACTCCCGGCACGACCTCGACCGGCACGCCGGCAGCGAGCAGCGCGTCGGCCTCCTCGGTCCCGCGGCCGAAGATCGACGGGTCGCCGCCCTTCAACCGCACCACCCTGCGGCCGGCTTTCGCCTCGGCGATCATCCGGGCGATCAGGGCTTGCTGGTTCGTCTCGCGCGTACCGGGGGCGTCGGTCGCGGCGTGGGTGCGGGTGACGATCTCCGCGTCCGGCGAGGCCAGCGCCAGCACGTCACTCCCCACGAGCGCATCCGCCAGCACCACGTCCGCCGCTACCAACAGCGCCTCGCCACGCCGCGTCAGCAGCCCAGCGTCGCCCGGACCGGCGCCGACGAGGTGCACGGTGGGGATCGTCGCGGCGGAGGAATCGGTCGAGGCCACGGGTAAGGAGCGGGGAGACGGGCGGCGTTTGCAGACGGGCGGAAGCAGGGTTTCTACACTTCCACATCACAATCCGCTTTCAACCCATCGCATGAGCGCCGCTTCCCTCCGACTCGCCGCCGCCGAGGCGTCGGCGGGGCTCCTCCGCTGTCCGCCGGCCGAGGTGAAGGAGGCCGGCCCGGGCAACCTCGCCGGGGTCGTTTGGCGCCAATGGCGAACCGAGCGAGCCCTCGCGGCCCGGGGGATCGAGTTTCGCTCCGCCGATCCGGCGCAGGTCGAAGCGGCCTACGCCGCCATGACCGCGGAGGAGTTCAACGCCGTGAACGGTCGGCAGGCCTGGGCGAACTGGCGGACGATTCCCGCCTCCCTCGACGGCCTGCTGCCCGATGAGCCGGTCCGGGCACTCGATCTCGGGTGCGGGACCGGCCGCAGCACGGCCGTGCTGGCGTACTGTCTGCCGGACGGGTCGACGGTGACGGGGATTGAGTTCGCCGTGCCGCTCGTCGAAGTCGCCCGCGGTCGGGAGTACCCAAACCGTAGCGGCCGGTGCACGGTGCGATTCGCGGCGGGCAGCGTCTGTGGTCCGCTGACGAACGCCGACGGAGAGACGATCGCCGACGGTTCGATCGACTGCGTGAACAGCAGCGGCCTGCTCGGCCATCACCTCGCCGGGGACGACCTGCAAGCCTGTCTGAACGAGGTCGCCCGTGTGCTGACGGCGAACGGCGTCGCCGCGCTCGATCCGGGACCAGGCCTCTCCTCCGCGACGTTGAAGCGGGCGATGGCCGAACGCGGTTTTCAGTTCGTTCGCCGCACGCGGTCCAACCCGCTCGATCGCTGCGGACAGGCGGTGTTCATCAAACAGGCGAGCGAGGGGGCGTAAGCCTCCCGTGTCGTGAGCGAGGCGAGGCGTGTCCTGCACGGGGGACTGACGTCCTCTCGCTCGCCGTTCAGAAGTCGTAGAACAGCCCGAAGCCCAGCGAAGACGCGTCTTCCTCGAACAGTTCGTAGTAGGGCGTTTTGCCGGCCTCGTATTGCGCGGCGACTCGCAGCAGGCGGCCGGACTCCGGTTCGCGCCACTGCCAGCCGGCGAGCGAGGTGAAACGGCCGCCGTAGTTGCACTCCTCGCGCATCTGCACGTTCGCGGCGGCGACCGGGCCGCCCGTGGAGACGCTCAGTTCGCGGTAGAACTCCGTGCCGAGCTGGAACACCCACGGATCGGCCCCGCCGTCGCGGGCGAAGGCGTAGCCGACTTCGCCGTAGACGGTCAGATCGTCCGACAGGGCGTGACGCAGGCCCAGCAGGAGAGCGTCGCGGGAATAATTCACCCGTTGGAAACCGGGGTTCCGCACCATGAACTCATCGCCGATGTGCGTGCTGATATGGTCGTAGCCGAACGAAACCGCCGTCGGCCCGCTGCGGTAGGAGAGAGGCACGCCGGCCCGGAAGTCGGTCGCGTCGACGTCCACGTTTTCGCTGACGTTGAGACGCGGAAACGCGGCCGCCGCGACGTCCAGCTGCCAGCCGTCGGCCTCCGGCCCGCCCTCGCCGAATCGCAGGATTCCCACCCGGGCGCCGAGGGAACCGTCCAGCGCCACGTCGCCGGTTCGTCCGCCGTCCACCGCGTTGATGATCCCGGCCATTCGGGTGGCCTTCACCCCGGCCATGTAGGGCTTGAACAGCAATGAGGCCGGCAACGGCCGCACGCGCCAGACGGCGTCGTCCGGGTCGAACTGAAAGCTGCATACGTCCTCGCCGGGGCCGGAGAGATCGCCGGCATCCGCTTCGCGGGCCACCAGGCAAACTGCCGCGGCGCAGAGCGCGGCGTACGTCAGTTTGCGGACGGCGGGGACGAACACGGGTGCGATCCTTCGCGGAGTGCGAACATGGACAATCGGCAGACACGCGGCGAACAGTTCCGGCGAATTGGCCCGGCCGTTAGGATCGTTTGCATCGGACCCCAACCAACGAGGGAGCCTGTGGCAACGACTATCGCACCGTTCCGTCGATTTGGTCCAGATCGGTTCCGCCTCCGGGTGGTTCTGAGCGCTCTCGCCGCGCTGCTGGCTGGGGGAACTCCCGGGTGGGCGGGCTTCGAGGAAGACCTCGCCGCGGTCGTCGCCGTCGGTCCGAAGGGAAAAGGCGCCGCGGAGGCCGCCGAGGCGCTGGGGCGGCTGTCTCAAGCGCAGCCCGACAAAATCATTCCGCTCTTTGCGGCGTTCGAGGAGGCGGGGCCGGTCGGTCGGAATCTGCTCGCCGGCGCCGTGCAGTCGATCGCCGACAGGGCGCCCGGCGCCGAGCGGTCGCGATCCTTGACCGTCCTGCTGGCCGCGGAAAGCCCGCATCCGGAGGCGGCCGCACTGGCGTTCGACC
>NZ_WTPX01000073.1 GCF_013036045.1 Alienimonas chondri
CGGCGACGCTGGCTCCGGCGTTCGTTTCACGGGCGGGGACGGGCGAGGGGAGCGACGGCCGTTCGATCCTCACCCAAGCCGGCCCGAGTTTGTTCTCCGTCGATGCCGTCACCGCGGCGCCGCTGTGGCGGGCCTCGGTCGGCCCGGGCGGGATCGCCCACTTCCCGCCCGTGCGGGCGGACGCCGGGGGGCTGGCCGTGCTGATCTGCGATGCGATTCGGCCCGCGCTGCTGTCGGTCGATCGCTCGACCGGCGCCGTCAACTGGCGGCTGCCGCTGCCCGCCCCGGCGACCGGACCGCCTCGGAGCGAAAATGCCCAGATTCTAATTGGCTGCGAAGACGGCTCGCTGTTGGCGGTCAACCGCACCACCGGGCAGATCGACGGCGGATTGAAGTTCCCGCAGTCCGTCCTGTCCCCGCCGGTCGCGGCCGGCGGAGCGGGGGACGCCGCCGGCAGGCGCCTGCTGCTCGCCGCGGGACAGAACACGGTCTACACCCTGGTCGGCAACCCGCCGACGCTGGAGGCCGTCAGCTATACCGGCCACGGCTCCGGGGCGATCCCGGTGCCCCTTCAGCCGATCGGCCGCAACGTGTTGATGTGCGACAACGATCGGGCGGACTCCGCCCTGCTGCGGGCGTTCGCCGTGGACGAGGAAGACGGCGAGGCGACGGAAGTCGGCCGCGCTCGCGTGAACGGCCGCATCGACGTGCCTCCCGAACTGCGCGGGGAGAACCTGTTCGTCTCGACCTCCCCGGAGCGGATGACGGCGTTCGCCGTCGCGGACGATCCCGGGAAGAACGTGTTCTCGCGGCTGGCGACGGCCCAATTGCCGAATCCGCAGCCGGTTCCCACCTATCTGGTCGCCGGCCCGGACGGGGCGTTGTGGGCGGCGGGGTCGGCGTTGCGCAAGCTGGAACTGACGGGGGAGGGACTGAAACTCTCGCCGGCCGCGCTGGCGGCCGGTCGGCACGTCGCCGTCCCGGTCCCGCGGATCAGCGGCGATCGGTTGTTCACGACTCGACTGACCGAGGCCGGCACCGCGACGATCCTCGCCGCCGCCGAGGCCCGCTCGATGGAGGGGATGAGCCGCACCGTCCTCGCGCCGAAGCTTCTGGCCGTGACCCGCGGCGAACGGCCGTCCGTGCTCTCCGCGACCGGCGTGTTGACCCCGCTGGGCGACGGTTTCCCGACGAACTCCGGGGGGGCGGCGACGTTCCTCACCAACGGCCGCGAACTGCCCGGGCTGGAAGCAAACGGCCTCGATCCGATCCTGGCCCGCACGTTGCCGGACGGCGGAGTGGTCGCGGGCGTCGGCGGAGAGGAACCGCGGGCTTGGGAAATCGACGCCGACGGGCGTGCCGGACGCCCGATCGAACTCCCGTCCGCTCCGGAACTCGCCCCGCTGCCGTTGGGTCCGGGACTGTTGATCGCGACGGCGCCGCGGTTGGAGTTGGCGGTGGGGCGCGGGGGGCGCAGCGTCTCCGCGTTCACGGCGCCGGTCTCCGGAGGCGACGTGCCGGCGTGGACGTCGGCGGTCGGACTGACGGAGAACAAAGCGGCGGTGATCGACTCGGCGGGCGTGATTCGCCTCGTCACCTACGAAAACTCTTCGCCCCCAAGCCTCGCCGAAGAAGCCTCCATCACCCCCGGTTGGTTCGCCGACGTGCCGCCCGCGGTCGCCGGCGACGCACTGATCGTGGCCGGCTCCGACGGCAAACTGCACCGGCTCGGCGGCGCCACGCTGAACGAAACGGCGGTCGTCACGCTGCCCGCTCGCGCCGCCTTCGAGCCGACGGTGATCGGCGATCGGGTGCTGGTGGCCTTGGAAGACGGAACGGTCGCCGGTTTCGCCGCCGCGGACTTGACCGATGCGACCACCACCCCGCTGCCCGAACCCGCTGTCGGTCCGCCCGGCTCCGTCGGGGACGGCCTCGCCGCGGTGGTGACGGCCGGGGGCGTCGTCGTCGGCCTCGATCCCGCGACCGGGGAGATCGCCGGTCGCGCCGAGACCGGGCAACCCCTCGCCGGGGCGGTCTTCATGGTGAACGATCAGCCAGCCGCCGCGGCCGCGGACGGGGCGGTGGTGCATCTCGATTTCAAACCGCCCGGCGACGCCGTGGCGGAGGGGGCGGAATGATGACTCGCTCGAACTTTGCGCTGCCGCTCGGCCGAGGCGGGAGCCTGTGGTCTTTGGGAACGCTGTTTTGCCTCATGGCCTGCGGCGCCGCGCCGGCTGCGGCGCAGGAGGGGCTGCCGACGTTGGAAGAGCTGGAACTCCCGACCGCCGCGGAGTTGCTCGCCCGACGGCCGACGGACTGGATCGTGTTGAAGACCGGGGGCGTGGTCGAGGCCGGCGCCGTTCAACCCCGGCCGGATACGCTCGCGCAGTTGCAGCGCCGCCAGGACTTTGTCGAACGCATGGCCAGCCGCGACGCCGAAGGCCGCAAGGCCGAACTGGCTCGATACGTTCGCGGGGACGACCCGGCGCCCCCGGCCCCGCTGCGGCCGCAGGCGGTCGCCCGCTTCGCGGAGGAATTTGACGCCCTCTCCGACGACGAGATCCGTCGCGCCGTCGAGGAGATCGGCGGTCGACAGGCGGCGGAGAAGCTGAAGGGTCGAACCGGCGCGCGGCTGCGGTCGGAGGCGGTCGTCGGCAGCCGGGAGTCGTACATCGGACTCGTCGCCCAACTCGACCGGCTCGATCTCGTGCTGCTCGATGAGGAGTTGGAAGACCCCGAGTTCAGCGTCGCCGTGTTCAAGGTGGATCAGATCATCCATCACGAAGACCTGATGCTGCGACGAGCCGATGAGCTACTCGAATCGGGCGACATGCGCAGCGCCTATGAGTTGCTGTTCGCCCTCGCCCGGATGAACAGCAGCGAGATCCTCCCGGAGGGCTGGCCGGGGTTGCAGGAACGACTCGATCGCGCCGCGTTCATCGACGCCGGCGAGTTGCTCGATTTGGGCCTCTTGGAAAACGCGATGGGCCGGATGGAGGTGTTGCTCGATCGCTCCCCGGACTTCCCCGGGGGACTCGATCGGCTCGCTGAAGCGGCGGACGGGCTGATCGGCGCCGCGGAGCAGGCGGACGACATGCGGGAGGCCCGGTTCTTCCTCGCCCGGCTACGCAATCGCGGTCCGCAGCACCCGATCACGTTGAAGTGGGACGGGCAGTTCTCCAGCCGCGCGATCGCCCTGTTGGAAGACGCGGAGGCCGTCGCCGCGGACGATCCGTCGCTCGCGGCCGAGCGAATTCGCGAAGCCGCCCGGATCGATCCCACCGCGGAGGGCGTCGCCCGGGCGTTCACGCGGTACACGCGGCGCTACCAGGTGCTGACGGCGGGGGTGCTGGATCTGCCCCCCGCGGAGGTTTCCGAAGATCGGCCGCCGCCGTTCCCGCCGACCGATGCGGCGGACCGCGGCTCGTTCCTCATGTCGAGCCGGCTGTTCGAGATCGACCGCGTCGACGAAGCCCCGCACTATCGTAGCAACCTGCTGGAGGGCTGGGAGCCGACCGACCTCGGCCGGCGGGCGTCGTTCCGATTGCGTCCGCGGTTCCCGGACTGGCTGCCGCAGCCGCCGCTGGACGCCGCGGACGTACTCGCCGGATTGCAGGATCGACTCGATCCGGCCTCGCCGATGTTCGAGGAACGCCTCGCGGAAGAAATCTCCGGCGTGCGACAGCTGTCCCCGCGTGAGTTCGAGGTGATCTTCGCCCGCGTTCCGCTTCGCACCGAGGGGATTCTGGCGGAACCGGTCAAGGTGCTCCCCCGCCAAGTCACTAAGAGAGACTCTGCCGAGGGTGACGCGGAAGCAGGGGACGCGGCGCCGCCGCCCGGAGCGACGTTGAAGACGCCGTTCTTTCCCCGCGTCCCGGACTCCGCGGATCAGCCGGGCGTCGCCGTCTATCGGCGAGCCGTCCCGGAGCCGGCGGACTCGCCGCAATTCCACGTCGCGGAGGTTCGCGAAAAGGCCTATTCCGACGGCCCGGCGCTCATGCAGGCGTTCCGGCGCGGGGAGTTCGATCTGCTCGTCCATCCCCGGCCATGGGACGTGCCGACGCTGTTGAAGGACGAGAGCGTGCTGAGCTTCAAGTCCAGCGTGCCGGCCGCTCATGTGCTTCAGATCAACCCGCGTTCCGCCGTGATGAAGAATGCGGAGTTGAGGAAGGCGTTGCTGCTCGCCCCGGATCGCAAGTCGATCATGAACGACGCCGTCTTCCGGACCGCGGAGGCGCAGTCGGCCGGCTTGGGGCGGGTGATCTCCGCGCCGTTCCCCAGCGCCAGCGAGGCGACGAACCCGTTGCTCAGACCGCGCTCGCAAAACCTCACGCTGGCGTTCGCCCTCTCCCTCGCGGCGGCGAGGTCGTTGGGGGAGGAGGGGGCGCCCGGGGTGCCGGAATTGACGATCCTCGCCGCGGACGACACCGTCGTCGCCGGGGTGTTGGACGAACTGGCCGCGACCTGGCAACGCATCGGGTTGAAGGTCCGCGTGGTGAGCGGCGGAGACGCGGCGAAGCTCGCGGCGGAGTCCCCGGAGGACTGGGATCTCGCCTATCGCACGTTGCGGATGCGGGAGCCGGCCCGGGAGATCGCCCCGCTGTTGACCAATAGCGACGACGTGACGCTCGACAGCCTGCTGATGCTCTCGGACTGGCTGCGACGCGACCTGATCGCTTTGGAGCGGGTCGGCAACCGCAACGACGCCGTGGAACTTCTCCACGATCTGCACCGCCACATGCGGAGCGAAGTGCGGGTGATTCCGCTCTTCGAGATCGACGAGTACGTCTTCGCTCGCACCACCGTGCGGAACGTGGAGGGGCCGCTGGTGCATCCCTATCAAGGCGTGGAGCGCTGGCAGGTCGATGCCGAACTGCCGACCGACGACTTCGAACTGCCGGAGGTGGGCCGATGAGTCTCAAATCATTCGTCGCGGCCACATTCGTCCTGCTGGGGGGCCTGTGGGCGCCGGATTCCTCGTGGGCTCAGGACGAAGGGCTGCCGGATTGGGAACGCCGTCCCTATCAGGTTCGGGTGAGCCTCGCCGCGGACGCCCGCACGCTCTCGCCGTTGCAGCTTGCGTCCGTGCGCGAGGACTTGGCCGACCTGTTATGGCGGACGTTCGGGGAGCATTGGACGATCTCCTTCGCTCCGCCCCCCGCCGCGCTGAATCGGGCCGACGCCGTCGGGCTGAACCGCCTGCAGCCGGACGACTTTCCGGCGCCCGCGGTCCCGCCGACGGAGGAGGAGCCGAACCCCGTCCGGCCGCCGGATCGCTGGTTCGTCGCGACGGTCGCCGCGTCGTCAGACCTCACGGACCCGGATCGCCTGACGGTGGCCGTTCGAGAGTGGGACGGCACCCGCCGGGCGCTGGGTCCGGTGCGGACCGCCGCGGCGACCGGCGTCCCGGCGGCGGCTCAGACTGCGGGGCGGTTGATCCGCGATCTGTTCCACCCGGAGTACCGCGTCTCGCCCGTGATCGACGCGCCGGTCGGGTCGACGGAGGTGCGGCTCGCCGCGCGGGCCGCGGCGCTGCCGGTTCGCGACCCCGCGGTCGATCCGCTCGCCCCGGGGCCGCTGTTGAGCGTTTTCCTGCGGCTCTACAACCGCGACGGGTCGTTCCGCGATCTCCGCGAAACGCCGTACACGTTCATTCGCGTCGGGCCGGTGCTGGATGAAGAGGACCCGCTCCGCATGCAGAGCGGCGAGGTGATCAGCGCCCTCCGCAGCGCTGTCGGGCGGACGCGGGGCCGCACGCAAACGTTGGCTCGACCGATTCATCAGGATCCGGGTGGGACGACGCTGCGGCTCGTCGCCCGCGGCACCGGCGGCGGGGGCGTGGAGGGCAGTCCGTTGGTCGGCTACCGCGTGCTGCTGGCCGACCGCCGTTCGCTGCCCTCCGATCTCCCTCCACCGAAGGACGGCGAGGAACGCCCCGAGCCGGAGCCGTACCCCGAACCGTTCTCCGACGTCAGCGACCGGGGCGGTCGCATCGAGGTGCCGATCGCCCCGCCCGTGATGCCGGATGAAGAACCGACGCCGGGGCTGATGTGGCTGCACGTCTACAGCGGCAAAGCGAAGTTGGGCGCCCTGCCGTACGTCGCCGGAGAAGTCCCCAGTGACACGTTGGAGCTGGATGACGACGCGCTCCGGCTCGGGCTGGAAGGCGAATACGCCCTGCTGGCCGGGGAGATGCTGGAGGTCGTCGCGAGCCGGGCGGTGTTGACCGCCCGCGCCAAGAAGGCCGCCAAGGACAAGGACTACACGGCCGCGGAGAAGCGGCTCGAAGAGCTGGCCGAGCTACCGCGGGCGGTGTCGTTTCAGCGGCGGATCGACGCGCTCGCGGCCGGCGTGCGGGCGGAGGCGCTGGAGTCCGGCGACCGACTGACCGCGGCCCGCACCGGGAAGCTCGCCGCGAAGATGCGGGAACTGGCGGAGGCATACCTCTCCAGCGACCCGCTCGCCGCGGCGAAGGAGCAGGTCTCCGAGTTGAAAGCGCTCGCGGAGGAGGTCGAGGAACGCGAACGCCGCGCCGCCGGCCGACGCGGGCAACGGTGAACCGATTCAGAGAGCGCCGCGGGCGTTCTCGCAGAACGCGGCGACCTTCGCCGGGTCTTTAATGCCGGGGGCGCGCTCCACGCCGCCGGCGACGTCCACGCCCCACGGCCGCACGATGCGAACGGCCTCCACGACGTTATCGGGCGTCAATCCGCCGGCGAGGACCACCGGGGGCAGGCGATCTCCGACGCGGTCCATTTCGTCCCGCACCGCGTGCCAATCCAGCTTCGCCCCGGTCCCCCCGTAGGCGCCGGGGACGGAGGCGTCCAGCAGCAGATAATCGGCTCGGCAGGCATCAGGTTGTGCCGCGAGATGGTCGAGCAGCGGATCCAGGGACCGCTCGACGCGCCAGGCCCGGACGTACTCGTGCACCGGGCGGCGTTCTGCGACCTGGGCGAATGCGTCCGGCGGCTCGTCGCCGTGCAGTTGCACCGCGCTCAGGTCGACGGCTGCCGCCCGTTCGAGGTCTTCGTTGGACGGATCGACGAACAGTCCCCATCGGCGAATGCCTGCGTCCGCGGCGAGGTTGGCGAATTCGGCGCCGGTCTCCGGGGTGACGTACCGCTTCGAGCCGGGCCAGAAGTTCAGACCGACCGCGTCGGGCCGCACGTTCGCTTGGCAGACGCTCGCGAGGTTCGCCGGGTCGGTGAAGCCGCAGATTTTGACGAACATCAAGTCATCATAGGCGAGCGGGGGGCGTCAGCCCTCCGTGTTTGGGGAAGCGCTCCGTCACACGGAGGGCTGACGCCCCCCGCTCGCCTCCGCGAGTTCACGCCAACGACCACTCGCCCGGGTCGAGGTTGTAGAACTCCCGCAGAATGCCGAACAGATCGGGCAGTTTCATGCGGAGGGTGCGGGGCTTCTCGAAGAAACACTCGGTGGCGACGGCGAAGAACTCGGCGGGGTTCGTGGCGCCGTAGGCGTCCAGCAGGCCGGGCAGGCCGCGTTCGACCTCGGCGGCGTGCTTCTCAAACGCCGCGTCCGCGACCGCTTCCCACCGCAATCGCGCGGAACCGGACAGGCCGGGCACGCCGTCGGCGTATCGGTCGGCGAGGTCCAGCACATGGGCGAACTCATGGAACACGAGGTTCCGCCCGTCGTCCGGGTTCGCCGCCCCGGCCAGCACGTCCGGCCAACTGAGCACCACGGCGCCGCCCATGTGGGCCTCGCCCAATCGGCCCTCGACGTCGCTGATCTCCGGCCCGCCGCCCATCGTGGCGTCGCCCAGCAGGCGGCTCGTGGTGACGCGATAGGCCGTCGGGTAGACCAACACGCTGGTCAGCGGACCGAACCAATCGGCCTTGTCCGGCGGCGTGCGGTCGCCGGCGAGCATCAGCGCGGCCTGCGCGGCGATGACGGCCCGCATCTCGTCGGTCAGGTCGAGTCCGTTGCAGCCCTCCCAGTTCTTCTCCGCGAGGAGGATGCGCGTGCCGGCCCGCACCCGATCCGCGACGGGGCGGGGGAGCCGGTCGAAGGCGGCGAACTGATCGTGGATCGCCCGTTCCCAGTCGTTGGGAAACGGTTCGGCCAGCAAGGCCCGCCGGCGTCGAGTGCGGAAGAAGCCGAACACCGTCTAACGCGTCGCGGCGTCGCGGCGAACCCGCCCGTCCGGCATCGGCACCGACGGATCGACGTCGCTGGTATCCACCGGACCGTCCGGGGCGGCGCCCGTCACGGAATCCAGCACGGCCTTGGTTGTCCCGTTGTTGTTGGGGCCGGGGCGTCGCCACCACTCGTCGGCGCGAGCCGGGTCGTACTGCGGATTCGGGCGGGGCAGCAGGGCGCCGCTGTCCGCAAGATACGCCTTGAGCAACGCTCGGAGCTCCGCCGCTTTCGTCGGCAACGCGGCGGCCAGATTGTTCTTCTCGCCCAGATCCTTGCGGAGGTCGTACAGTTCGACTTCGCCCTGGCCGTCGCGAGTGAAGAACTCGATCAGCTTGAAGTGCCCCGCGTGGACGGCAGCGGCGGGGCGGCTGTGGTGGTAGTGGGGGTAGTGCCAGAACACGGCGTCGCGAGCGGCGTCGCATTCGCCCCGCAGCACGGGGACGAGGCTCTGACCGTCCATCGTCACCCCGGAGGGCGGCTCGGCGCCGGCGAGATTCAGGATCGTGGGCGTCAGATCGCTGGTGGTGACCGCCGCGTCGCAAGCCCGCCCGGGTTCGGTCACACCGGGCCAATGGACCAGCAACGGCACGCGGATGCCGCCCTCGTACAGCGAGCCTTTCTCGCCCCGCAGCGGGGCGTTGCTGCTGACGAGCGGGCCGCTTTGCCCGTGGATCGGATTCGGCTCGCCGTAGTACACCTGATGCAGACCGCCGTTGTCGGAGGTGAACAGGATGACCGTGTCCTCGGCCTGCCCGGTCTCCTGCAACACGGTCCGCAAGCGGCCGACGGAATCGTCGACCATCTCCAGCATCGCGGCGAACGCCGGATCGCAAGGGTGCCCCGCCACCTTCGGCTTCGCCTCGTATTTGGCGATCAGCTCCGGCTTGGCGAACACGGGGATGTGCACCGCATAGTGCGACAGCAGGCAGACCCACGGTTTCTCGTCATCGGCGTGATCGCGGACGAACTTCTCCGTGCGGTCGGTCAGGGCCTCGGCGGTCCATTCCCCCTCCAACTTCTCCCGGCCTTCCGGGGTGACGAACGTCGGGGACTTATTGCCTCCCGTGGAGACCCATTCGTCGAACCCGCGGGCGCCGGGACCCTCCGTCTTGATGTCCCAACCCAGATGCCACTTGCCGAAGCTGGCGGTGGTCGCGGCGTCGCCCAATACGTTGGCGAAGGTGACCTCGTCCATCGGCAGCCGGTTGGGGATGGGCGGTTCCAGCAGCGGAGCGAACGGGCGAAAGTGCCCCGGGATGAAGTTCGTCAGCCCGGTGCGGGCCGGATCGCGGCCGGTCATCAGCGCCGCCCGGCTCGGACTGCACACGGGGCAACTGGCGTAGGCCGCGGTGAACTTCAGCCCCTCGGTGGCCAGCTTGTCGATGTGCGGCGTTTCGTGGAACGGGTTCCCGTAGCACCCCAGATCCGCCCAGCCGAGATCGTCCACGAACACGATCAGCACGTTCCGCGGCGGTTCGACCGGCTGGGCGACCGGCGTGTCCGCGGGGATCGGCTGAATCTGGATCGGCGGCGCCGACGGATCGACCACGGTCGGGCCGACCTGCGCGGACAACGAGGCGGGGCCGATCAGCCACGCGGCGAACAGCGCCGCGACGTAGGAAAGAGGACGGATCATGGGGGAACTCCGGATGAGGGGCCGCCATTGTGGCGGCGTCCGTATCGGAAGGGGAAGCCTGCCGGGAACTGAGCCGTTCTGTAGCGATTGGAGCGGTTTGAAACGAGAACGGCGGGATCCGGGTAGAAACGATTGTCCCGCCCCCTCCCGCGGCTTCGAGACTGCCATGTTCGCTCCGCTGATCTTCTGCCTCGCCGCGTCGCTCGAACCGCAGCCGCCCGACGTTTCGGCCGCGGCGCTCGCGCTGAACGAGGGGAACGTCTCAAAGGCGTCTGCGCTGCTCGAGACGACCCTCAAGGCCTCGCCCGGCGACGACGATGCGCTGTTTCTCATGGGAGCGACGAAGTTTTTGGGCGGGATCGAACGGTTCGCCCAGTTCATGTCGAAGCACGGCAGCGACGATCGGCTCGCCGGCTTGCTGCCGTTCGCTCGTCTGCCCGTGCCGACGAGCGCCGACCCGCAGCCGGTCAGCTACGAGCAATGGCGGCAGGCCCGCGTCGACCTGATCGCCGCGTTTGACGAGGCGGACTCATTTTTGGCGAAAGTCGACGGGCCGGTGAACGTGCGGTTGGACCTCGCGGCGCTCCGGCTCGACCTCAACGGCGACGGAACGGCGAGCGAGAAAGAGGGCGTGCTCGCCCTGCTGATGGGCGGCCGGATGCAATTGGAAGGGCAGCGTGGAACGCGGCGGGGCGGGGCCGCCGAACCGCCGTCGTTCGTCACGCACTTCGACCGGGCGGACGTGGAGTGGCTCCGCGGGTACTGCGACCTGCTGTCGGCGATCCTCGAAACGATGCTGGCCCACGACGCGGAGAACTGGTGGAACCACTGCGCCCACCTCGTCTTCGCCAAGCCGGAGGGCGTCCCGGGATACCTGATGGCCGAAGCCGACGGTCAATGGGACCGCGGCCGGATCTCCGACGTAATCTCCGCGGTTCATCACGTGAACTTCCCCGTCCGCGACCCGCAGCGGATGAAGAACGCCCGGCAACGTCTGCTGGGCATGATCGGCCACAGCCGCGCGATGTGGGAACTGATTCTCGCGGAGACCGACGACGAGCGGGAGTGGATCCCCGGCCCGACTCAGACCTCTTCCACCGGCGTGACGATGTCCGAGGACCGCGTCGCCGGGTGGATGGAGTTCCTGGAGGAGGCTGAGGCGCTGCTCAACGGCGAGAAGCTCGTGCCATTCTGGCGGACCCTCCCCGACGAGGACGGGCCGCGGGGAGTGAACCTCAAGCGCGTCTTCGAGGAGCCGCGTCGGTTCGATCTGGTCGAATGGATCCAAGGACCGGGCGCCGAGCCGTACCTCGAACCCGGCGAGGTCACCGACGGCGACACCTGGAACCGCCTGCAACGCCTGTTCAACGGCAACTTCTTCGGCTTCGCCGTGCTGATTAATTAGCGCGAGCCGCGGAACTCCGTAGCGGCGGCTTCCAGCCGCCGACTTTCGGCGTGGCCTTCTCTTCGATAGCCGCTCGCCGCGTGCGCGGACGGCGGCAGGATGCCGCCGCTACGAACCGGCTCAGAACACGCTGTACAGCGTGTCGCGGGCGCGTTTGACGAGTTCCGGGTCCTCCGCTTCGATCGCGGCGAGGTGCTTCTTCGCCGCGACAACGTGCGGGGGTTCGGAGGGGCCTTCCGCGGCGTCCTCGGGGACGTCCCGTTCGGCTTCCAGCAGGTACGAGATGATCGCCCGCTTCACGGCGGGCACGTCGTAGCCCTCTTTGGTGTAGAGACCGGCGATCCGCTCCATCGCGGCCCAGTCCTTCCAGCGGGAGAGGTCCGCGATGACGACCTCGGCGAGGTCGGAGTACGCCAGTTGCAGCCGCAGCGCCTCCTTCAACCGTTCCGCGGGGATGCGATCGCCGCCGTAGGTCCACATGAACCGAACCGCCTGCATGGCGGCGTAGACCTCGCTGAAGGGCACCGGGATCGGCTCGCCGTTCTCGTCCGTCAGCGGCTCGCCGTTCGGGCCGGGGATGTACTTCGGACGCAGCTTGGCGTCCTCCAATTCCTTCAGCCCCTCTTCGCCGGTCAGCAGGAGCAGGCCGCTCATCAGGCCGTCGATGCCGATGCGGAACTCGTCCGTGCCCTCGAAGATCTTGGCGCGGAGGATGTCCGCGTCCCCCGGCTCGCCGCACAGGCCCAGCAGCATGCCGTAGAAGGCAAGGCGGGAAGGATCGGTTTCGGGATCGAGGATCCAGACGGCCAGCTTCTCCCGCGGCAGTTCGTCCTTGATCGCTTCGACCTCCTCGAACGGCACGTTGCCGAACTCGCCGTAGGCGTCGGAGGCGACCAGGTCGTCCGGGTGCTGGAGGTGCTTGAGGTAGTACCGGAGCCGATCCTCCGGGGGCGAATCGGGACCGGGATTGTTCTTAAGGTAGGCGAAGCCGTCGGCGCTGATCGGCACCGGCAGATCCCACTCCGGGAACTCCCCGCCGCCCGCGGTCAGCAGCAGCGTCTCGCCCAGTTCGCCCGACTGGTAGCCCCGCAGCTTCAGCTTCTTGCCGGGCATGTAGGGCCCCTTGAGCGACTTCTTGACGAGGTACCGGGTGAACGCCGGACTGGCGTCGCCGCCGCGGTCCGCTTCGAGCCACTCGCCGAGGATGACGATGTCGCTTTCGGCGAGCTGGTCCGACAGCGTCAGCCCGGGGGCTTCGCAGAACGGACAGGCCAGCGCGGCGGTGAGGAGCAGGGCGGCGTGCATGCGAGGAATCCTGCGGAAAAGCGTGCGCGAAAGCGGGCGTGTGCGAGGCCAGCTTATGGGGCGATCGATCGTGACGGACCCCGTGGAGTCCTACTCCACGATCCGCGCCCCGTCGATGCGGTACAGGCGAAGCCAGTCCTCGCCGTCCCGCTGCGGGTCGAGATGGAAGGTGCCGACCACGTCGAACGGTCGATTTTGGATGTAGCGGCTCTCCTCGCCCTTCGCGAGTTTCACCGTCACCAGATCGTAGGACTTCGGATTGCGTCCGAAACAACAAATCTGGTTGTCCCGGGCGAGAATGAAGGCCCGCACCGGGTCGGCGTAGGTCGGGTACATGAACCCACGCAACGTGATCTTCTGTCCGTCCAGATCGCGGAGCCAATCCGGGAAGTAATCGACCACGTCCGCCGGCACCGGCTCCGCGTTCAGCACCTTGAGCAGGTCCAGATCGTCGAAGGAGACCCGCAGCGTGCCGTCGCCGGCCGGAGAGAAGCTGTTGATCGGGATGAGCAGCTTCAGTTCGCGCGGCTCGCCGGAATCGTCCACGGTCGGCTCCGGCATGCCCGGTTGATCGTCCCCCGCAAAGCCGCCGGCGAAGCCGTCGTTATCCGCGGCGACGGTCGCCGGGGCGGGGGCGAACCCGCCCGCAAAACCGTCGTCCTCCTCGGCAGAGGACGCAATCGCGCCGTCGAAGCCGTCTTCGTCCGCTTCGGCGGCTGCGAGTTCGATCTCGGAGGTCGGTTCCTGACTCCTCGCCGGCTCGCCGTCCCCGATGGGTAGGGCGTCGGAGGGAGGCTTCGAGTCCGCGGCGCTCGCCGAGAGGGCCGCGGGGACCGTCGAGCCGGATTCCGGCGGCAGCGTCGGTTCCGCGTCGCTGTAGGCCGTTCCCACCTCTGCGGGACCGCAGCCGGCGAGCAGCGCGGCGCCCCCGATAGAGCCGACGAACAGCAGTGCGAACCGATTCAAAAGGAGGTCCTCGCGGGGCCGGCCTGGGTGGCTTTGATGCGGAACAGCGGTTTGACTTCCTCTTCGCTGCCGGTGTCGCCCACTTCAAAGGTGCCGGCGACGCTGACGAGGCCGGAGTAGAAATCGGCTTTCTGCCCCGTCATGTCGACCCGAATCATGTCCGTCAGTTTGGGCTTGCCGCCGAAGCAGCACTCCCCGCTGTCCTTGACGAAGACGAACGCCCCCAAATCCTCAACCTGCCCCGACGGATCGGGGTACATGTAGCCCTTGAGAAAAATCTTCTCGCCGTCGAGTTTCTGGACGGCCTGGCTGACGCCGCCCTGCGGGGCGACCGCCTTCTCGGAGATGTCCGCCGTAAAATCGATGCGGGTGTGCCCCTCCGGCAGTTCGCCGGCGTAGGCGACCGAGTGATACGTGGCCCCGCCGGCCAACCCGGTCAGCGAGAGGACCATCCCCAACCCGGCGATCCACAGTCCGGCGCCGTCCTGCGTGCGGATCGTCCGCCAGGCGATGAACGCCGTGACCAGCCCCGCCGTCGCGATCAGAAAGCCGACGATGCCGACCGCGGGCAGAAATGCCACCAGCGAGCACAGCCCCAGCACCGCGGAGACCGGCGCCGAGACCGGGATCGGTTTGTAGTCGAAGTCCACCCGTTCCGCTTGCGGCAGCGGAGCGACGGCGGTGTCGAACGTGGCGGTACTCATGGCGGCGTGGGGCGCAGGGGCGACGCGCGGCATCTTAGCACGGCGCGGGGGACGATCTCTAAGAGTGTACGCTCCGAAGGCCGTCCGCGTGGGATCGTTTGCGGTCCAATCCTGTCGGGGAGGCATGGTCAATCCGTGCCGTCGCGGCGTACTGTCGTCACCCGCAACGTCCCCCTCGCGAGTTCTCCCGATGTCCCTGCCGTGGCGGTTCACCCCGCTCGACCCGACCCGCGTGCGGCGGCTGTCGGACGCCCTGTCGATCGGCCCGCTGACGGCCCAGGTGCTGATCGCCCGCGGCTTGGACGAACCGGCGCTGGCGAAGGCGTTTCTGACCCCCTCGCCCAACGATCTGCACGCCCCGGAATTGCTGCCGGGCGTCTCCGAGGCCGCCGACCGCATCGTCGCCGCGGTGAAGGCGGACCGCCGGATCACGATCTTCGGCGACTACGACGTCGACGGCATCACTTCGACCGCCCTGCTGGTCGACTGCCTGCGGTTGGCCGGAGCGAACGCCGACTACGTCATCCCCAACCGGAACGACGGCTACGGCCTGAACGTCGCCGCGATCGAGAGACTGCACGCGGAAGACCCGGATCGATTGGTCGTCACGGTCGATTGCGGCATCACCTCCGTCGCGGAGGCCCAGCGGGCGAACGAACTGGGGCTGGAGCTGATCGTCACCGACCATCACACCCCCGGCGAGACGCTGCCGCCCGCCGCGGTCGTCGTGCATCCCCGCCGGCCGGACGCGGAGGTCGCCTACCCCTACGGCGAACTGTGCGGCGCCGGCGTCGCCTTCAAACTGGCCTGGGCCGTGGCGAAGCGGTTGGGCGACGGCACGCGGGTCAACGAACGCTTCAAATCGTGGTTGATCCGGGCGCTCGGGCTGACGGCGCTGGCCACGGTCGCGGACATGGTCCCGCTGACCGGCGAGAATCGCACCTTCGTCCATTGCGGGCTGCGGAGCCTCTATCACCACGCTCCGCCGGGCTTGAAGGCGCTGCTGGGCGTGTGCGGCATCGAGGACGGTCGGCCGATCACCGCGGAGGACGTCGGCTTCAAGGTCGGCCCCCGCATCAACGCCGCCGGCCGGTTGGAACAGGCGAGCCTCGCGGTCGATCTGTTGCTCTCCGCCGACCCGAAACGCTGCTCGCAACTCGCGGATTACCTCGACACCCTCAACGAGACCCGCAAGAAGACCGAAGCCGACGTAGTAAAGGCCGCCAAGAAGCAGGCGGTCGACGAAGGCTGGGTGGAGCGGCCGGGGTTGGCGCTGGCGTCCGACGACTGGCATGCGGGGGTCGTCGGCATCGCCGCGGGGCGGGTCGCGGAGCACTTCGATTGCCCGTCGATCGTGATCGCGTTCGGCCACGGCGGCGACCCGGACCTCGGCGCGGGCTCGGCCCGCTCGCGGCCCGGATTCGATCTGCACGCCAGTCTCGGCCGGTGTTCCGAGCACCTCGAAACCTACGGCGGGCACACGATGGCCGCGGGGGTGAAGGTACGGCGGGAGAACCTCAAAGCGTTCCGCGAAGCGTTCGCCGCGGACGTGGCCGAGCACTTTCGCCCCGAAGCCGCCGACGCCCGGGTCGATGCGGAAGTACGGCTCGCCGACTGCACCCTGAACGCGGTGAAGGAACTGGACGAGAAGCTCGGCCCGTTCGGCAAATCGAACCGACGGCCGGTGTTCGTCGCGACGAACGTCACGCTCGACGGCGAGCCGCGGATCATGGGGCGAGACGATTCGCACCTCTCCGCCCGCCTCGCCCAGACCGGCCGGGTGATGAAGGCGGTCGCCTGGGGCCGGGCCGCGGAGGCGGACACGCTGGCGGTCGGCCCGCTGGCCGTGTCGTTCACCGCGGAGATCAACCGCTGGAGAAACGGCGAATCGGTCCAGTTGCAGTTGCGTGAGTGGCGCCCCGTGGACAGCTCTCTCGAAGCGACCGGCTGACGTCCCCGCCTTGCGGGCCGGAGGCGCGGCGGGCATCGTCTGCCCTGCCGCGACTCCTTCGATCGTCCCGATGTCTCGCTCTGTTCGTTTCGTCCTGCCGCTCCTCGCGTGGGGGGTGTGCGCCGCCCCCGCCGCGGCACAGTTCAGCGGGTCGAGCGAGCCGCAACCGGCCGGCGGACGACCGGATTCGACCCGTGTCGGAGCGCTGGAACTGCTCCGCGGCGCCGGCGAAGCGTTCACCGGTCTGTTTCGCGACGAGAAGGTCGCCGAGGGACCGCCGGAGTGGGACTCCACGACCGGTCCCCGCGAGGCGGTGATGACCTTCGTCACGGCGATGGATCGCGTTTCGCTGGGCGATCAGGACGCGATGTCCCGCGCGCTCAAGACGTTCCCCGCTTCGCCGGAGGACGGTCTCGACCGACGGGAACGAGAGGCGGCGGCGGAACGTCTGTGGGACGTCTTTACCCGACTGCCGAACGTGTCGCCCTCCTCACTGCCGGACGCGGACCGCTGTGAACGCGAGGGGATCACCCGGTGGGAATTGTTCCCCCGGGGGTTGGACAGCGACTGGGCCTACGCCGCGCTGTCGGAAGGCTCCCCCGACGGCACAATCGTGTTGGAACGAGGTTCGGACGGCTGGCAATTCACCGCCGAGACGGTCGACGGCGCGGAGGATCTTTCGAAGAGTCTCGCCGCGATCCCGCCGCGTCCCCGGGAGGCGATCGCCGGCGAGGCGTTCGTGCGGGCCGTCGTGCCCGTCTTCACGCAATCGCCCTGGTGGGCGTGGCTGCTCGCGGCGCTGGGTTTGGCGGCCGGCTGCTTCGCCGCGTGGCTGGTCGCCCGGGGACTGAATGCCGCAGCGGGATGGCTGGCGAGAGATCGCGGGAACGCGCTGGACAGGCTCGGCGGCGACCTGATCGGTCCGATCCTGCGGAGTTTGGCCGTACCGCTTGGGCTGGTGATGGTCGTGCTGGGCATGCTCGCCGGCACGGCGCAACTGGAACTCACGGCCACGCTGGAGAACGCTCGCTGGTCGATCGCGGAACTGTTGTTGGTCGTCGCAGGCGCCTGGCTGTTCATTTCGCTGTTGGAGCTGGCGATCCTCGGCGTGCGACATGCCGCCTTCCCGGACGACGATCAGTACGCGCGCATGACCGCCACCGTCGCCCGCCGGGCGCTGCGGCTGATCGCCGGGATCGTGCTCGGACTGTTCATCGTGCAGAACCTGTTTGAATGGAACGTGACCGCGGTGCTGGGCGGCGTCGGCCTGCTGGCGCTGGCGCTGAGCCTCGCCGCCAAGGACGCCGTCGCGAACCTGTTCGGCGGAGCGATGATCTTCGGCACGCGCCCGTTTCTGGTCGGCGACTGGATTAGCTTCGAGGGAAAGTGGGGCGAGGTCGCCGACGTGAGCCTCCAGGCGACGCGCATCCGCCTGCTGACCGGCGAGATGTGGTCCGTGCCGAACAGTAATTTCGTCGACAAGCCGGTGGAGAACCTCTCGCTGCGCAACTACCTGCGGCGGGTGTTCGACGTCCGTCTGCCGCTCGACACCCCGCCGGAGAAGATCGTCGAGGCCAAAGACATCCTCACCGACGTGCTGACCAGCGAACCGGTCGTCGGCGACGGGCAGGGCGATCTGGAAGGGCGACCGCCGAAGGTGAACTTCGAGTCCGTCGGCGAATACTCCTTCAATCTCCGTGCGGATTACTGGTACCTGATGCATCCGGAAGAACGACTCGCTCAGCGGGATACCGAACGCGGTTGGTTCAGCTACCTGGCCCACTGCGACGTGGTCAATCGGGCGGTCGTCGAACGATTCCGCGACGCGAAGATCCGCTTCGCCCTGCCGGCGACGGTCGTGTACGAGGAGGGCGAAACGATCCCCGGCGCCGCGGGCGCGACCGAGGCCGGCGGCGACGGCGGCGGCCTCTAGACTGCCGGAGATCGGGGAACCCCGGTGGCGACCGTCGCCGGCAAGCGGCAGGGTCGGCTGATGTCCGAAGGCTCGCCCCCCGCCGAATCGCCGAATCACCCGTCCAACCCGGCGCCCGGTGCGGCGAGCGATCCGGCGGTCGTGACGGACGAACAACTCGAACGCGATTTCGACGCCGCCCCACCGCTCGAAGGGCCGGCGCCGGTTCCCGCGACCCGCACGTTGCTGACGGGCGCCCTAATGGGGACCGCGAATCTCGTCCCCGGCGTCTCCGGCGGCACGATGGTGCTGGTCTGCGGTCTATACGCCCACTTCGTGGACGCGATGGCGGCGATCACGCAGGGACGATTCACCCGGCGGGCGGTGACGTTCGTCGCGCTCTTGTTCGCCGCGAAGTTCGCCGCGATGGGCCTGCTCGGCGGACCGGTGGCGGAGGCGGTCGTCTCGCATCACGCGCTCGCCTACAGCTTGTTTCTGGGAATGACGCTCGCGGGAACGCCGGTGGTCTGGGCGATCTTTCGGAACGCCCCGCCGCAAACCTCGCGGACGTGGTGGGCGTGGTTGTTGATCCCCGTGGGAGCGGCGTCGATGGCCGCGTTGCCGGCGCCGCAGACCCATGCGGAGTTGGAGGAGGACTACCGGCCGACGCAGAACATCCCCCTGGATGCCGCCGCCGGGGCCGCGGCGTACGGGGCGATGGTGCTGCCGGGCGTCTCCGGCGGGACGATCAAGCTGGCGCTGGGGCGCTACGAAGCGACCGTCTGGTCGCTCGGCCAGCCGCTGCCGTGGCTTGGCTCGTTAGTTGGCTTGGGCGAAGCGGCGCCGATCTCCGCATGGGGACCGATCCTGCTGCCGTACTCGCTGGGGGCGATCGCCGGGCTGGTGATCGTCTCCAACCTGCTCAAATGGTTGCTGCAACGCTACGAGCGGGCGATGGCGGCGCTATTGCTGGGCGTGCTGTGGGGCAGCGTGGTTCCGGTCTGGCCGTTCGACGCCGACAGCGGCCCCCCGGATTGGATGAAGGGGGCGCTGGCCGCGGCGATCGGGTTCGCGGCGGTGTACGCGCTCACCGTGTGGCACAAACGGGCGGAGGCGAACGACGCGCCCGACCCCGCCGCGACGGCCTGAACGTCCGGCGCCCCCCGAGCGGCGTCCTCAGAGCGTCGCCAGCCATGCCGGGAGACCGTCCGCCAACTGGCTCCGCGTGAGCACCGGTCCGCGTTCGGCCGCACGGGCGGTCTTCAACAAGTCCGCGAGAACATGCGGACCAAACGACAGCGTCGGCGGGGCGTGCTCGGGCAGATCCGCCAGCCAAGCCGCGGCGCCGGGCAGCGAGAGGTCGAGGATGATCGCGGCGGCGTCGCCCGCATCCGCTTTGGCGACGCTCAGGGCCCGGGTCGGCGTCATTCCGGCGGATCGAACCGCCTGCACGAGCGGTCCGCCGGTCATCAGATCGCCGCAGACGATCAGCGCGGTTCGCGGAGCCTCCGCAGCGCCCGAGGTCGTGGGAGGGCTCGCCGTCACTTCGGGTCGTTCAGAAAACCGAGCAGCGTGCTGTCCACGTCCTGCTCGTCGTCGTTGTCCTGGAACCCGGCAAACGACGATTGATCCTCTGAATCGCCTGCTCCCGGCAACGCTTTGAGCGCGGTCGAATCCGCGTCGCCGCCGTCGTTGCCGTCCTCGTTGAGGAAGGCGAACGCCGCGTCTTCGTCGAACACGGTGTCGTTCCCGTCCTCTCCGCCGAACGACGCGGGACTCCCCCCTGCGACCTCGGCGGCGCCCGGCGTCCGCTCTGAATCCGACTCGCCTTCATTCTCCGCCTCGTCATCGACAAGGGACTCTTCGGGCGACTCGTCTACAGATTCGTCCTCATTTTCCTCTGCGGTGACCTCTGAATCGACCGCTTCGACGACGACCTCATCAGCGTCGACCTCGGCGGCCTCATCGTCGCTGACGGGCTGAACGATATCTTCGGTCTGGATGAGGTCTTCTACGGCCGGGTCGTCCGGCACGAACTCTTCCTGCTCAGCCTGCGAAGTTTCAATCGGAGAATCCGGGACTGGGTCGTCTTCGACGACCACGGGGTCGCCGGGAGCGGCCGTCTCCGCGGTTCTTTCCGTGACCGGCGAGGGGAGATCCGGCTTATCCCGCGGCGAACGATCGAGACCCGCGTCGTGATCCAATTCGCTGTCGGTGACGAGCACCGAATCGTCGCTGAGATCGTCCTCCGCCTCCTGGCCGACGACCACGCCGCTGGGCGAATCCTGCAGCTCGCCCTCGGGATGATGCGATTCGACCTCCTTCAGCATCTGCACGCCGTCGGGACGATAGTGGCGGTCGCCGGCGCGGACCAACTTCATCGTCACGCCGCCGATCGACAGCGTGCCGCCCAGGGGCACCTCCATGTCGGAGTCGCCGACGCCCTCGCCGTTGACGAACGTGCCGTTGCGGCTGCCGAGATCACGCACGCGGACGACGGAGCCGTCGACCGTCAGACGGCAATGCGACCGGCTCACGCGACGAGAGGAGATCCGCAGTCCCGCGTCCGTGCCGCGACCGACCACCGCGTCCCGCTCCAGCCGCACGGTCAACGGGCGACCTTCGGCACGGGGGAGCAGGAACTCGGCGGCCACGGGGGGATCTCGCGGGGGTCAGGTTGTTCTCCCTCCACCGTACAGAGCGTGCCCCCACGGATCACGAAGTTTTCATGGACGGTTGCAATCCGTCCACGGGTCGGCCGCTACAGCCGGCGTCACCCACATGGCCGCGGGGGGGCCGCTCTCGTTTCCGCGGGTCGACGATCCAATCGGCTCAACGATCCAATGAAGAACGCCGCCGGTCCCCAGCGGGGACCGGCGGCGAGGCGTTGACGGAACGGTGCGTGAGTCAGGCGGCGGCTTTGTGGATCGGGGGGTTCGCGACGCCGCCGCGGACCATTTCCTCGGTGATGACGTAGGTCTGCCCCTTGCCGGTGTCCGGCAGGTCGTACATCAGGTCGAACATGCCGCCTTCGACGACGCTCCGCAGGCCGCGGGCGCCGGTGTCGTTCTCGCGAGCCACACGGGCGATCTCGCGGAGAGCGCCTTCGGTGAACTGAAGGTCGGCGCCTTCCATTTCGAAGAACTTTTTGTACTGCTTCACCAGGGCGTTCTTTGGCTCGGTGAGGATGTTCACCAGATCCGCTTCGCCCAGCGGGCTGAGGGCGGAGAGCACCGGCAGTCGGCCGACGAGTTCCGGGATCAGGCCGAATTCCAGCACGTCGTCCACGGTGACGTGGGCGAGCAGATCCTTGCTGCGTTCGACGCTGTCCTCGCTGCCGAACCGGTTGAAGCCGATCGCCCGGCGACCCAAACGCTGGGCGATGATCTCCTCCAGACCGACGAACGTCCCGCCGCAGATGAACAGGATGTTGCGGGTGTCGAGCTGAATGTACTGCTGCTCCGGGTGCTTGCGTCCGCCCTGCGGGGGAACGTTGGCGACGGTGCCTTCGAGCATCTTCAGCAACGCCTGCTGCACGCCTTCGCCGGAGACGTCCCGGGTGATCGAGACGTTCTGGGAGGTCTTCCCGATCTTGTCGATCTCATCCAGGAAAATGATGCCCCGCTGGGCGGCTTCGACGTCGAAGTCGGCGGCGTGGAGCAGCTTGAGCAGCAGGTTCTCCACGTCCTCGCCGACGTAGCCCGCCTCGGTGAGGGTCGTGGCGTCGCCGATGGCGAAGGGGACGTCGAGGATCTTGGCCAGCGTTTTGGCCATCAACGTCTTGCCGCAGCCGGTCGGGCCGACGAGGAGGACGTTCGATTTTTCGATCTCGACCTCGTCCCCTTCCTCTTCCTGGTGCATCAGGCGCTTGTAGTGGTTGTGCAGCGCCACGGCGAGGCACCGTTTCGTGCTGTCCTGCCCGATGACGTATTCGTCGAGGTGGGCGACGATCTCACGCGGGGTGGGAACGCTGCTGAACAGCGCGGTGCCGCCGCGCCGTTTGCGTTCCTGATCCAAGATCGACTCGCATAGGTCGATGCAGTTGCCGCAGATGTAGCAATCGTCGGGGCCTTCGACGAGCGGGCCGACGTCCCGGTAGGACTTCCGACAGAAGGAGCAGTTGGCGTCTTTTTTCTTCACGGAATCGCGTCGGCCGGAGAAGTTTTTGGAGGCGGGCATCGGGCGGGGCGGTTCCGTTGGAGCGGACCCGGGGGCTGACTGTCGCCGCGGGGGGATAGTCTATGCAGCCGGGTGTTGCGAAGGGCGAAGGGACGGGCGCCGCGAGCCTCCTGCACGCCGTGCCGACCGCCCGACGCCCGGCCTCACTGCCGGGGGCGCCGCTCGACCGGTCGCAATGAACCGGGCCGAGTTGCAAGGGGCGGACGATCCCAAGGGGGGAAAGTCGGAGCCGTCCGTTGGGCCCGAGGGCGAAACTGAACGGCTTCCATCGGTGTCGGCCGTCCGCCGGGAATCGCCTGACCGCCGTAGACTCACACCGAGCGAGCCACACCAGCCGGACGACCCGCGACGGGAACGAACCGACCGGGACCATATCCCGTCGTTCCGTCCGAATCGGCTCGACATCGAAGGGTTTTTCATGCACAGCCCGTGCCGAACCCGTGAGCGGTCGTCGCTTTTGGTTTGCAGCGCCTTGCTCACAGGGCGTTTTGCGGTCGCGGGGGCCGAGGGGGTCGCGAGACGCCGCCGGTCGCTCTCGATTCCGATGTAAGACCGACACGGCCGGATTCGGGAAAAATCGCAAACAGGTTCGCCCGCGGACGATCCCTCGGCCGATACCACCCTCACGACCGCCCCGATGTGCGCGCCGGCTCCGCACGGGGCCGCCCGCCCCGAGGCTCCCGCCCCGCTCCGGCTCCCCCGGGTGTGATGCCGCGTCCGCTCCTTCGTCGCCTCCCGATCGCCGCTGCCGCGGCCCTCTCCTCCCTCGGCGCTCTCGCGGGCGCCGCGTCGGCGGAGGAGGTGGTGCACAGCAATAAGGAGACGTTCCGCATCCCGTTCGCGGGCAGCGCCGAAGACCTCGCCGCCGCCGGCGCCACGGAGGCTTGGCTGCTGGTCAGCACGGACGGCGGTCGGGAATGGATCGAGGCCGGACGAGCCGCTCCGGGCGAGGGCGGGTTCCGCTACGCTCCGCCCGCCGACGGCGACTACTGGTTCAGCGTGCTGACGGTGGACGCGACCGGGCAGCCGGCTCCGGCGAACGTGGCGATCGTTCCCCAATTGCGGGTGCGGATGGACCGGGTTGCGCCGACGATCGATCTGTCCGCCGCTCCCGCCGGCGACGGAACGACGGCGGTGCAATGGACCGTCGCCGACCCGTCCGCCGATCCGGCGACGTTAACGGTCTCCTTCACCCCCCAGGGCGGATCGGCCCAGCGGGTGCCGGTCGCCGCGGGCCTGACCGGATCGTTTCGCATTCCCAGCGACCGAGCCGTGGGCGCCGTGACGGTCACCGCCGCGGACGCCGCGGGAAACGTCGGTTCGACCACCCGTCGCCTCGGGCCGAACGGCGTGTTGTCCGTGAGCCACTCGCAACCGGCTGCCGGCGGGTTCGATCCCGTTCCGACGCTCGCCGCCCCGCATGCGACGATGGGGAACATCGCTTCGTCCGGGTACGAACGAACGGCGCCCTCGCTGAGCGCCCCGCGACTGCCGTCACCCTCGCCTTCGCTGTCGCCGCATCGTTCGCAGCAGGTGGGGAGTTCCGTGGGTTACGACACCCCGTCGCACGCCGCTCCGGCGCCCGGGGGGCCGTCCATTTCGAGAACCCGCAACTTCAAGATCGGTTACGCCGTCGACCGCGTCGGCAGCAGCGGCGTGGGGGCGGTTGAGGTGTACATCACGCCCGACGGCGGCCGGCATTGGTACAGCTACGCCCAGGACGCGGATCGCGTCAGCCCGGCGGAGATTTCCGTTCCGGGGGACGGCGAATACGGCTTCTGCGTGCGGGTGCGCAGCGGCGCCGGTCTGGCGGCGGACCCGCCCCGCGACGGCGAGGCGCCGGACGTCCGGGTGACCGTCGACGGCACCCCGCCGTCCGTCGAGATTCTCTCCGCCGGCCAGGGC
>NZ_WTPX01000074.1 GCF_013036045.1 Alienimonas chondri
TTAGCCCCGACGCCGCCCTGGCGATACATGTTTGGAAGCGAAAAAACGGGCCGAAAGCCCGTAATTCGTAGCTGTTCCGTACGACGACCCCCGGCGTGGCCCCAAAACGATGCCGGATGCGACAAGCTCGGAAAATTGCCCGGCGGGGCCTTCACGAGGACCCGCCGAGCGCCCCCGCGGCCGGGGCGAGAATCGACAGTTGGACCCGGCCGGACCCCGCCCAAAATTCGCCGCGTGCCGGACACGTCGGCCGATCTGCACGGTCGAGTCTTCGACGAGGTGCCGCATCACCCGGTTCCGGCATGGGCGACGGCACGCCGACCGGGCGCCGGCGATCCTTCCCGCGGCTGAGGCTGCGGCCGACGACGAGGCGCCTCTGGACGATTGCGGGCGTGGCGTGGCTGGAGTCCTTGGACCCCCGTTCCCACCGCCGTCTGCTGATCGACCGCCGCCTGTGCCGGCGGCGGCACGCCGCCGAGAAGTTCGAACGGGTCGACCGGATTCTCTTGGGGATCGCCCGCGAGGAGCCGGGGGGCCGACTGCTCATCACGCGGCCGGGGATCGGCCACGTCGCGGCCGTCGGTCTGCGGGCAGCGCTGGACCCGATCGGTCGCTTCAAGGACGGCGACCACGCCGCGGCGTACCTGGGGCTGGTCCCGACCACCCGGCCGTCCGGAACCAAGGCGTACCACGGGCGGATCGCCAAGGTCGGCGCCCCGCAGATTCGGGGGCTGCTCACGCAATCACGTCAGCGCGTCGCTCGGCGCCCCATCCTGCTCGGGGCGTTCTATCGCGAGCTGCCGAGGCGGAAACCGCCGCAGGCGGCGATCATGGCTCTGGCCCGGAAGCTGGTCACGATCGCGGACCTAATGCTCAAGCACGACGAGCCGTGCCGCGACGCGCAGCCGATGCTAACGGACCGGAAGTTCACGAAGCTCCAGCGGAAGCGCCGCCCGAAAGAACGCGGCAAGCCGCGGCCCGCCGAAGGACTGACGGCGGTGTACGACGGGGTCGACCTGCCGGAGACGACCGGGCCTGACGCTCTGCCGACCGGGGAGCGCAGGATGCTGCTGGACAAAGATGTGATGCGGTACGTCGAGGAGTTGCGCCCCGCGGACGAAGCGGTCCGACGAACCGGTCCCGTAGATCAGATCTGACGACGATCGGGCCGTCCTGCGGGGCGGCCCGGGCGCCGTTTCTTTATCGGGTATGAGGGTGATAGATCGCGGCGTTCACCTGAAAGCCGTTGATCGGACCGGTCTCCTCCGGTCTGCTGCCCTTCGCCGGGCCGCGGACCGAGGCGACCCGTGTTTCTCAACCTGTTCGAACGCGTGCGGGCGTTCGCCTCGGGGGCTGGCCGATGACGCCTATGGGCCGCGAGCCCGCTTTTTTAACTGGCCACCCCGCGGCCCGCCCGGCTGGGCTTCGAGCCCGAAGAGGTAGTTGCCGATTCGCCCGTTTCGTCCGCCCGCGTCGAACCCTTCCCCATCCCGGGAGTCCGTCGATGATCCGATACGTGGGGGTCGACCTGCACAAACACTTCATCGAAGTGTGCGTAACCGACCGCAAGGGAAAGGTGCTCCAGCGTCACCGCGTGGAGTGTCTCCGCGACGAGCTGACGGCGTTCGCCCGCAAGATCCTCAAGAAGACCGATCAGGTCGCGTTGGAGGCGACCACGAAAACCTGGAGCGTGGTCGACCTGCTCCGCCCGCACGTGAAGCGGGTCGTCGTCGGCAACCCGGTGAAGACGAAGGCGATCGCCGAGGCGAAGATCAAGACCGACAAGGTCGACGCCGAGACGCTGGCTCAGCTGCTGCGGTGCGATTACCTGCCGGAGGTCTGGCAGCCGGACGGCGACACGCAGATGCGGCGGGACCTGATGACCCATCGCACGGCGCTGACGTCCCGCCGGGGCCGGCACGCCAACCGTGTGCAGGCGATGCTCTCGCGGCTGATGCTCCGGCCGCCGGTGAAGTATCTCTGGTCCAATGCCGGGGTGGCGTGGTTGGAGTCGCTGGCGCTCAACCCGCACGACCGCGTCCTGCTCGGCAGCCACCTACGGCAGTGGCGGCACGCCGGCGAGGAACTCGAACTGGTCGACCGGGCCCTCGTGGAGATCGCCCGCGCGGACCCGCGGGTCCGCCTGCTGATGACGCTCCCGGGCGTCAGCCACGTCGTGGCCGTGGGGCTGCTGGCCGCCCTGGGGCCGATCGACCGATTCAAGGACGGCGACCGCGCCGCCGCGTATCTGGGGCTCGTCCCCTCGACCCGGCAGTCGGGGAACAAGTGCTACCACGGGCGGATCACCAAGGCGGGCAACCCGCAGGCGCGGGGGCTGCTGACCCAAGCCTGCCAGCACGTCGCCCGCCATCAGGGGCCGCTGGGGGCGTTCTACCGGCGGCTGGCGAAGCGGAAGCCGCGGCAGGTCGCGATCATGGCCTTGGCCCGGAAGCTGGTCACGGTTGCGTACTTGATGCTCAAGAACGGCGAGCCGTACCGGTACGCCCAGCCGATGCTGATGGCCGAGAAGTTCACGAAGCTCCAGCGGAAGTACCGGTCGGCGGAACGCGGCAAACCGCGTCCCGCCCATGCTCGGGCCGCTGACGGGCTGCCGTCCGTCTACGACGAGGTCGATTTGCCGGAGGCGACCGGGCCGAACGCCCTGTCAACCGGAGAGCGGCGGATGCTGCTGGATAAGGACGTGATGCGGTACGTCGAGGAACTGTACGCCCCGCGGACGAAGAAGGCGGTCGACCCGATCCCGTAGAACGAACGCGTGGGAGACTGCCGGGCCGTCCTGCGGGGCGGCCCGGTCAGTCTTTTCTTAGATTTCGGGAACTCACGTCGAGATTCGGTCGGTCGGGCTCGCTTGACGACCGCCAGCGTTTTCGAGACCGCCGGGTGCGGTTCGGGCCCCGGCCTGCGCCGACCTCGCCGAGACGGCAAAAACATTCGCCGCATTCGGGATGCTGAGACTGGAAACCCTCAGAGGTGCTGAGACTGGAAACCCTCAGAGGTAGGCATCAGGAACCCGCGTCGAACGCCGATCGGTCACGGTTCGACCGATCGCCCAACCTTCTGAACTCCGCTTTCGGGGCGGCGGCGTCCGCTCTCTGCGCCGCCGCCGACCGAGAGCGGGAAAGTCTTGCCGAAATCGAGACCGGAGACTGGAAACCCTCAGAGGTAGCCCCCGGACGGATCGGGAACGTCGAAGGCCTCCGACGACTGCCCGGGGGCGCGACTTCGACTGCGGGTAAAGAGCGTGATTGACGCGACGGACTGAACTCGCGGCGGGGTCTGCGTCAGAAGCGACGCCTTGCCGGCCCGTCACCTGGCCGGTGTTTATAAGTCATACTGCGGGATCTTCATCCACTCGCCGTGCTTGAGCGCGGATTGATGGGCGATCGTGCCGGCGAGTGTCATGTTCAGGGCGTCGCCGATATCCACGATGGGCTTTCGATCGAGCAGAATCGATTCGATAAAGTCATTGGTCAATCTCCCGTGAGAACCGCCGTGCCCGCCGCCGGCGACGCCGGGCGGGAGAGGCGGGCGGCTTCCGTCGACGTTCCCGTCATGGGGCTTCTCGCCGTACACGCGTCCCTGCTCCCCGTGGGCGTCCTTCATGTCCCAACTCACTCCCATGCGGGAGATGCCGCCCTCGCTCGTCTTCAGCATGGCGATCTCCGTGCCGAACGCGTTCTGATACTGGTTAGCCCCCTCCTTGTAGACCGGGTAGTAGCTCTCAGTCCCGAGACCGGACGCCTCCGTGAACCGGCCGCCTGTCACGGACACGTAGTAGGCCGTGGCGTGCGTCGGATACCACATCGGCGGCAACGCCCGGCGCCATCCATGCGGGTCGATGTTGCCGGTCTTCGGGTTGTAACTGCCGAGGGCGCCGACGCCGTCGTGCCAATACTCCCCTTCCGAATAGATGATCTTCCCGAGGGCTCCGGATCGGTATTGCATCCTTTTCGCGTAGAGATCCTCATGGAACGTCGACGTTTCGTTCATCATATATTTCAAGCCGCTCCTCTGGACGGACTTGAACAGTCTTTCCGCTTCATCCTCCGCCTCGAACCCGAAAACAGCGGGGACGGCGGAGCACACATGCTTGCCGTGATCGAGCGCCATGATCGCCAGACGCGCGTGGCTCGGGGCGTCGGTGGCGATGAAAACGGCTTCGACGCTCCTGTCCTTGATCATTTCTTCGCAGGACGGATAGGTCTTCTTGGCGCCGACCGCCCCGGCCAGTTCGGCGCACCGCCCGGGATCGAGATCGGTCGCGGCCGCCACTTCGACGTTGGGATGGTTCTGGTAGAAGAAGGCCGCTCCGAACTTGCAGAGGCCGTATCCGGCGATCCCCACCTTCACCTTGCGATCGGAGACCGGCCGCCAGCTCTTCGGAGCGGTCGACTCATCCTCGGTTTTCTCGAAACCGGGAATGATGTTCCCGTCTGCATCCGTCGGCGCCTCCTGAGCTCCCAACGCCGACGCGCGACTCATTCCGCAGACCGCACCGGCCAGGCCGAGCATCCCCCCGAATTCACGCCGAGTGATCGTCGCTCGGCGGGCAGTCTCTTCGACGGCGTGTTTCATCGTTCCAGTGTCGTGATCGGCTCGTGGTTCTCCGACGCTCCGCAAGAGAACGCTCGCACGTTCTCATGCGTCGAGTCGGGCTCATGCGTCGAGTCGGGATCGGGAAGCGTGAAGTCGGCCGGGCCGACCATGCCCCGGCCGCCGCGGTTCAAACCGTGGGGGGCGTCGGCGGCGGGGGACGGCTGGCATGTGCGACGGCTTTCGCAGACACGGTGGGACGTACGGGCTTCCGCGTCAACGCGTTGCGGCACGGCCCCGATCGTCCGCTCGCGGGGCGGGCGGCGGGGCTCCGGAACGAGTCGTGCCGATCGGAGCTTCTCGGAGCCGAGACGGCCGGACCGCCCGCCGTCGGGGGCGTCAGGGGGATCCGGCGACTCCTTGGAGCAGGAACACGACGTCGCCCTCCTCGAGAAGCGGGTCCGACGGCTCCTCGCCGCCGGCGCGGGAGGAATGAGTGCGGCGTCCCCCCTGACGCCCCCGACGCCTCGCCGACCTCGCATTGCGACGGCAAGCTCGGCCTGACCGCTGCCGAGGAACTGAGCCGCCGGCCGGCAAGCGAGGCGATCGACGGGCAAAAGGAGCGGGTCGGATCCTGAATGACGGTCCAGTTGGGAGATCCCGCCCGACCCGGGGTCCGGGCGGGATTCCTTTCGCTTTCCAGCCCCTTCTGCACGCGAGCGAATGCGGCGTAACGGCCCGGCCTTCGCCCGCCGGAGACTTCCGAGGTTGAGCGGAGAAATATTTGCGGAATTTGTTCCGTTCCGCCGGAGAAACCGTCGGCGGGCGGAATGACGGGGCGGCCCTCCTTTCACGAGGCCGGCCCTCGGCGCCCGCGCCGGGGGCGAAGTCGTGGACGAATTCTGACCGCCCTCTCGGCTGCCCCCGCTGTAAATCGTCTTCCTCGCGGAATGACCTGTCGCCTCCCCCCGACTTCGCAATGTCCTCGCCCCGCCCGTCCCGCGATCGCCAGTACGACCTGTTCGTAAGCTTGCTCACGCACAATGAGCCGGCGCTGCGGCGGTTCGTGCGGTCGCTGCTGCCCGGCGGCGAGGGGCTGGACGACGTGATGCAGAACGTCGCGTTGGAGTGCTGGCACAAATTCTCCGACTTCGTCGCCGACGGGCAGGACCCGCAGACAGACTTCCGCCGGTGGGCGTTCGTCGTGGCTCGGTTCAAAACGCTCAGCTACCTCCGCGACGCGAAGCGGCGTCGGCTGGTGTTCGACGCGGACGTCATCGCCCGGCTCGCCGCCGCGGCGGAGGCGGCCGAAGACGCCTCCCGGGACGAACGTGCGGCCGTCGAAACCTGCCTCGCGTCCATGGCCGAGGAATCGCGGCGCCTGCTGCTCAGCGTGCATTCGGCCGGGGACTCGGTGGCGAGGATCGCCGCTGAATCGGGCGAGAAGGCCCGCCGGTTGTATGCGAGGCTCGAGCGGCTGCGAACGGATCTTTTATCCTGCGTCGAAAATCGACTCGCCGGGAGAGCTTCCAATGGCTGATTCGACCCGACCTGCCGATTCGCCCGGGGCGGCCGGCGTGAGCGCCGAGGTACGCCGTCGCTGTCTCGCGGCCGCGGACGGCACGATTTCGGACGAGGGTTTCGCCGCCCTGCAGGATGCTCTGCGTCACGACCCGGCGGCGGTCGAGTACTACCTACGGGCGTCGCGAATGACTCACGTCCTTGAGGAAATCGCCGCCGAACGGGCGACCGACGCGGTCTCGCCCGCGCCGCTGACGAAGACTGTCGCAGGCTCCCCGCGGCGTCGGGTCGCCGGGTGGGCGGCCCTGGCGGGGGCGACCTTACTGGCGATCCCGCTCGCGTTCTTCCTCTGGCACGACGGCGAACCGGCGGGCGAGGGGGCGGGAATCGCCGCGGCGGCGTCGGCCGGCGACGGACCGGAGGAGACGGTCGTCGGACATGCGACGCTGCGGCGGGCGGTGGACGTGGTCTGGGCGAAGGGAGCCCCGTCCTACCGCGGAGGCGCCCTGCTGCCGGCCGGCCCCGTGGCGTTCGACGCCGGGTTGGTCGAGATCGACTTCTTCTGCGGGGCGACGGTCGTGGTGGAAGGGCCGGCAGCGTTGACGATCGACTCCGACTGGGCGGCCCGGGTGATGCGGGGGCGGCTGCGGGCGGACGTCCCGCCGGCCGCCCGGGGCTTCACCGTGCGCACCGCCGAGACGGAGGTGCTCGACCTGGGCACCGCCTTCGCCCTCGACGTTTCCCCCGACGGCACCTTCGCGGAGGTGCTGGACGGGGAGGTCGAGCTGCGTTCGTCGTCAGGCGAGGCGGCGGAGACGCGACTGACGACGGGGCAGAGTCGCTGGCTCGGCGAGGGGACGGCGCCGGCGGGCGGCGGAAGCTGGCCCGGGGCGGCGGACCTGGAGGCAAAGCGGGTGTCCGAAACCCGTCGCCGATTCGGCGAATGGAAAGCGGCGGCGGCGCAGCGGGCCGGCGACGCCGGGCTGCTCGCCTATTACCCCATCGCCGCGGGCGGGTTCGATCGCGTGCTGCCGAACGAAGCCGCGGCCGACGGACCGCCCGCGGCGGCCGGCGACGGCGCGCTGGTGGGAATGGTCGCGGCCGTCGACGGCCGATTCGGGGCCGAGTCCGCCGGCCTCTCGTTCGAACGGCCCGGCTCCCGCGTCCGGACCGTCCTGGACGGGGAGTTCCCGGCTCTCTCCTTGAGCTGCTGGGTCCGCATCGACGGCCTGGACCGCCGATACAATGCCCTGTTTATGGCGGATGGATACGAGAACGGCGAGCCGCACTGGCAGATCCGCGACGACGGCCGGCTGATGTTCAGCGTGATGGTCGACGATTCCGCCGTCGTGGAACACTTCAGCGAACTGGAGGGCCGCGTCGTCCGCGACGCCGGCCTTCACCGGATTTACCTCACGCCGCCGATCTGGGACCTGTCCAAGAGCGGCCGCTGGTTCCACCTCGCATCGGTCTACGACCCGGCCGCCGGCCGAGTGCGGCAGTACGTGGACGGCGAACTCGTCGCCGACGAAACTATTCAAGAGAAGTTCCTCGTCGAGTCGCTGCGGATCGGTCCGGCGGAAATCGGCAACTGGGGCCAACCGTTCCGTCAGTCGCCCGCCTTCGCCCTGAGAAACTTAAACGGGGTGATCGACGAGTTGGCCGTCTATCGGTCGCCGCTGTCCGGCGACGACGTGCGGCGGTTGTACGACGCCGGCAAGCCGTCAGATCACTAAACGCTCTCTCCGCAGACGCTCACCCCCAAACGCTCGTGACGACGTGTTCCAACCGCCGGTCGCTCGCCGCCCTGTCGCTCGTCCTGTTGTTCGCCCCCGCGGCGTCGGGCGACGACCGGCCGAACGTGGTCCTGATCTTCTGCGACGACCTCGGTTACGCCGACGTCGGCTTCAACGGCGGGAAGGACGTCAAGACGCCGAACCTCGACGCCCTCGCCGCCGGCGGGACGATCTGTTCCTCCGGCTACGTCGCCCATCCGTTTTGCGGGCCCAGCCGCATGGCGTTGATGGCCGGCCGCTACCCGCACCTGTTCGGCGGCCCATATAATCTGCCCAACGCCGGGGCCGGCATCGATCAGTATAACGCCTTGGGGCTGCCCGTCGGCGAAGCGACCCTCGCCGCGACGCTGCAAAAGGCCGGTTATCGCACTGGGGCGGTCGGCAAGTGGCACATGGGCGTCTCCGCCCCGTACCACCCCAACGCCCGCGGCTTCGACGAGTTTTACGGCTTCCTCGGCGGCGGCCACATGTATTTCCCGGAGCGATATCGCCCCATCTACGAGCGTCAGAAGGCGAACGGAACCGAGGTCTTCAACGAATATATCGTCCCGCTGGAGCGGAACGGCGAAGAGGTCGTCGAGACGGAATACCTGACGGACGCCCTCAGCCGCGAGGCGGTCCAGTTCGTAGAGGAGTCCGCGGACGGCGACGCCCCGTTCTTCCTGTACCTCTCCTATAACGCCCCGCACACCCCGCTCGAGGCGAAGGAGGAGGATCTGGCCCTGTTCGAACAAATCAGAAACGAGAAACGCCGCACCTACGCCGCGATGGTATATGCGGTGGACCGCGGGGTGGGCGAACTGGTCGACGCTTTGAAGGCCAGGGATGAGTTGGAAGACACGCTGATCGTGTTCCTCAGCGACAACGGCGGAAAGCTCGGCGCCGGAGCGGATAATACGCCGCTGAAGCAGGGCAAGGGCAGCGTCTACGAGGGCGGCGTGCGGGTGCCGATGTTCTGGTCTCAGCCCGGGACCGTGCCGGCCGGTCGAGTATATGAACACCCCGTGTCCGCGATCGACTTTTACCCCACCTTCGCCGGGCTGGCGCAGACGGAGGCGCCGGAGGATCAGGCCCTCGAAGGCGTCGACGTGTGGGACGCGCTGCTCGCCGGCCGGCCCGCCCGGGACGGCGATCCGATCTATGCGGTTCGGTACTACCGTGGGTTCGGCAACGTCGGCATTCGCCGGGGGCCGTGGAAGATCGTCAAGGTCGGCTCCCAGTCGGGGTGGCAACTCTTTGACGTCACCCGGGACGTCGGCGAGACCAAGGACGTCAGCGCCGACCACCCGGAGGTGGTCAAGTCGTTGGTCGCCGAGGCTGAGACGTGGAGCCGGTCCCATGTGAAGCCGCTCTGGTTCCACACTGAAAAAGCCGGTCAGGATTGGGAGGAGACGGATATGCCCAATTACAATCGTACGTTCTCCACCGGTCTCCCCCGGTAATCGTTCCGACAGCCGCCCCGTCCCCGCCTTAAAAACGCCCTCAATCGTGACGCTCGCCGCCCCCGCCGTATTGCTGTTCGTCGCCTTCGCCCCCCCGGCGAACGCCGCCGCCCCGGCGAACGACGGCCCCGCCGCCGAGGTCGTGGATTTCGTCCGCGACGTGGAACCCATTCTTGAGGCCCGCTGCTACGACTGTCACGGCGAGTGGGTGCAGGAGTCGAAGCTGCGTTTGGACAGTCGCGTCGGCATGTTGAAGGGCGGGAACACCGGGTCGGCGGTGTTGAAGCCGGGGAACGTGAAGGGCAGCTATCTGCTGGACGTCGTCCGACACCTCGATCCCGGCATGGAGATGCCGCCGGAGTCCGACAAGATTCCGGACGAGGAAATCGCCGTCCTCGTGAAGTGGGTCGAACAGGGGGCCGTCTGGCCGGGTCAGATGAACGACGTGGTCGAACGGGAAACGTCCGACCATTGGGCGTATCAACCCGTCGTCCGACCGGAGCCGCCGGCCGGCCCGGGGATCGCCGACGGGGCCGTCCCGATCGACGCGTTTCTCGCTCGGAAACTGCACGGGGCGGGACTGTCGTTCTCACAGCCGGCGGAGCCTGAGGCGCTGGTCCGGCGGGCGTCGATCGTGCTGACCGGCATGGCTCCCACGCCGGAGGAAGTCGAAGCGTTCGTTGCGGCCTCGGCGGAGGACCCGGACGCCGCGTACGTCGCCCTGGTGGACCGCTTGCTCGCCTCCCCGCGGTACGGCGAGCGGTTCGCCCAACACTGGCTGGACGTGATCCGCTGGGCGGAGACCAACGGGTCGGAGTCGAACATGTACCGCAAGAACGCCTGGATTTACCGGGACTACGTCGTCCGGTCGTTCAACGAGGAGACGCCGTACGATCGGTTCCTGAAGGAGCAGATCGCCGGCGACGTCCTCGGCGCGGGCGAGGCGACGGGCTATCTGGTGTCCGGGCCGCACGTGCCGGCGGCGACGGTGGGACAGGAACCGACCGCCCGCCGGCAGGCGAGGGCGGATCGGCTGGACGAGGTCGTGCAGACCGTCGGCGCCTCCGTGATGGGTTCCACGATCGGCTGCGCCCGGTGCCACAACCACAAATTCGATCCGATCTCGATTCAGGATTATTACTCCCTGACCGCGGTGTTCGCGGATGTGGAGTACGGCGCCCGCCGCCCGGAACTCGCCCCCGACCATCCCCGCCGACGCCGCGGCGAGGAGCTGTGGAACGAGGTCCGCTCCCACCGTCGGTTGCTCCGCGAGGCCGGCGGTCCGTGGACGGAGGACTGGCGGACCCACCGGGAGATGTATTTCAACCCGGTCGAAACCGACGCCGTCCGCCTGACGTTCGAGGGCAAGGGCGTCGGCTTGGACGAATGGGAGATCTACGGCCCGGCGGATTGGCAGGAGAACCTCGCCGCCGCGGACGCCGGCGCCGTCGCCTCCGCGAACCCGGCCACGGCCGTCCCGCGGGGGGGGGTGGAGAAAGTGAACGACGGCCAGACCGGCACCGAGGCGTGGCGGGCGAAGGTCCCGGACGGTTCCGACGAGAAGCCGTGGGTCACGATCGAGTTCCCGCAGTCCCGGCGAGTCAATCACCTGCGCTACAGCCGCAACCGGGATGATCTCGCGGAGACGGACTACCTGGAGGGTTTGGCGACCTCCTGGCTGCCGCACTTCACCGTCGAAGTCCGCAATCCCGCGGGCGAATGGGAGCCGGTCGCGGAGACGAAAGAGATCGACCGCCGCCTCGGTCGGGGCGGGGATCTCAAAGCGACTCACGCCGCCTTGCAGGCGTCGATCGACGCCCTGCTGGAAGAGGGTCCGCAGCACAGCTTCGTCGGGAAATTCGTCGAGCCGGCGGACACGTTCGTCTTCCGCCGCGGCAGCCCGGAAAGCCCCGGCGCCCAGGTCGCTCCGGACGGCCCGGGCGCGTTCGGCGAGAGTCTGAATCTGCCGGCGGACGCCCCGGGTCCGGTCCGCCGCGAGGCGTTCGCCGACTGGCTGGCCCGGCCGGACCATCCCCTCACCGCCCGGGTGATGGTCAACCGCCTCTGGCATCACCTGTACGGGGCCGGGCTGGTGACGACGACCGCCGACTTCGGCGCCGCCGGGACCGATCCGACGCACCCGGAACTGCTGGACTGGCTCGCCGCGGAGTTCGTCGATCCTCAAGTCCCCGGCCCTCATGCCGAGCCTTGGTCGGTGAAACACATGGTTCGCCTGATGGCCCTGTCGCGGGCGTTCCGTCAGTCGAGCCTGCCCCGCGAGGAGGGCCTCGCCGCGGACGCCGGGGCGTCGCTGCTGTGGCGCTATCCGCCGAAGCGCGTCGAGGCGGAGGTGATTCGCGACTCGATTCTGCAGGCGTCCGGCGCGCTGGACGAGACCGTCGGCGGGCGGAGCTTCCGCATTCACAACGTCAAGCAGCGGTACGCCCAGTGGGAAGTGGTCGATAACCACGGCCCGGAGACCTGGCGGCGGATGCTGTATCAGGAACGCATGCGGCGGGTCGACGACCGCATTTTCACCGCCTTCGACTTCCCGGACTGCGGGCAGGTGAAGGGCAAGCGTCCGGTCTCGACGACGCCGCTGCAGGCGTTGAATCTGATGAACAGCGAGTTCGTCATCGATCAGGCCCGCCGCATCGCCGAGCGGGCGGAGACCCGAGCGGAGGACGGCGACGACCCGGTCACGCAGTCCTTCCTGCTGATCTTCGGCCGTGAGCCGACCGCCGAGGAGCGAATCGCGGCGGAAGAGGTCGCCGCGGAGCACGGCCTGCCGGTCCTCTGCCGCACGCTGCTGAACGCCAACGAGTTCGCCTTCCTGCCGTGACGGCCGATCCCGGCCGCGACGTCCCGTCCCGCTTCCTCCCCCGCCCGTCATGTCGAACCCCGAACGCCTCACCCCGACCGGTCGCGGCCTGCTGGACCGCCGGTCGTTTCTCGCCCAGTCCGGGCTGTCGATGGGGGCGCTGTCCCTCGCACAGTTGCTGTCGACCGACGGGCTGCTGGCCGCCGAGGCCCCGGCGAGCGGCGACGAAGGGCCGCAGACGGCGGGCGGGGTCGAACCGATCCGGCCGGACGTCGATCCGGCGAACCCGTATCGGCCCCGGAAGCCGCACTTCGAGACGCAGGCGAAACGGGTGCTGGTGATCTACTGCCCCGGGGCGGTCAGCCACCTCGATACGTTCGATTACAAGCCGGATCTGTTCAAATTCCACGGGCAGAAGCCGCCGGGCCTGCCGGAGGTGACGTTCGAGGGGCCGACCGGGAACATCGCCAAGCCGTTCTGGAAGTTCAAACCCCGCGGCGAGACCGGGAAGATGGTCTCCGACCTCGTCCCGCACCTCGCGGAACTGACGGACGACCTGTGCTTCGTGCACTCGCTGCACACGGAAACCAGCGCCCACCCGCAGGGCGAGAACTTCTTCAACACCGGCTTCACGCAGGAGGGCTACCCCTCGTTCGGAGCGTGGGCGACCTACGCACTGGGCACGGAGAACCAGAATCTGCCGGCGTTCGTGGCGATCAACGACCCGCGGGGGCTGGCCCGCAGCGGGAAGAACAATTTTGGCAGCGGATTCCTGCCCGCGGCGTTCCAGGGAACGGACTTCACCGCCGCCTCGCCCCCGGCGAACCTCAAGCGCCCTCCCGCCGTCTCGCCCGCCGCCGACCGGGAGAGCGTCGATTTATTGCAACGCCTCAACGCCGCGCACCTCGAACGCTACCCGGACGACGCGGACCTCGCCGGGCGGATCGCCAGCTATGAACTCGCCGGGCGGATGCAGACCAGCGTCCCGGACGTGATGGACGTCTCCGGCGAGACCGCCGCCACCCACGCCGCGTACGGCACGCAAACCGGCTCGAAATTAAAGCAGGCCTACGCGCAGAACTGCCTGCTCGCCCGGCGGTTGCTGGAGCGGGGCGTGCGGGTCGTGCAGTTGTTCAACGGCAGCGACCCGGCCGGCGGCAACGGCATCACGAATTGGGATTCGCACTCCGATATCGCGGAGACCCACGCGATGCAGGCGGAGATCATGGACCAGCCGACCGCCGCCCTCATCGCGGACCTCAAACAACGCGGCATGCTGGAGGACACGCTCGTCGTCTGGTGCACGGAGTTCGGCCGGATGCCCTTCCTCCAGGCCAACGGCACCGGGCGGGACCACAACCCGGGCGCCTTCACCTGCTTCCTCGCCGGCGCCGGGGTGAAGGCCGGCTACAGCCACGGCAAGAGCGACCGTTTCGGGTTCGAAGCGGCGGAGGACAAAACCAGCGTGTACGACTTCAACGCCACGCTGCTGCACCTGATGGGCCTCGATCACGAGCGCCTCACCTTCTACCACAACGGCCTGGAACGCCGACTCACCCACGTGCACGGCCACGTCGTGAAAGAACTCGTTGCGTAGCGGCGGACCGCTCCGCAAGAGCGCCTTGATCTTTCCTCCAGACTCTAAGCTGATGATCGATTGGAACTGCCCGGCGACCTGTCTCGGCGGGCTGCTCATCGCCGCCCTCGCCGCCCCCGCATGCGGGGACGACAACCCCGCGGGGGCGCCGGACCCCGTCGGGATTGATGCGGGGGAAGGGCGAAGCTGGATTCCGAACAAGTCCTTCTCCGACGAGTTCGAGGATCCGAAGATCGACTTCGAGAAGTGGCGGACGGACCCGGAGCATTTCTCCGCCTGGAGTTGGTCGCAAAAGAACGCGTTCGTCAACGGCGGCGTGTTGAACCTGCGGATGACCCGCGAACCGCACGAACGAATGGATCCCGCCGCCCGGGAGCGGCGAACGTTCGACTATAAGTCCGGCATTCTCCGCTCCCGAGCCAAAACGACCTACGGCTACTTCGAGGCCCGCGTGCGGGGCTGCGCCCGGTTCCCGGGCGCGTCGCCGGCGTTCTGGCTCTATAGCCAGGGCGAAATGAACAACCCGTCGCCGACGAAATACTGCGAAATCGACGTCTTTGAATTGCAGCAGGGCGAAGTCGAACAAGGCGGCGCGCGGCACGGTCCGGGTCGGATCGATATGAACCTGCACTGTCGGACGATGATCGACGGCGAATTGCGGTGGCTGCGACCGCATTCGAATCCGGAGTTATGTCGGCACGTCTGGGACGCGCCGTTCGACCCGCGGGAGACGTTTCACGTCTACGGCTGCGACGTCACGCCGGCGGAGATCGTCTGGTACGTCGACGGCGTGGAGCGGGCGCGGGAGGAGAACCGGCATTGGCACCTGCCGATGTTCGTCACGCTGTCGCTGGGCCTGCGGACGCCGTTTGCGGGCTGGCGCGACCAAGCTCTGCACCCTGTCCCGGACGCGGCGACCGACGAAGGTTTTCCGACCGATCTGCGAATCGACTACGTCCGAGCGTGGACGCGGTCCCCGATGCCGGAATCCTCCGCGACGATCGCTCCGTAATTCCCCTCCGGGCGGTCCGTCGCCCGTCGTTCAATTCTTCATTGAGAGAATGCGCCCCCGTGTCCGCTTCACGACTCATCGGCCTACTCGTCACGGCGACGCTGTTCGCCGCCCCCGCCGCCGCCGGGGAGCGGCCGAACGTGCTGTTCATCGCGATCGACGACCTGCGACCGGAATTGGGCTGCTACGGGAACGACCTCGTTCACAGCCCGAACCTCGACGCCCTCGCCGCCGACGGGATGCGGTTCGACCGGGCGTACTGCCAACAGGCCATTTGCAGCCCCTCCCGGGCCAGCCTGATGACCGGGAAGCTGCCGGACGAGATCGGCGTCGTGGAGAACACCGCCTATTTCCGCGAGTTGAACCCGAACATCGTCACCCTCCCGCAACACTTCCGGAGCCGGGGATACGAGACGGTGTATTCCGGCAAGATCTATCACGGGACGATGACGGACGAGGAGCACAGCTGGTCGCGGCCGGCAAGCCGGAAAGGCATCCCCCGTCCGCAAACGCCCGGCGGGTACGCGGTCCCGGAGAATCAGCGGACCTTCTTCGCGAATCGCGACCGGATCCTCGCTCAATACGGCCGGGAACGCAGCGGCGGGCTGATTCACGGCCCGGCCTTCGAAGCCGGCGACGTGCCCGACGCCGCCTATATCGACGGCTACAACACCGAAGTCGCGATCCAAACGCTCGGCGAGCTGACCGACGGCGACAAGCCGTGGTTCCTGGGCATGGGCTACGTCCGCCCGCACCTCCCGTTCAACTGCCCGAAGAAATACTTCGAGTTATACGACCGGGCGGAGATCGGTTTGCCGACGAACGCGGCCCCGCCGACCGACGGCTCCGCCCTCGGCCTGCACGCGTCGTTCGAACTGCGGACCCGCCACGGCATCCCGAAGGACGGCCCGATCGGCGAGGAGCTCTCTCGTGACCTGATTCACGCCTACCTGGCCTGCACCAGCTACGTCGACGCCCAGATCGGCCGGTTGCTCGCGGCGCTCGACGAGGCCGGCGTGCGGGAGAACACGATCGTCGTCGTCTGGGGCGATCACGGCTGGCACCTCGGCGAGATGGGCGTGTGGGGCAAAGCCACGAACTACGAAATCGCGACCCGGGTTCCGCTCATCGTCTGGACGCCGCCCGGCCTGGTAGGGAACGGGGCGGCCCGCGGGGCGTCGACCGACGCGCTGGTCGAGTTGGTCGACCTCTACCCGACCCTCTGCGACCTCGCCGGGCTGTCGACGCCGGACGGCCTCGCCGGGACGAGCTTCCGCCCCCTGTTGATCGATCCCGATCAACGCGGGAAGTCGGTCGCCCGCTCCCAGTTCCCGTCGCCGGCGCTGCGGGAGTGGGCCGCCAACCCGCTCTCGCCCGGTATGCGGGAGACGTTCTTCGGCCCGCTCATCACTGAGGTCGAGGCCGGCGTCGCCGAGCAGCACGGGGACGACTGGGACCGCACGCTCTTCGAGAGCCACGTGATGGGGTATTCCGACCGCACGGACCGCTACCGGCTGGTCCGGTGGGTCGACCGGCGGACGCCGAACGCGGCCCCGCTGTTCGTCGAACTCTACGACCACGAGACCGACCCCGCGGAGACGACGAACGTCGCCCCCCGCTTTCCCGATGTCGTGGCGCGGCTCTCCGATCGACCAACGGCAGGCGGCGACGGCGACTGAGAAGCGGGCGGCGGTTCGGGCCGACCGCCGCGGAGGAACTGAGCGGCCGGCAGGCTGCGGGAGGCGGTGGAGGAAACGCCGCTCGTACCGCCGCTGAAGGGGCAGACCAAGCGCGCCGCGCAGCGATCGCTGGAGAAGATAATCGACAGTCCGCCGGAAAGGTCGGTTGAGCTGGACCTCTACCCGATCCTGCGTCTCCGTGAGGCTGTCGGAACGGCGAACGTCGGTCAGGCGAAAGTCCGGGCTGAAAGACTCTCGAAGGCGCAGGCCGTCTAGATCCTGCGTTCCGCGCCGATTGCCGAAGCGGGCGACGAGGACCGCGGGCGGTAACGACGAAGCCTCGTACGGATCGCTGGGGCGACCCGACTTTCTGCAGACCGGCGAGCGTCCCGGCGTCAACCGCTCTCCGCCCCGGCGTAGCCCCGCAACCGGGCGAGTTCGGGGCGGTCGTACTCGCGGCCGGTGACCAACGCGTTCGGGTCGAATCCGGCCGCCCCGTCGGCGGCTCTCGGGGCCGCCGAACCGCGTTCCGGCGCGGGCCAGGAATCGGCTACGCCCTCGTCGCGCGGTCGCAGGAGGCGGACGCGGTCGGAGTGCGGCCGGGGCCGACCCGAATGCGGCCCCGCCGCCCCGGGGGCGTCGCCTGATCGCCGTCTGGCGGAGGAGCAGGCCGTCCTCGGGGCCGGCCCGTGACGGACAGGGCGCTTGTCCGAAGAGCCGACGTCTGGATAGGCTCGCCCGCTCCCCGTCCTTCGTCGACTTGGAGAGTGGCGCCATGCCGGTCCGAACCAGGACGGAATCGCAGGACCTCGCCCCGCCGGCGGCCGACCGGCTCCGGCAACGCATCCCGGAGCCCCCCACGCACCTCCGGCGGTCGGAAGAGCACGGCGTCGCCCCGGGGCGATCCGGAGAGGCGCCATGACGGCGGCGTTCCGTGGGGCCGTCGCGGCACTGGTCGTCGTCGCAGCGCGTCCCGCGCCCGCGGGAGAGGAGATCGACTTCGCCCGCGACGTCGCGCCGATTCTGGAAACGCGCTGCGTCCGCTGCCACGACCCGGCGAATCGGAAGGGGGAACTCTCGCTGGCGACGGCGGACGACCTCGTCTCGCTCGGATACGTCGTTCCCGGCGACGCGCGGGGCAGCCACCTGCTCGACGTGGTGCGTCCGTCGGACGACGGACCGCCGACGATGCCGAAGGAGAGCGCCCCGCTGTCGGAGGAGGAGGTGGCGATCCTGACCGCCTGGGTCGAAGCGGGGGCCGTCTGGCCGGCGGGGGTCGTCATCAAGGAGCGGGCTGCGACCGATAAGTCGTTCTGGTCGCTGCGTCCGCTCGTCGACCCGGAGCCGCCCGCGCCGGAGGGGCTCCCGGAGGCCTGGGCCGCGAACCTGATCGACCGGTTCGTCTTCGCGAAGCTCCGCGAGGCCGGGCTGGAACCGAACCCGTCGGCGGACCGCCGCACGCTCGTCCGGCGGGCGACGTACGACCTGACGGGCCTGCCGCCGACGCCCGAGGAGGTCGAGGCGTTCGTCGCCGACCCCTCGCCCGACGCCTACGAGCGGTTGATCGATCGCCTGCTCGACTCGCCGCGGTACGGCGAACGGTGGGGGCGCCACTGGCTGGACGTCGCCCGGTTCGGCGAGAGCAACGGTTATGAGCGAAACGTGCTCATCGACGGGCTGTGGCCGTACCGCGACTACGTGATCCGGTCGTTCAACGAGGACAAGCCGTTTGATCGGTTCGTCCTCGAGCAGTTGGCCGGCGACGTCCTCGGCCCGGGCGATCCGTCGGTCGAGGTCGGCACGTCGTTCCTCGTCTGCGGTCCGTACGACGACGTCGGGAACCAGGATGCGGCGGCGGCGGCCGTGATTCGGGCGAACGCGATCGACGACATGATCCGGGCGACCTCCGAGGCGTTCCTCGGCCTGACGGTCGGGTGCGCCCGTTGCCACGACCACAAGTTCGACCCGATCACTCAAGCGGACTATTACCGCTTCTACGCGGCCTTCGCCGGCGTCCGGCACGGTGCCCGCGAGATCGCCACGCCGGAGCAGCGGGGGGAACGGGACGCGGCGCTCGCCCCGCTCGTCGCCCGCCGGGGGGCACTCGAGACGCGTCGGTCGGAATTCGTCGCGGCGATCGCCGCCCGCGCCGAGGCGCACGCCGCCGAGCGGGAGGCGGGATGGACCCGTCCGCCGGCGGACCGGGGCGGCGTCGAGGAGCGGTTCGAGGCGACCGGGGCGAAGTTCGTGCGGCTGGTCGTCACCGGGACCGACCGATCCCCGGCGACGCCCTCCAACTTCCGGGTCGATGAGTTCGAGGTCTACTCCGCCGGTCCGGACCCGCGGAACGTCGCCCTCGCCTCCGCGGGGGGGCGGGCGACCGGGGCGAGCCGCAGGGCCGACGACTTCCAAGAGGCCTACGCCGCGGCGCTGGCGATCGACGGGCGGCCGTCGACGCGGTGGCATGCCCACGGGCCGACCCTCACCGTCGAATTCGCCGCCCCGGCGACGATCGACCGCGTCGTCTTTTCGGCGGATCGGGAACGGCTGAGGCCGTCGGAGCCCTTCGCGGCGGAGTACCGGATCGAGGTGTCGGCCGACGGCGAACGGTGGACGCCGGTCGCCGACTCGTCCGACCGGAAACCCCTCGGCGACGCCCACCGGCGACACCGCCTGTTCGAGGCGGAGATCACGCCCGGCGAGCGGTCGCGGGTCGCCGAGTTCGACGCCGAACTCGCCGAGGTCGGCCGCCTGATCGCCGCGGTCCCGACGTTCCCCTCCTGGTGGGTCGGGACGTTCTCGCTGCCGGAGGACCGCGACGTCCACGTGTTCCTCGGCGGCGACCCCCAACGGCCGGGCGACCCGGTCGCGCCGTCCAGCCCGACCGTGCTCTCGGAGGTGACGACCGGCTACCAGCTCGACGCCGATGCGCCCGAGCCCGACCGCCGGCTCGCGCTCGCCCGGTGGATCGTCCGCGACGACAACCCGCTCACCCCGCGGGTCCTAGCGAATCGACTCTGGCGCTACCACTTCGGCGCGGGCCTGGTCGCCACGCCGAGCGACTTCGGCGACATGGGGGGGCGCCCGAGCCACCCGGCGCTGCTCGACTGGCTCGCCGCCCGGTTACGGACGGACGGTTGGCGTCTGAAGCCGCTGCATCGCCGGATCATGCTCTCGCAGACCTACCGCCAGTCGTCCGCGTGGCGCCCGGGAGCCGCGGCGGACGATTCGGACGATCGTCTGCTCTGGCGTTTTCCGCCCCGCCGGCTCGCCGCCGAGGAGGTCCGCGACACGATCCTCACCGTATCCGGAAAGCTCGACCTGCGGGCGGGCGGGCCGGGATTCCGGCTCTACCGTTACCTGCAGGACAACGTCTCGACGTACGTCCCGCTCGACGAGCACGGCCCCGAAACCTACCGCCGGGCGGTCTACCACCAGAACGCCCGGGCGGCGTCGGTCGACCTGCTGGCAGAGTTCGACTGTCCGGACAACGCCTTCGCCGTCCCGAATCGGTCGTCGACGACGACCCCGCTCCAGGCGCTGACGTTGCTGAACCACAGTTTCACGCTCGACATGTCCGGCCACCTCGCCGATCGGCTCGAGCGGGAGGCGGGCGCCGAACCGGCGGCGCAGGTGGACCGGGCGTTCGCCCTGTGCTTCGGCCGCCGGCCTGACGACGCCGAGCGGGGGGCGGCCGTCACGCTCGTCGTCGACCACGGCCTGCCCGCCTTCTGCCGGGCCATGCTCAACTCCACCGAACTCCTCCACATCGACTGAGGCCCCGGGCGATGTCGCGTCACGAATCCGCAGCGCCGCCCGAGCCGGGGCTCTCCCGCCGGAGCCTGCTCGGCCACGCCGGCGCCGGCCTCGCCGGCATCGGCCTCGCGGATTTGCTGGCGCGGACCGGGACGGCGGGCGAACCGGCGGGCGGCTCGAAATCCGGCCCGGGATCCGGCGCGGGAGCGACGCACCACGTCGCCCAGGCGAAGCGGGTGTTGCAGATCTTCTGTCCGGGCGGCGCGTCGCACATGGACCTCTGGGAGCACAAGCCGGCGCTCGACGCGCACGACGGGGAACCGTTGCCGGGCGAGCCGCTCGTCTCGTTCCAGGGCCGGAACGGTCCGCTCATGCGGAGCCCCTGGCCGTTCCGGCCGGCCGGCGAAAGCGGCAAGATGATCTCGTCGATGCTGCCGGCGATGGCCCGCCACGTCGACGACATCGCCTTCGTCCACTCGATGACGTCCGAATCGAACACGCACGGCCCCGGCTGCGTGTTCATGAACACCGGACACACTTTCGAGGGCTTCCCGAGCGCGGGGTCCTGGGTCGGCTACGCCCTGGGCAGCGCCAACGAGAACCTGCCGACCTACGTCGCGATCCCCGACCTGCGGGGCGAGCCACCGAACGGCAAAGCGAACTGGAGCAACGGCTTCCTGCCGGCCGAGCACCAGGCAGTCGTCCTCTCGGCCCAGCAGCCGATCCGCAACCTCGCCCGCCCCGGGGCGATCGCGCCGGCGACCGAGCGGGCGACCCGGGAGTATCTCGAGTTCCTCAACGGCCGGCACGCCGAGGAGCGGCCGGGCGATTCGGAACTGCGAGCCCGCATCGCCTCCTACCGGCTCGCGGCGCGGATGCAGCTCTCGGCCCCGGAGGTCGCCGATCTCTCCCGGGAGACCCGCGAGACGCACGCCCTGTACGGCACGGACGACGGGAACCGGCTCAAAGCGGCCTACGCGCGGAACTGTCTGCTCTCCCGCCGGCTGCTCGAGCGCGGCGTCCGGTACGTCAGTCTCTACTGCGCCTCGCGGGCCTCGGGGGTCGACGGATTGCTGAACTGGGACGCCCACAAGACGCTGAAGTCCGACTATGAACGGCACATGCCGGTCTTCGACGGGCCGACCGCCGCGCTGCTCTCCGACCTGAAGCGTCGCGGCCTGCTCGAAGACACGCTCGTGCTCTGGACGACGGAGTTCGGCCGGATGCCGACCCGCCAGGAGGGCGTGGCGGGCCGGGACCACAACCCGGACGGCTTCACCTGCTGGATGGCCGGGGCCGGGGTGAAAGGCGGCGTCAGCCACGGCGCGACCGACGAATTCGGCCGCCGGGCCGCCGTCGATCCGGTCACCGTCTGGGACTTCTACGCGACGGTCCTGCACCTGCTCGGCTTCGATCACACGCGGCTCACCTGGTACAACAACGGCTTGGACCGTCGGCTCACGAACGTGCACGGGACGCTGATCCGCGACGTGCTGGCGTAGCGTGTCGCTCGGGACCGCCCGGGGCCGCGGCTCCGCCCCGCGGGGGGGCGGCGATCGAACTCGACCGCGGTCCCGGATCCCGTCCCGTCCGGGGGAAGGGCGGGGCGGGATCCGCCGATCCCCGCCGGTCGTCGGTCGACGCGCTATGGCGCCGCCTTCTCTCTTTCAGGCGAGCGGATCGTCGCCTCTGTCTCCGACGATCGTTCCGCAGTATGTTCCCGACGGTCCCGCTTCGGCGCGCCGGGGCAGGACGCGGGCTCGTACCGGCGAAAAGGCGTCTCGGTCTCCGGGGCGCGGCAGCGGTTCCGAACGTCCGTCCCCTGTGCGCGAGGAGCGACACGCTGAATCGCACCCCTCTGCGGCGTCCCCCGAGCGGACGTTCCTGGTTCGGCCCGAGCACGCTGGTCACGGCGGCCTTGATCGGCCCCGGAACGCTGACCACCTGTACGCGGGCCGGGATTCAACACGGCTACGATCTGCTCTGGGCCCTCGGTTTCGCCGGGCTGACGACCGTCGTGCTGCAGGAAATGGCGGCCCGACTGGGCTGGGCGACCGGCGCCGGGCTCGGCGAAGCGATTCGCCGCGAATTTCGGACCCGGCGGTCGCGGACGCTGTCGTTCGGGCTGGTGATCGCCGCGATTTTGGTCGGCAACATGGCGTACGAGAGCGGGAACCTGTCCGGGGCCGTGATCGGACTGGAGCTGCTCGTGGGGCCGACGCCGATCGGCGCTGTCGCGGTCGCGGCGGCGTGCGGCGGCCTTCTTTGGTGGGGCCGCTACCGCGGGCTGGAACGCGTTTTGATCGGGCTGGTGCTGCTGATGAGCGGCTGCTTCCTGGCGACGGCGATCACGGTGCGGCCGGATCTGTCGGCCCTCGTCGCCGGATTCCGGCCGAAGGCGATGGAGCCGGAACACTTCCTGACCGTCATGGGGCTGATCGGGACCACGGTCGTGCCGTACAACCTGTTTCTGCACGCGTCCACGATTTCCACCCGTTGGGGTCCCGAGGCGCCGATCCGCGACGTCCGGCGGGAAACCGTCGTCGCCGTGCTGCTCGGCGTCTTGATCTCGGTCCTGATCGTCGTGACGTCCGCCGGCAGCCGCGCGCGACTGCCGAATCCGGGTGCGATCGACAACGTCTCGGATCTGGCGGTGCAGCTCGGACCGCTGGCCGGACGATTCGCGGAGGTTCTCATGGGGATCGGCTACCTCGCCGCCGGCGTCAGTTCGGCCCTGACGGCTCCCCTGGCGGCGGCGCTGGCGGCTCGGGGGTTGTTCGGCTGGGAGTCGAACGACCGGGATCGGCGGTTCGTGGGCGTTTGGGCGGTGATTTTGCTGGTCGGGGCCGCGGTGGGCCAAAGCGGCGTCAAGCTGGTGTCCGTCATCCTGTTCGCACAGGTCGCGAACGCCGTCATCCTGCCCCTGATCGGTGCGTATCTGCTGAGGCTCGCCAATTCCCGATCGACGATGGGCGGGGCGACCAACGGCTGGATCTCCAACGCGGCCGCCGCGGCCGCGCTGCTCGTCCTCGCGGCGATTTCGTCGGTCTCCCTCTGGAAGGTCCTGGGCGCGTAACGCCATGTCGGCCTGGCCCCATATCGGCCCGGCGCCTGCGGCCGCGGCCGCGGTCCGGCATCCGTCGCGATAGGGGCGCTGCGATTCCTTAAGCTCATCCGACGGGGGCGGGCGGATCGAGCGACGCGGCCCCCGGGGAAGACGCCTCAGTGAAGACCTCCGACAGCGAATCAACGGCCCCGGCGATGGACCTGAACGCGGACGTAGGCGAAACGACGGTCGAGCGGGACCGTCGACTGCTGCCCTATTTGACGTCGTGCAACGTGTGCTGCGGTGCGCACGCCGGCAGTGCGGAGTTGATCGTGGCGACGATTCGGGAAGCAGTCCGATTGCGGGTCGCGGTCGGGGCCCACCCGTCATACCCGGACCGGCCGAATTTCGGTCGGCGGTCCGTTGCGCTGTCGGACGAACGGCTGGAGGCGGAGCTGCTGTTCCAGATCGCGACCGTCAAGTCGCTGGTCGAAGCGTTCGGGGCTCGACTGCGTCACGTGAAGCCGCACGGGGCCCTGTATCACGACGTGCGTTCGCCCGGCCCGCGGGCGGCGGCGCTGATCCGGGCGGTCAAGCGAATCGCCCCGGACGCCGCGATCGTCGGACAGGCGGGATCGGCGCTCTCCGAATCGGCGAGCCGGGAGGGATTGGCGTTCCGGCACGAGGCGTTCGCCGATCGACGCTACGCGGCGGCCGACGCGCTGGTTCCGCGGTCCGACCCGCGGGCGCTCGTCGAGACCGACGCCGACTTCCGCGAACAACTCCGCGGACTGCTGGATCGGCAGGTCCGCGACCTGTCCGGGGAGCGGCACGCGATCCCGGTCGATACGATCTGCCTGCACGGGGACTCGCCGCACGCCGTTCGGTTCGCACAGATCGCCCGCAGCATGATCGACGGCCGGACGCCCGCGACCGCCGCCCGCGGCGGGGCGCCGTCATGACGATCCGGCGCCACGAGCTTCGCCTCTTCGGCCGACCGATCGTCGCGACCGAGTATCACGGCGAGTTCCTGTTGCTGCGCCCGGCGTCGGCCGACGAGCGGCTGCCGGCGAGTTTCGGCGGAAAGTTGCTGTCCCGTCGGCCGGAGTTTTGCGACGAGGTGATCGCCACGGAGCGCGAAATCTGCCTGAAGCTCAACGACCGCTACGCGGAGCAGAGCCTGAACGCTTTGAAGGGCATTCCGATCGACGACGACGCGGGCGTCGCCCAGGGGCGGGCGGTCCGCCTGCCGGTCCGGTTCGGGGACTCGCCGGACTGGGACCGCGTCTGCCGCCACACGGGTCTGACGAAGCAGCAGTATCAAACGGACCTGCTGCGGTGCCGGCTGTTGGTCGCCATGATCGGGTTCCTGCCCGGCTTCGTTTATTTCAACGGCCTGCCGGACCGCCTGCAGGTTCCCCGCAAGGAGACGCCGGACCGCCGCGCGGCGGCGAACTCGTTCGCCGTGGGCGGCGCTTACGCGGGTCTTTATTCGCTGGAAAGCCCGGCGGGCTGGAACGTGCTCGGCGAGGTGGGAACGAACGTGTTGCGTCTGGACCGGTTGCCCCCCGTCAGCCTGCAGCCGGGCGACGTCGTCACGCTGGCAGAACAGTCCTGAGGGGGAGCGAGCGGTGCCGACTGACACGCCGACAAAGATCAGCGGCGAAGCCGTCGGGCGGCTGTCCGTCGTCCGCGCCGGGATGCTGAGCCTGCTGCAGGACCGGGGGCGCCGGGGTCTGGCCTTTTACGCGATCCCGCCCTCCGGCCCGTTGGACCGCCGATCGGCCGAATTGGCCAGCGCGATCCTCGGGAACGACCCGGACGCCCCCGTGATCGAGTGTCATTTCACGCCCCCGACGCTGCGGTTCGAATCGGCCGCCGTGATCAGCCTGACGGGGGCGGAGATGGGCTGGACGCTCGACGGCCGACCGGCGCCGCGCGACGCCACGGTCGCCGTCGCGTCCGGCCAGACGCTGTCGGGCCGGCCCGCCGAAGACGGCTGCCGGGCGTACGTCGGCGTGCAGGGCTTCATTCAGACGAGTCAAACCTTCGGTTCGGCGTCGACCTACGCGCTCGGACGGTTCGGCGGCAACGGCGGCCGGCCGCTGGCGATCGGCGACGTCGTCCGCTGGCGCCCCCCGGAAGACGTCAGACCGCAGATGAGCCTCGTCGTATCGCACGCGTCCGCGGCGAACCTCGCGATCGCGTTGCGGCCCGGACCGGAATACGACTGGCTCACTCCGACCGCGCAGAACGATTTGAAGAACGGCGAGTTTCGGGTCAGCCCGCACAGCGACCGCATGGGGGCCCGGTTGGAGGGGCCGACGCTGACGCTGCGGGACTCCGCCCTGGCCGACAGCGTGCCCGTCCTGCCGGGCATGATTCAGCTGCCGCCGTCCGGCCGGCCGATCGTGCTTCTCCAGGACGGCCAGACCGCCGGGGGCTATCCGAGGATCGGTTACCTGCCGGCCGCGGAGCTCGACCGACTGGCGCAGATCCCGCCGCGGCGACCGTTTCGTTTCCGATTCTCCCCCTGAGGCTGTCCTCTCCGGAACAGGGCGGGAGACCGTCGGTCGACCCTGCGGACTCCCGCTCATTTGGACTGGCAGACGGCGGCAGGATGCCGCCGCTACGGATCGACCCGGACCGCTCAAGCGATCGATCTCCGCACCACCTACAGCCCGCCTTCCGGTTGGAATTTCGCCGTGCCGTCCACGGCTTTGAGTTCGACACGCAAGCCGCGGTCCCGGCGCTCGGGGCTCAGGCCGAACGTCAGCGTGCGGCGTCCCTTGTTCAACTGGATCGGGGCGTTCGGGTCGGCGACCCGCGTACCGTCGAGCCAGAGCGTCAGCCCGTCGGTCGCATTGACGTCGAGCCGCACCGGCCCGGCCGCGAGGACCTGGACGAAGCCGCGGGCGAAGGTGCGATCGCCGGCCGGGTAGTCCTCGGGCGGCAGTTCTCCGCTCACTCTGCTGTAGGCAGGCGACCAGCCGGACTCCTCCTCCGGCGGACCGCCTCCGTCGGACGTTGACACGACTCGCCACTTCCGAATCACCGGACTTTCGTCGTTCGCGTACGCGCCGGGCTTTCCCAATGCGGAGACGAAGCTGACGAGGTCGAGAAATTCGTCGCGGCTGTGCAGTTGGTCCGCCAAGCCGGCGGGCATCAACGACGTGCCGGCGATTTCGTCCTGGATCTCGTCGACCGCGAGGCGGACTTCCCTGCCGAGTTGGGTCGAGTCGCGGACGACCACCTCGCGTTCGTTCCGGAACGCGACGATGCCCGTCAGGACTGTGCCGCTGTCGAGCAGAAACATACGGGTTTCGTAGTGCTCCGCGATGGCGGCGTTCGGCTGGAGCAGGGACTCGACGAGATACTTCGTCTTCGCCGCGGCTCCGACGGCCACGAGATTCGGGCCGATCGGCGGGCCGGCGGGACCGATCGCGTGGCAACTCGTGCAGGCGACGGCCTTGCGACGGTAGATCAATTCGCCGCGGGCCGGGTCGCCGCGCTTCTCGACGTCCGCGGTCAGGGCGTCCAAATCCTCCGCGAGCAGCCGTGCGCTGAGCGAACCGGACGCCGCCCGCGGACGGACGCGTTCCGCGAGGTCCTCGGGAAGCAGTCCGGTGTCGCGGTGGAACCGGTCGACGCGCGTCGCGACCGCGGGGTGCAGATCGAGGTCCTGGAGCGCGTCGTTCAGCAGGTCGCCGCCGCGGCGGCGCTGGAGGACGGTCCTGACGAGCGGGACTGGATCGGCCCCCCGCGGATCCTCCGTGAGCAACCGGGCCGCGGCTTCGACGCCCCGCGGCAGATTCGCCTGAGCGAGCCCGGCCGCCGCGGCGTACCGCGTCTCCAGGTCCCCCGACTCGGCCAACTCCGCGAGCGCCCCTTCGAATCGTCCGCCGCCGGCGGCGGCGACCGCGGACGCCAACGCCCGCTTGACTCCGGCGCCGTGGGCGTCGCTTTGCAGGGCGGCGACCTCACCGCGACCGACGAGGCCCCAGGCGCCGAGCGTCTCCGCTGCAGACGCCGCGATCGTTTCGTCCGCATGGCCGATCAACGCCCTCAATCCGCGCACGCTCCGCTTGAGCGATCTCATCGAGTCCGGCTTCGCGGTCCTTGCCATGTCCCGAAGCGCCTCGAGCATCCCGATCGTCGCCGCGGGCGATTTGAGACCTTCGTTTCGCGTCAGCGCCGTCGCGATCATCCGCACCTCGGCTTCGGCGCCGACCTCGCGCAACTGAGCCTGAACGGCCGCGATCTCGTCGTCCGTCGGCGATCTCTGTTTCAGAAACTCGGCCAGGCGCCGTTCCAGACCGACCCCCGCCCCCCGCTCGGCGAACTCGCGGTGAGACGGTTTGGCGAACTTCAACGTGCCCGCTTCCAGCGCCGGGCGCCAATACGGTTCGAGGGCCCGGGCCGTCTGCGGCAGCGCCTTGTCGAGCTCCCGGTCGCCCGGACGATCCAGGGAACGCAGGGCCGCGGCGAACGCCTCCGCCCGCGGAACGAAGCCGGCGGACAGCACGGCTTCCATCCGGGTCCGGGGGAACGGATCCGCCGCCGCCTCGGCGAGCAGGCCGATCGGATCGGACAGTTCGTCGTGCCAGTAGCGGAGGATCCGGGCGCCGGCGCTGCGGGCGTGGCCGTCCTCCGCGGCGAGGACGCGCGTCAGGATCTTCTCGCTGACCCGTTCGACGTTCTGACAGGCCCACATCGCTTCGACGAGGTGATGATCGTGGTCCGCCGCGTCGGGATCGAGCGCCTCGACCCACCTCTCCAGTGCGGCGAGAACCTCGTCCGGATCCCGTTCGCTCAGCTCTTTGCGCGCCTGATGGCGCGTCCAGGCCTCCGGGCTTTTTAATTGCTCGATCAACGCTCCGATCGGGGCGCCGACGAGGGCCGGCTTCTCGACCAGCGGCCGTTCCTTGTGCGTGATCCGCCAGATGCGGCCGTGCTCGTGATCGCGACGCGGATCGCGGAAGTCGTGTTGGGCGTGGTTGATAATCGAGTTGTACCAGTCCGCCACATAGACGGCGCCGTCCGGGCCGATCTTCACGTCGACCGGGCGGAAGTTCGGGTGCCGGGAGCGAATCAGCGGTTCGAGCACGTTCGCGCTAAAGCCGGCGCCGTCTTCGATGAATTCGTAGCGGACGACGGCGCGGCTTTTAAATCGCCCCGTCAGCAATTGGCCGCGGAGGTCGTCGCCGACGTGAGAGCCGGTCGCCAGATCGCCGCCGCACTGTTTCTCGGTGCTGATGAGCGTGTCGACCCGGACCGCCTCCTCGCTGTTTCCCGTCGCCGGCGACAGATACATGATGCGGGGGTTGTTCACCATGAAGGACTGTCCCCAACGATCGAAGACGTGTCCCCAAGGGTTGCCGCCCGTCCCGCGGCAGAACATCCGCAGTTCGCGCGTACGGGGATTGAACTGATAGACCCCGCCGTTGAAGTTCCGCACGACGCCGTACTGCGTTTCGACCTGCGAGTGCAGGAAGATCCCTTCTTGAAAGTAGATCCAGCCGCCCGGGCCGCGACGCCAGGCGCTGATGGAATGGTGACTGTCTTCGATCCCGAACCCTGTCAGCGCGAGTTCTTTAACGTCCGCGACGTCGTCGCCGTCGGTGTCTTTCAGGAAGAAGACGTCCGGCGACTGCGCGACGTAGCAGCCGCCGTTGGCCAGTTCGAGCCCCGTCGGCAGATACAGGCCGTCCGCGAATACGGTCGACTTGTCCGCCGCCCCGTCGCCGTCCGTGTCTTCCAGAATAATGATTTTATCGTCGGCGACCTCGCCCGGTTCGAGCTGCGGATACGCCCAAGAGCAGGCGACCCACAGTCGCCCTCTCGAATCCCACTGCATATGCACCGGGTTCGCGAGCATCGGATCGGCGGCGAACAGATTGACCTGGTAGCCCGGCAGCAGGTCGAAATGCTCCAGCTGCGACGCCGGATCGTGATTGTTCATCAGATCCAGATCGGCGCCTTTGAGATTGGCAGTCTTGATGCCCTCCGCATCCTGTGCGGGCGCCGCGGGCGCCAGGGCGCACCCCGCCAGCAGCAAGCCGATCCGGACGGGGAGGGAAGGCGTTCGATTCATGGGGCCGTCGTCTGTTCGTCAATCACTGTTACTAAAACCGGACACGGCCGTCGCCGGAGCGTCTGGCGAAGCGAACCGGCGACGCCGGGCGCGGCTCGGATTTACTCGGGAACTCGCGTGAGCCGCCAGCGCCGCGTTTTGAGTTCCATTCCCTCGCTCAGAGTTTCGTCGAGGGCGTTCGCCAGCTGGTTGAATTCGATCACCTCCCCCGGCAGCGCCCGGCCGCTGGGAGACGAGCGGCGTTCGCCGACGATGTGCACCTGATTCAGCGCCTTCCAGCTATACGTAAACTGCAGGTTCTTGTCGTTGACGACGTTTCTGAAGGCTTCGGCGGCCTGGTGGGCCGGCGAGGCGTCGACCGGCACGCCGTCGGCCCAGTCCTCCGCCGAGGCGGTCGCGACGGGCGTTCCGTCGATCGTCAGCTCGTAGGTCCCCGGCTCGAGGTTCTCGACGGCGAGCGCGTCCCGGGCGAATTCCAGTTGCGGGGGCAGCGGACGCTCCGTCGGCGGCGGCAGACTCGGCGGAGCGTCTTCGGCGACCTGAAAGCTCAGCCCCGAATCGTCCGCCGCCAAGTCGGACACGCTCACGCCGCGGCCGGCGGCCGACCGCTTCGCGGCGTCGATCCGCAGCAGCCACGGTCGTTGATCCGGGGACGGGTCGTCGGCCGTCAGCTGATCGAAGAAGGCGTGGCTGACGGCCCAGTGGCCGTAAGGATTCAGATGGATGCCGTTGCTGGTGAGCTTCGGGCCGACCGATTCGTCCATCAAATAGCGGGACGCTTCGAACAGATCGACGAAGGGCGTCCCGGCGTCGTCCGCGACGTCTCGCATCGCCCGCGTATACGCTTCCAGATCGCGGTTTCGCTCGTCGCGATTCGGGGTCAGTTCGCCCAGATCCTCGCACGCGATCGGCGAGACCAGAATGAGCCGCACCTCCGAGACGCCGTTATATGTCTTGCCGGCGTGCGAGGCGATCAATTCTCGCAATTGGCTCTTAAAGTCGTCGAGGCCGCGTTCGCCGTCGAACGATTCGCCCATGCCGAAGCAGGCGATGAGGACGTCGGTCTCGTGTTCGGTCAGCGTCGCCTCCTCCGTCGGGAACCCGGTTGGGCGGTCGCGGGCGGTCAGCATGTCCCCGGCCCAACCCAGATTGCGGATCGAAACGGGGTTCTCGCGGGTTTTGTTGAGGAGCGCCGTCTCCAGATACCCGTGGATCCGCAATTGGTCGGCGAACGTGTTGCCGATGACGGCGATGCGATCGCCGGGGCGGATCGGCGGCTCGGCCGCGGCGAACGCGGCGGCCGTCAGCCAGATCAGAACCGCGGGGACGGCGTGTTTGCGGGACATCAATCCGAAACGCGTGGGAGGCGAAACTCGACCGGAGCCGCGCGGCGACCGGAGCCGCGCGAGCCGTCGCGGCGCCCGGTCATTGCCGGGGCTTTTTGTCGGCGCGGGTGACGTTCCAGGTCGAAACCTTTGCGTCCGCGTCGGGCAGCGGGCGATCGACGGCCCAGTGAACGGCGTTGAGGAGGATCCGCATGAACGCCTCCTCGCCGAAGTCGCCGGGATGCCCGAAGGACGTGCCGAACACCTTGCCGCCCCATTCGTTCTCCCAGGCCCAGGCGACGACGTCGGACTCCTGCGGCTTCACCTCGATCGTCCCGAACGCTCGTTTGACCGTGCGGGCGCGGCCGGTGCCCGTTCCGGTCGCCAACGGGACGCAGCCCTCTTCCAACCGGGTTAGATAGAGCGTGCCGGGCGAGGTCCACTCCGTTTTGTGGACGTTCGTCAGGATGGGGTGGTCCGACGCCTCGTCGACGACGCGGATCTGCGTGGCGCTGGTCTGGTGCACGAGATACGGGGTTCCCATCGCCCGCCGTCCGAAGCCGTCGTTCCACTCCTGCCGCGGATGTCCCGCCGGATATTTGAATGCGTGGCTGGCCGTGCGGAGTCCGATCACGGGTTTGCCGGACTTGAGGTAGTCCTCGATCGGCTGCCATTCCGCGTCGGGCAGTCGGAGGAACCGCATGAAGAAGATCGCCAGATCCGCGTCGGCCAACGCCTCGATGCCGGGCAGCACGTCTTCCGTCTTCTTCTCCGGGTTCCCCTCGCCCATCACGACCGTCGTGCGGAACCCGAACCGTTCCAACTCCTTCGCCAGGAGGGGCATCGTCAGTTCCGGCGAGTAGTGCAGCGTCCCGACGACGAGCACCGCGTGCGGCCGGTCGTCGTCATCGTTCGCCGCCGCGTATCGGGGAGCCGATGAGAGAAGTGCGATCGCCGTCGCGAGCGCCAGCACGCAGGTGCGTCGTTTTATAAACATCGGATTCGCGGGCGTCTGGGTGGCGGGCGTGCTCATGCGCTCCTGCAGGTCAACACGCCCCCGCCGCCGTTCGTCGCGTCGGCACGCATCGGTCCGAACTGTTCCGTTCGTCTGCGACGGCAGAGTACCGCGGCGGTCTCGCAGGTCAAACGGTTCGGGCGCGTCCGCGGGACGCCGTCGGCGGGGCGTCGCCGGTGGGGCCGGAACGGGCCGCGGTCGCGATGGATTCGTTTATCGCCCGCCCCGCTTCCGCTGCCGAACTTCCGGGTTCGGGTCCGGCTTTAACGCGTCGGTTTTGGCGTCCCACGGCAGGCCGCGGTCGAACAGGACGGCGAAGCGGCGGTAGTCGTTGTGGCCGACGGCGTGGTCCCGCCAGTGGGCGACCCAGCCGTCGTACAGCGCCCGCATCGCGTCGCGGTCGGCGGCGCGGGCCGGGTGCTCGTCGAGGTCGGTCAGCTCCAGCGGGTCGGCGGCGGTGTCGTACAGCTCCTCCGTCGGGGTCATGCCGTCGCCGCCGTGCGGCCAGAAGACGAACTTCTGATCCCGGGTGACGACCGCCAGCGAGTGGACGGCCGGCGGCCCCCAGACGTTGATTAACGGCAGGGACTCGTGGATCGCCGCGTCCGCGTCGTCGAGCAGCGGGAGCAGGCTGCGGCCGTCGACGCCGTCCTTCCCGGCCGCCGCGGCCGGCTGCGGGACGCCGGCGAGGGCGCGGATCGTCGGGGCGAAATCGACGTTGCCGGTGAGGGCGTCCCGCCGCGTCCCGGCGAGGTCCGGGCGCCGCGGGTCGTACACGATCAGCGGCACGCGGGAGGCCTCCTCGTACGGCAGCACCTTCGAGCCGTACCCGTGCGCTCCGCACAGGAAGCCGTTGTCGGAGGTGAAGATCACGACGGTGCGGTCGGCGACGCCGGCCTCCTCCAAGGCCGCTCGGATCATGCCGACGGCGGCGTCGACGCCGTACACCAGCTGGTGGTACCGCCGCATCACGGCGTCGTAGTCGTCGGCGTAGCCCCAAGAGTGGAACCGTTCGTACTGGCGGCCCTGGCGGCTCTGTTCGGAGAAGTGCAGACCGTGCTCGCGGCCGTAGTTCGCCGGCTTGCGGAAGGTCTTCCCGGCGTACACGGCGTCGAACCGCGGGTCGGGCGTGTCCGGCATATGCGGGGACTTGAAGCTGATCGACAGGCAGAACGGCTCGCCGCTCCCCGCGGCCTCTTGGACGAAGTCCCGGCCGAACGCCCCGTAGGAGAGCGTCGAGTGCGGGAACTCGTCGGCGTACTCCCGCATCGAGGCGTTCTGGCGGGTCGCGTAGGAGGTCTGCCCGGGGCTGCCGCCCCAGCGGTCGAAGTCGTCGGCCGGCAGGCGGGCGTTCTCGGCGCCGGGAGCGTCGACGACCTCGAACCCGAACTTGCCGGCGAACGCCGTCCGATACCCGGCCCGTTTCAACGCCATCGGGTAGCTTTGCTCCCACAGGGATTGCGTCAGCGGGCCGTGGCTGAAGTTGCAGCCGGTGCGGTACTCCAGCAGGCCGGTCATCACCGTAGCCCGGCTGGCCATGCAAATCGCGGTGGTGTCGTAGTGGTTGTCGAACGCCACGCCGTCGCGGGCCAGGCGGTCGAGGTGGGGCGTCTGCACGTCCGGGTTGCCGTAGCAGCCGAGGCTGTCGCAGGACTGGTCGTCGGTCAGCAGGAAGACGACGTTCGGCCGGTCCTCCGCCGCCGCGGTTCCCGCGGCCGCCGCGAGGCAGAGAAGCAGACAGGCTGCGAATCGAGGGGGCATACGTTCCGGCGGTCGTGGGGTGTGGGAGGCGGGCGGGAACCGCGCGGCGTCTACGGCGTCCAGGCGGGGATGCCGAGGTTCGCCTTCTGCCGTTCGTACCGCACCGCCTGCGGTTGCTGCGGGGCGAGCGGGGCGTCTTCGTTGACCATCAGCGGGACCGTCTCGTCCCACCACCGGTCGTAGGCGACCCGCAGGTCCGCTATCACTTCGGGATGCTCGGCGGCGACGTCGGTCGATTCATAGGGGTCGGCGGCGATGTCGTAGAGCTCTTTATTGTTAACGAACCGCCACCGCTGCGTGCGGACCGCGCAGCCGGCGAACTTGCTGTCGTTCGGGTCCGCCCCCTTCTTCCACCGGCCCGTGTGCACGAACAGGGCGCGGTCGGGCCACGCGGCGGCCGGGTCCTCCAACAGCGGCAGGAGCGAACGGCCCTCGAGGGGCTGCACGTCGTCGGGGATCTCCGCCCCGGCGAGGTCGCAGAACGTGTTGAACAGGTCGACGTGCGCCGTGAGCGCGTCGATGTCGACGCCCTCGCCCAGTCGCCCGTCCCAGCGCCAGAAGCAGGGGACGTGCGTCCCGCCCTCGTACGGGGAGTTCTTGCCGGTCTTGAAGCCGGCGGTGTGCATCCTCACCGGTTCGCCGTTCAGTCGGCCGCTCCGGCCGGCCTGGCCGTTGTCCGTCATAAAGATGACCAGCGTGTCGTCCCACGCGGACCACTCGTCGAGCTTCTCCGTCAAGCGGCCGAAGTTATAATCAATGTTCTCGATCATGCCGTACCGGCCGGCGGTGTTCTGGTCCCAGCCGGCTTCCAGGAACCGCCGTTTATACTTCTCCGGGGCGATCATCGGCCCGTGGGGGGCGTTCGGCGTGATGAGGGCGAAGTACGGCGTGCCGGCCGCCCGCTGCTTCTCGATCCAGGCCAGTGCGCCGTCGAAGAACACGTCGGTGCAGAAGCCCTCGGTTTGCACGAGCGTGTCGTCGCTCAGCAGGACGTTGTCGAAGTACTTGCCGTCGGCCTCGCGGTTGGGCGGGAAGTCGGCGCAGCTGCCGGGGAAGGACTGCCCGATGCCGCCGGCCCCATGAATGAAGACCCGGTCGAACCCGCGGTTGTACGGCTGGTAGGCGTCCTCGTCGCCGAGGTGCCACTTGCCGAACAGGCCGGTCTCGTAGCCGGCGGTTTGCAGCACTTGCGGGAACGTCGTGGTCGACAGCGCCATCCGCTCCCGCTCCAGGATCGTGTGGGTCACGCCGTTGCGGAACTCGTGCCGCCCGCTGAGGAGCGCCGCCCGCGTGGGAGCGCAGGTGGGGCTGACGTGGAAGTCCGTGAACCGCGTGGAACGCTGATAGAACCGATCGAGGTGCGGCGTTCGCAACACCTCGTTGCCGAGGCAGGACAGGTCGCCCATCCCCTGATCGTCCGTCATCACAAGGATCACGTTCGGCCGCGACCCGGCGAGGCCGCCGGACGACGCCCCTGCGGCGTCCGAGTCCTCAGCGAGCAGGACCGCGGGGGCGGGGGCGGCGGCGAGGCAGAGCAGGGCCGCGGCGAACGCGCGGCGGCTGGGGTGGGCGGTCATCGGAGACGTTCCGGTGGGAGGGCGAGCGGGAGAGCGATCGGACTCTAAAAACTAATCGAGCTTCGTGACGACGACGTAGTACGCCCCCAGTTCGCCCTGTTCGATCTCGAAGAACGGGGCGAGACGGTGCGATCCCTCGGCGAGTTCCGTGACGAAGCGGACCTCTTCAGCAGCCTCTCCGACCGGTTTGCGGGCGAGATCCTGATCGTCGATCCGGAGGACCGCATGCGTCGCGGCGATCGAAGCGCCGGGCACGTTGCGGAAGGCTCGCGTCGCCCCGGGCACGTTGTCGCCGGCGGGCAGCGCCGCGTTGATCGCGGCGCCGGACTCCGCGGGCCAGCGACGCAGCGACACCCGATACTTCCCGTCCTCGACGACCTTCACCGCCCAGTGACCCAGGTGTTTGAGCTTCTCCTGGCCTCTGGCCGGTTTGCGATCCGCGGCCCGAATGGAGCCCTGATGCCACGGGGGATAAACCTCCTGAATCCAGTCATGGGCCGTCAGGGTCACGACCGGATGCTCGGGGTGACCTAAATAGATCTCGGTGGTCTGGGAGAACGTCGGCTCCAGCTCCGCCCACCACCGCTCGTAGAAGTCGCGCATCTCCGCGACGATCTCCGGGCGCTCAGCGGCGATATCGTTCTTTTGCCCGGGGTCGACGGAGACGTCGTATAATTCGTCGCGATTGACTAAGCGATATTTGCCCGTCATCACGGCCGAGCCCCGCCACTTGATCGGATCGCGAACGCGTTGCGAGTCGCTGATCACGAACCGCTTCGGCCAGTCGACGTCCTTCGACGGGTCGAGCAACGCGGCGATCGACACGCCGTCGAACTTGACGCTCTCGGGCTTCGCCACGCCCGTCATTTCCAGCAGCGTGGGTACGACGTCGACGGCGTGCGTCAACTCGTTCACGTCGTGCTGTTCGGTAAGCCCTCCGTTCGGCCAATGCACGAAGAGCGGGACGCGATGCCCGCCCTCGTACGGGCTTCCTTTTCCCGCTCGCATGCCGGCGTTGTAGATCTTGGCGCCGCTGGCCGTGCCGTTGTCCGTCGTAAAAATAAAGATCGTGTCGTCCGCGATCCCGAGCGTTTCGAGCAACTCTCGCGTCCGGCCGACATTGTCGTCGATATTGGTGATCATGCCGTAGAACGCGGCGATGCCGTCGGACTGATCCTCGTACATCTCCATGTACTGCGGCGGGCAGTGCAGCGGTTTGTGCGGCGCGTTGGTCGAGATATACGCGAGGAACGGCTTCTGCTGTTTCGCGCTCTCGCTGATGAAGGCGTTGGCCTGCTCGAAGAAGACGTCCGTGCAGAAGCCCTCGGCCGGGACGATCTCGCCGTTGTGAAAATAGGCTCCGTCAAAGTAGGCGTTGTCCCACACGTCGGGCGTCTGACCGACGCCGCCGCCGCCATGCCGATACACCTCCGTGAAGCCCCGATCTTCGGGGCGATAAGGGTAGTTATCGCCGAGATGCCATTTTCCGAACATGCCGGTCTCGTACCCGGCGTTGGAGAACATCCGCCCGACCGTCACTTCATCCTCCCGGAGCATCGATCGACCCATGATCGTGTGCCAGACTCCGGTCCGGTTGGTCCAGTGCCCCGTCAGAAACGCGCAACGGGTCGGCGAACAGGTGGGAGCGACGTGGTAGTCGCTCAACCCGACGCTTTCCGACGCCAGGCGGTCGATCTGCGGCGTTCGGATGATCGGGTTGCCGGTGCATCCCAAATCGCCGTACCCCTGGTCGTCGGAGATCACGATGACCACGTTGGGGGAGTCCGCAGCGGCCGCCGCGGCCTGGGGCGCCAGGACCGTCGCGACCGCGGCGAGGCAGCCGGAAATTACGTTGCGCATGGGAAACCGTTTGGAAGGGACGAAGTGCTTCAGCGGTGCGACGGAGGAAGCAATGCGGCTGGGGCTACGGATCGTCGGTGCGTTCGAGGACCCAGATGTTGCGGAACTTCACGGGCGACCCGTGTTCCTGAAGGACGATGGGCGACGTCGGTCCTTCGGGGTAGGCGGCGTACTTGTTCCGCCGCAGCGACAGTCGTACGTCGTCGTGGATCAGCTTGCCATTGAGTCGCACGGTGACGCGGGCGGCGCCGCTCTCGGTCATAAACCCGTTTCGGCCGATCTCCGCCGCTTGGTATTCCAGGTCGATCGTCTGCCACGCGCCGGGGGCCAGGCAGGCGTTCACGTCTGGCGGGCGGATCTGATAAATCGCGCCGCAGTCGCCCAGCCCCGCCTCCTCTTTCTGCCCGCTGTCGAGAATCTGCAGTTCGTATAACGGACCGAAGAAGACCCCGCTGTTGCCCTTGCCGCCGTCTTCGGGCAGCTGAAATTCCAGATGCAGCCGGTAGTCGCCGAACTCCCGTTTCGTGCGTAAGAACTGCTTGCGACGCTTGCCGTTGAATTCAAACGCGATCTGCATCGCCCCGTCCTCGACGATCTTCCATTGAATCTCATTCTGGTCGTCGTCCGGATTGATCCACTGCCACGAAAACGGCTGCCAGGCCTCCAGATCGGTTCCGTCGAACAGCGTCGTCGCGCCCTCGGGCGGGGCGAGCCCCAACGTCGCCGTCGCCGGATCGTCCGCCTGCGCCGGCGAGATCGCCGCGACGACGAGGACGGTCCAGGCGGCGAAGGGCCAGGCGGCGAAGAGGGGACTCAGTCGAATGGGGAGTCTCATACGATCTGCTTGATGGAGTTCGCTCGCTCTCGTCTGCCGGAAGCTCATCTGCCGGAAGAACGACGACGATGCGGCGACGCCGTCGTTCTTCCGCATCCGGATTCCGCATCCGGGCCGGTCGGCGTCGGGAATCGGTCGGCGTCGGGGAGGGGAGGCCCGGGGACGCATGACAACCGGTCCGGCGGGGACGCGTCAAATCACGGGGCTGGGCGGCGCCCGCCGTCGTCCGCAGTGCGATCACGGCGTCGCCCGCGTGACGCGCCACGGCGCTGGTCGTCGTCCCGTTTCGTCCGCGGACCTAACCTTCCCCGGCGGCCGTCCCCGGAGACGTCCGGTAGGCAAAGCCTTGTGGGGCGGCCGCCCGCCGACAGAATGGGAGACGCCCCGCGCCCGATTCATCCGCATCGGCCCTCTCCCGCCTGTCGCGTCACGCCCTCATGCTATGCAATAGAGTCGCCCTCGGTGCGATGTTGAGCGTCGTCCTGCTCCCGGCCGGACGAGCTGACGAACCGGCGACGGAAACCGACGGAACGCCAACGCCCGAGACGCCGGCCGGGCACTCGGATCACGGGGAGGCGTTCAACGAAGGCCCCCGACAGGCGGCCTACCTGATGGGCGGGACCGGCGCGATCGACTTTCCGGTGACGACGAGCGAGCCGGACGTTCAACGGTTTATCAATCAGGGCGTCGGCCAGCTTCACGGGTTCTGGTACTTCGAAGCGGAGCGGTCGTTCCGACAGGCGGCCGCGCTGGATCCGGAGTGCGGCATGGCCTACTGGGGCATGGCTATGGCCAACGTGAGCAATCGCGAACGAGCCGAGGGGTTCATCAAAGAGGCGTCGTCCCGCAAGAACGGCGCGACGCCGCGCGAAGCGAAATACATCGACGCGCTCCGTGCGTACTACGACGCGGGAAAGGACGATCAACGTCGCCGCAATCAGAAATACACCGAGGCTCTTGAAGAGATCGTTCTCGAACATCCGGACGACCTCGAAGCCAAAGCGTTCCTCTGTCTGCAGATCTGGCGGAACGGCCGGGAGGGGATCCCCATCAGCAGCTATCTCGCCGCCGACGCGCTGCTGGGGGAGGTCTTTGACGAGCAGCCGATGCACCCGGCTCATCACTATCGCATTCACCTCTGGGACCGAAAGCGTCCCGAAAAAGCCTTGGCCTCCGCGGCGCTGTGCGGCCAGTCGGCGCCCGGCGTCGCGCATATGTGGCACATGCCGGGGCATATCTATTCGAAGCTGAAACGGTACGACGCCGCCGCCTGGCAACAGGAAGCCTCCGCGCGGGTCGATCACGCCCACATGATGCGGGACCGCGTGTTGCCGGATCAGATTCATAACTTCGCGCACAACAACGAGTGGCTCATTCGCAATCTCGTCCACCTGGGACGGGCGTCGGACGCGATCGACCTGGCCCGCAACATGACGGAGCTGCCGCGCCATCCCGAGTACAACACCCTGAATAAAAGCGGAAGCGCCCGCTACGGCCGCCGCCGGCTGTTCGAGACGCTGAGCCGCTTCGAGTTGTGGGACGAGCTGTTGGCCTACAGCGAGACGCCTTATCTGGGCGACGTCGAGGGTCTCTCGGAGCAGGTGCAACGTCTGCGTTACGTGGGACGAGCGTGCTTCCTGTCGAATCAGATTGGACGGGGCGAGGAGCAGGTCGAACTGCTCGAGCAACTGCTCGCCGAACAGGAATCCCGTCGGGACGAGGCGGTCGAGAAGGTCGCGGCGGACGCGGACGCAGAGCTCTCCGAAAGCGACCTCAAAAAGGCTCAGGAGAAGGCGCGTCGACCCTTCTCCTCGGAGATCAAGACGATCGAAACGGCGCTCGATGAACTTCGCGGCCATCAAGCCCTGCTCGACGGCGACGCCGAGGCCGCCCTGAAACTGTTCGACGAGGCGGGGGGCGTCGAAGTCGAGTTTCTCGTCCGCGTGGAATTGGCCGCCGGGAGGACCGAGGAGGCTGTGAAGCGGGCCCGGGACAACGTTAAGAAGCATGAGAACGAGGTGGTTCCGCTCGCCACGCTCGTCGACGCTCTGTGGACCGCGGACAAGCGGCAGGAGGCCCAAAAGCAGTTTGCAGCGCTCCGCCGAGCGGCCCGCTCGGCGGATCTCGACACGAAGATTATGGAGCGAGTTCGGCCGGTCGCGGCGTCGCTGGAGATCGAGGGCGACTGGCGCGAGGTCGAGCGCGAACCGGCGAGCGATCTCGGCGTGCGTCCCGATCTGGATTCGCTCGGACCGTTCCGCTGGGCGCCGGGCCCGGCGTCGCCCTGGACGTTGACCGACGGCGACGGCAAGCCGCGTTCGCTCGCCGATTATCAGGGCGAGCCGGTGATCGTCATCTTCTATCTGGGGGCCGGGTGCCTTCACTGCGTCGAGCAGCTTCAGTCCTTCGCGCCGATGACCGAACAGTTTCGGGAGTCGGGCATCGCGCTGCTGGCCGTGAGCACGGATTCGCCGGACGCGCTCGCCGAGTCGCAACTGGTCTACGGCGACGAGCCGTTTCCCTTTCCGCTGGTGTCGGACGACACGCTGGAGGTGTTTCGCCAGTACCGGGCGTACGACGACTTCGAGGAGAAACCGCTGCACGGCACGTTCCTGATCGACGGCGACGGTTTAATTCGCTGGCACGATGTCAGCTACGAGCCGTTCAACGATCCCGAGTTCCTGCTCGAGGAGGCGAACAGGTTGTTGAAACAATCCGAAGCGCCGGTCCGGACCGGCTCGGAATAAGCGGCGCCGGATCGCCCCCCCGAACGTAAGACGAGACCACGCTGATGCACCGTGTCGTGATCACCGCAGTCCTCGCGGCACTGGCGTGCGGCACGCCGGCGATTGCGAGCGCCCAAACGGCCGCGGCCGCCGCGGAGGCCGTCTATAGCCATTGGCCCGAAGACCTCCGGATCGGCGGACGCCTCGTCGTCTTCGACGGCGCCGCGGACGTCGCCGTGCTGCAGCCGACCTTGGAACGCGTCGCGTCCGGGCAGTCCGTGTTCTGCCTGGGCCGCAGCGAAGACGCCGGTGCGACCGCTGTGCGCGACGCGCTCGAAGCGGCGGTCGGAGAGAACGGGAGTTATGCCGCCGGTTCCCCGGCGAACGCCTCGGCTGAACTGCTCGCCGCCGTGGCCGCGGCGGACTGCGTGTTCGTCGCCGAACTGCCGAGCGATCCGAAACGGCTCGCCGCGTTCAAAGCGCCGCTGCACGCGGTCGTCCGGCGCGGCGGCACGCTGATCGCCGAGGCGCCGGTCGCCCGGCGGTTCGGCAAGCGTTACGTGACGAACGGCGACGCCTCGAGCACGGCGGCCGGGCTGAACCTCCTGCCGGACTGCATCCTGGACGCCTCGCTCGGCGAGCGGGAACTCTTGCAGGTCTTGGAAAAGCATCCGCGATCCGTCGGCCTGCATCTCGCCGACGAAGCGGCGTTCGTGCTCGCGGGCCGGAAGGTGATCGCGATCGGGCCCGGGGCGGTGACCGTCTGCGTGACGCAGGGAACCGCCGAGGAGTCGGCGTCCCTTTCTATTTCCGCGCCGACGCGCCGCCGCCGGAACCCCGAAAGCGTCCTGTTCGATCTGACGCAGTGGCGGCGGATGGCGATCGATCGCGATCTGCCCCCGTTCCCCGGCGAATCCCCGCCCCCGCCGGTCGTCGAGCACGGGACCCTGCTGATCGTCGGCGGCGGGGGATCGCCGCGGGGATTGACGGACCGCTTCGTGGAACTCGCCGGCGGCGTCGAGCACGCCCGCCTCGTGTACGTCCCGTGCTCCGAGAACGACTCCGTCGGCGAGCGGCACGGCATCGTGGAAAGCTGGCGGCGGATGGGCGTCGAGCACGCCACGTTCGTGCACACCAAGGACCGACGCCAAGCCGACACGGACGAGAAGTTTCTAACGCCGCTGCGGGAGGCGACCGGGATCTACTTCGGCGGCGGCCGGCAGTGGAACTTCTCGGATTCCTATTACGGCACGCGGGCTCACCGGTTGATGAAGGACGTGCTGCGGCGAGGCGGCGTGATCGCCGGGTCGTCGGCCGGCGCCTCGATCCAGGGGCGGTATCTGGCGCGGGCGACGCCCATCGGGAACGCCGACATCATGGCGCCGGGCTACGAACGGGGCGGGCTCGGGTTTCTGCCGGGCGTCGCGATCGATCAACACTTCAGCCAGCGCGGTCGTCAGCCGGATCTGACCGAACTGATCGCCGTCTATCCGCAGTTGCTCGGCATCGGCCTGGACGAAGCGACCGCGATCGAGGTCCGGGGCTCCGTCGCCGAGGTGACCGGCCGGGGCCGGGCGTTCTTCTACGACGCCGGCGCCGAACGTGCGGCAGGCGACCCGGACTACACGGCCCTGCCCGCGGGGTCGTCCTACGACCTCGCCCGACGTGCGGTTCTCCACGACGCCCGCGAATCCCCCGACGAGCCGTCGGGGGCTGAACGAGAGGACTGACCCCGGGGACGGGAAGGGCGCTCGGAGTCGGCATCGGTCCGGGGGCCGACAGTCGCGGGGGGAGCGCCGACGGCGTAGCGTGAGGAGCGGCAAGGCGATGGCATGAGCGACGTCACGCGACTACTCGACCGATTCGGGGCCGGCGACGCCGCCGCCGCGGACGAGTTGCTGCCGCTGGTCTATGACGAGCTTCGCCGGATCGCCCGGCAGCAGATGATCGGCGAGGCCGCCGGTCACACGTTGCAGGCGACCGGGCTGGTCCATGAGGCGTACCTGCGGCTCGTCCGTTCGCCCGGCGGCGATCCGACGGACGTTCCACGGTCCGCCGACGGGGAACGCATCCGATCGACGCGGGGATACTTCTTCGCCGCGGCCTCCGAAGCGATGCGACGCATCCTCGTGGACGACGCCCGCCGCAGAGCCCGCCTTAAGCGGGGCGGCGATCGACGGCGGATCGACTTTGAAGACGTGCCGGCGATGGAACTCGCGCGGGACTCGGGCGACGAAGATCCGGCCGAACTCCTGGCGCTGGACGCCGCTCTCCGGCGGTTCGAAGCGACCAATCCCCGGGCGGCCTCCGTCGTGAAGATGCGGTACTTCGCCGGTCTGAGTTTTCAGGAGACCGCCGCGGCGCTCGACATCTCCCGCGCCACCGCGGTCCGGGACTGGACCTTCGGCCGGGCCTGGCTGCACCGCGTCCTCGAAGGAGGCGCTTCGCACGGCGACCTCTCGGCTGAGGATCCCGCCGGCACGATCGAGGGGCCGATTTTTCTGTGAGCACGCTTCCGTGGAAACGTCGCACGGCAGGTAGGCCCCGTGCACACGAGACGCTTTGATGCC
>NZ_WTPX01000075.1 GCF_013036045.1 Alienimonas chondri
GCCCGGGCGTCCGCTGCTTCGCCGTTCGCCGCGGCCGGCGCGTCGGCCCGGGCGTCCGCGGCGGCCCGGGGCAGGAATTCTTCGACCAGATCGTCCACCTCGTCGCGGTCCAACGAGAGCAGCCGTTGGTACAACCGCGACGGCGGGTCCAGCACCGGCTCGTCGCCGAGCATCACCTGCAGGAACGCCAACTGCGGCACGTGCCGACCGATGACGGTCAGACAGACGGTCAGCGGCATGGCCAGGATCAAGCCCACCGGACCCCACAGCCACAGCCAGAACGTCGCGGCGGCGAGCACGCCCATCGTCGACACGCCGGTTCCCGATCCGTACAGCCACGGCTCGATGACGTTGTTGCTGATCAGTTCCAGCAGGACGAACATCCCGACGACCAGCAGCGGTTGGCTCCAGCCCTCGGACACCACGACCGACAGGGCGATCGGAAAGAGCGCCGCGATCCACGGGCCGACGTACGGCACGTACCGCAGCGCCGCGGCCAACAACCCCCACAGAATCGCATTGGGCACGCCGATCAGGAGCAGGCCCGCGGCCACCGCGACGCCGTAGGAGGCGTTCACGATCAACTGCATGAGCAGGTACCGGCTGACCCGTTCCCCGGCCTCCTGCAGCACGCGGGAGGTCGTCCCCAGCCGCTCGACCCCGCTGAGTCGGAAGAGTCGGTCCCGCAGATCCTCCCGGTCGATCAGCATGAACACCGCGAAGACCAGCACGACCGCGGCCACGCCGACCGGCGCCAGCAGGGACCCGAGATAGCCGGATACGAACTCCAGCGGGCCGGTCGCGGTCTCGCCGGCGTCGACCTCCACCACCTCGACCGGCACCGGGCGATCGGGCCCGTCGTCGCTCGGGACGGCGGGGCCGTCTTCCCCGCCGACGCGTTCCGCCAGACGGTCGTACATCCCCCTGAGCCGGGCGACGGTGCCGTTTTCGGTCCCGGCCTCCATGGCGTCGATCTTGGCGGTCAGGTTTCGCTCGTACTTCGGCAGGTCGCCGGCGAGGTTCGCCAACTGCCAGACGATCAGCCCCGCGAGTCCGGCCGTCACGACGGCGGCCGCGCCGGTGACGGCGATCACCGCGGGGATGCGTCCCAGCCCCCACCGCCGCAATCGCCCGACCAGCGGGGCGAGCAGGAAGGTCAGCAGGACCGCGAGGGCGAACGGGAGCAGCACCTCCCGGGCGAAGTAGAGCACGGCCACCGTGACGGCCACCCACGCGGCCGTTTGAGACGCCGAGCCCTGCGGCGCTCGGGACGCGGGAGCGGCAGGCGGAGACTCGGAGGGGGGCTTCATCGAGCCATCGTGCGACGAATGACCCGCCGCCGTTAGCGGAACGAGGAGCGTCCGCTGCAGGGGGCGATCCGGCCGGCCGGCCTGAGGCGTGGTCCGACGGCTATCTCCACGCCGACGGGGTCTCTACGCCGACGGGGTGCGTCTGCATGACTAACGGCCCGCGCCTGCCCCGGGGAAGCCGCCGATCGCGATGGTCCGCGGCGTCGCCGACGACCGCCTCTGCCGGACGGAGCTGACACAAAAAACTGCGGGCCGACGGCGCCGTCGGCCTGATGGACGGCGGCGAGGAGCGTTTCGGAGAGCGCGTCTTTCGTCACGTCATCGCAGGCCCCGCGGACCGCATCCGCGATTCGACCTCGGGGTTCAGACGCATCGACGGCCCGATGATCCGCGGCGCCGGCGACGCGGCGGAGAGTCGACGCGGCGCTTCGATTTCGTCGAGCCCCGGCATGTGCACGTCCATGAGGGCCGCGGCGGGGGCCAGCCGGCGGACGATCTCGATCGCTTCGAGGCCGTCCTCCGCCTCCCCGACGACTTCGACGTCCGGGCCGACGCGCGGGGGCGGCGACGGCGGACGGGGGCTACAGTGCGAGCGAAATGATTCCGGAGCGGCCGGACCCGCTGAAGTCCGCGGGCGGGGCGGGAGCGTCCGCGGGGACGCGTCCCGCCTGTCCGCGATCGGTTCGACGTTTCCCCCCGCTCCGGGACCGGTTCTCGCATGACGCCGATTTCTCTTGGCCGACGCGCCTTCCTTCAAGGCGGCGCCCTGACCCTGTGGGCCGCGGGGACCGACCTCGCCGCCGCCCCGCCCCCCGGCCCCGCGTCCTCCGCGGGCGGGCCGGCTCCGGGGCTGCGGATCGGCCTGCTGACGGATCTGCACTACGCCGACAAGCCGTCCGCCGGCTCCCGGCACTACCGCGGGACGCCCGCCAAGCTCGCCGCGGCGGTCGAACGGTACGCGGCTGAAAAGCCCGATTTCACCGTCCAGTTGGGCGACCTGATCGACGCGGCCGAAGACGTGGGAACCGAGAAGCGGTGGCTCAAGACGATCCACAAACAGTTCTCGCAGATCCCGGGCCCCCGGCGCCACGTGCTGGGGAATCACTGCGTGGACACGCTGACCAAGGCCGAACTCCTGGACGGCGTGGGGCAGGAAAAGAGTTACTTCTCGTTCAACGCCGGGGGCCGGCACTTCATCGTGCTCGACTCCTGCTTCCGAGCCGACGGCGTGGCGTACGGCCGGGGCAACTCGCGGTGGGACGACGCCAACGTGCCGCCGGCGGAACTGGATTGGCTGCGGTCCGACCTCGCCTCGACGCAGCGCCCCACGGTGGTGTTCGCCCACCAACGGCTCGACGGCGCCGGCCGGCACCACGTGCGGAACGCGGCGGCGGTGCGGGACGTTCTGGAGGCGTCGGGGCGGGTGTCGGCGGTGTTCCAGGGGCACAGTCACGCCAATGACTACCGGTTCTTGGGCGGGATCCACTACGCCACGCTCGCGGCGATGGTCGAGGGCGCCGGCGAGGGGGACGGCGGATACGCCGTGGCGGACGTGCAGGCCGACGGCACGATCGTCGTGCGCGGCTTCCGGCGGCAGACGGACTACGAATGGCAGGCGTAGCGCCGCCGGAGTGCGCTCTACCGGAGTGCGCTCTGTCGGCGCGAAACGCGGGGCCTTCGTCGGGGCGCCGTCCGTTGCGGCAGGCGCCCTATTCCGGGGGCCCTATTTCGGGGAACGGGTCTCCGGTCCTGTCAGCGTCTGAAAAGGCTGATGCCAGGGGCTCCAGGCCGACCGCTGGCCGGTCTCGCTTTGCTGCCGAGCGCGGACGAAATACGTCCGGGCTGCGTCGAGCTGATCTTCCCCCGCGAGCGAACCGATGAACCGTCCCGTGTCCGTCCCGACCCGGACGCGATCGGTTCCCCGCAGCGGGTCGGACGTCCAAACCACCGACGCGCCGGCGGAGTCGGCCGCGATCTCCGCTTCCCAACTTCGCGGGCCGTTCGAACCGCGATCCGGGGTTTTAATCAGGACCGGGTTTCGCGGACAAAACGCCGGACCGATCGGCTGGGTGGAGACCACGAAATTATCGATCCAGCGAGACTGATCGACGGGAGAGCCGTTATTCCAATAGGCCTCCAGGAAGACGGCGTTGATGCCGCGGTCGGCGAAGGTTCCGCGCCAGTCGAGATCGCGTCGCTCCGCCTCCAACCGCCCGTCGATCCATAATTGGTTCAGGCCGTCTCGTTGGCCGGGCGTATTGAGCTTCGCCCGCGCCTCGACGCACACCCAGCGGCCGGATTCCTCGCGGCTGTGGAGCTGGAATTGCGACGCCGGCTTGTTGCCGAGCCAGCGCAGGTTGTCGAAGTCGTTGTATCGGGTCGTCACGACGCGGGCCCCGCGCACGCCCGAGGCCGGGTCCAACGTGAGCGCCTCGCCGCTGCTCCAGACGTGGGCGATCATGGCCTGCCGCCAGCCCGGCGGAACCAGACTCGTGGCGCGGGATAATTTCGCCGGGCCGCCGCCGGTCCAGCCTCGCTGATGGCGCACGTAGATCCGCCAATAGACGTCGGTGAAAGTCTCCTGAGGGCGGACCGCCTGCGCTCGATGCGTGGGCGTATCGCCGAAGAAGAGTTTCCGCCCCCCGGTTCCGCGTTCGCCCTCGGGATAGTCCATCTGCAGGGCCCTGCCCTGATCGCCGAACCGCACCTCGGCGGTCGTCTCGCCGCTTCTCTCCGGGTACCGCCGCTGCTGCGCCTCGTCGTCGAAGTCGTCGTACCAGATGACCGCAGCGTCCGTTTCGTGCGGTTGCGCGTCCGCCATGACGACGCTGTCGATGCGGGGAACGTCCGGCAGATCCGCCGCCGCGGCTCGCGCCCCGACCCCGCCGCTCACGACGCCGCAACCGATGATCAAAAGCGGGGTCGTCCACCGGAATCGTTTCATTATCGTTCGCCTGTCGTCCCGCGTTGAAAGACCGTGGTGAATCTCGTTCATGATATGCCCTGCCCCGGCGCTTCGTCACGCCGCCGGGAACGGCGGCATCGTTCCCCGACGGTGCAGAGACGTCTTAAGGAGACGAAACCGCGCGGTATTCCACCCAGCGAGTCCGCGTCTTCGAGCCGGTGGGCAGCGTCCACGTCTGCGATTCGCCTGCCGCGCCGGTAAACGCGTGCGAGGCGACGTGATCGCCGTGGTCGTCCTCCCAGGCGAACGTGACTTCCGTCGCGTCCGAGTGGGGCGCTTCATAAACGAGGTGCATTTCCGCCCGTAGGTATTTTTTGCCCCCGGTATTCCGGAAGCGGACTTGGAGCGGTCCCCGCATCGGTTCTTCCAACGAGACGTCGCCCCAGCAGAAACTTTGCGACCAGAAGTCGGCCGGCTCGTCGCCGCGGCGGGTGATCCGCCAGTCTTTCACCATGGGCCGCCAACTGGCCCCGGCATTGGCGGAGTAGTCGATGCGGTACTCCACCTCGGGACTCGGCGGGTTGGAGGAGGCGACGTGGGCGGCGGCATAAATCGCGACGGCCGGCCGACCGCGCGGGGCCTCGGCGGCCAGCGTGACCGTCGGCGTGCCGAAGTCCCCCGCGATTCGATGGGCGCGGGCTTGAGGCAGCGTCGGTCCGATCGACGCGACGGCGCGGCCGGAGGCGAGGAACTCGATGTCCGTTTCGCCGTCGCGGAGCCGCGGGATCGTCGAGGAGTTCGCCTGACAGACGGTGGTGATCTTCAGGCCCGCGTCGGCGAGCGTTTCCGCGACGGCGCCCGACGCCCCCTTCGAGAGCGAGAAACGCAGCCGGTATTGCCTGGAGCCTTTGGCCAGGTCGGTCAGATCCAATCGGTCCGTCAGCGGACCGCAGGCGGTCCAGGTCGATCCTCGATCCGTCGAAATCGCCACGTCGCAATCGGCCTCGCCCTGAACCAGCAGTCCGTTGCGGCAACCGGCGTCGTAGATGCCCCACGCCGCGTCGTTCGGCGGCGTCGCGGCGACGATATAGGGCGTCTGGAAATCAAAGACAATTTGCTCGTCGTCTTCGGCGATCACGCCTTCACGGTAATCGTCGTTATGGAAGTCGGGCTCATAAATGTAAACCGCGTTGGCGAACCGGGCCTGCCCCGGTCGATACCCCGCCCCGTCTTCCGACCCGTACATATTCTCGGGCTGATTCACCCAGGTCCGCGAACGCTCCGGTCCGGGAATCCCCGCCGTATTATCATTGCGTCCCCAGAAGACGAACGTCTTTCCGTCGTCTAATCCTGGTCGGACGTACCGCCGCAGCGACTCGCCGCGTCGAAGCAGCGCCATGGGCGGCGGCCCGCTATATCCGGGGAAGTATTCGGCCGAGCGGTAATCCGCATAGACGGCTCCGTCCTCCGGGTGAAGACCGCAGATCATCCATCCGCGTTGCCCCTCGGCCGAATCCGATCGTTGGGCCAGCCGTCGATAATCCCGCTGCACGTCGGCGATCGACAGCAATCGATCCTGTCGGCGATCGAAAATGATGGTGGATATATCGTGATCGAGCAGGGCCCAGCGGCCGGTTCCGTAGGGACCGTCTTTCAGGAAGACCTCGAACGAATTGTGACCGGCCGTGCCGACGGTTCGGCCGCGGTTATGGCCCAGCAGGGCGTGCAGTTCGGCCGTCCACTGGGCATGGGTCGTGCCGCAGAGGCCGAACCCATGCGCGAACAGCCCGGTCCAATATTCCCGCGTCGTCGCATCGCCGCCTTGGCCGAATCCTTTCCCCCAAAGATCTTCGGCTCCCTCTTCGCCATGCCAATAATGGGTGTTCCTCCAGAGCCAGGCGGCGATCGCTTTCTGCTCGTCGGTTTCCGGGCCTTCGCCGACGACGCGTCGGTAAACTTCGGCCTGCGTCGCCTCGAGCCGCTCGAACGTCGAGCACGACAGTTCCCCGGGGTACCAGGGATGGTCGGTGCGAACCTGCGGATCGCCGACGCCGGCCTCCGCCGAGGTCAGCAGGAGCGGGACCGTGATGACGGCCCAGAAAATCGCAGAGCGTCGCATGGTCTCGTTCCAGCGGGGGCGGAGGGGGAAAGATACTTCGGGGCGGCGGCCGCATCGACGAAGTCGGGTCGTCTCATTTCGCCCCAGCCGACCGCCGAGGCGCCGTTCTCCATGTTCCAAAGCGGTTCGGGATCGCCGCATTGCGCTTGGGCGGCGTTAAAGTCGTCGGGCGCTTCGGAGGGCCGAGGGCCGCTCACGACAGCCACGCGTCCAGATGCTCGGCGACGAAGTCGTCGTCGGTCAGGTGCGGGTAGTCCCGACGGACGCGGGCGATCCGCTCGGCCTGTCCCGGCGAAAGCCGCTCGCGCGGGTCCAGACAGCGGGCCGATGCGAGCAAGCCCTGCCCGTGCAGCACGTGGTTGATCCCCGGAACGCAGCCGGCGAACCCGTGGGCGGCGTCGAACAGCGCCGCGTTGCAGTCGGTCACCTGCGCGTCCAAAGCGAACGCATCCGAAGTGATCGGCTCGGCGCCCGTGCGGAGCGCCTGCACATGGTCGAACAACTCGACCGCCTTGCGGGTCCACACGGCCCAGTGCCCCAGCAGACCGCCGACGATTTGTTGCGTGACCGTTTGTTGCGTGACCGCGCCGCCGCCGAGGCGCGTCTGAAACGGCGTGAGCAGATCGGCGACGATGTGGTCGTCGTTGCCGGTGTAGAGCGCAATCTCGCCGGCCCGGCCGGCCTGCGCGACGCCGCGCACGACGTCGAGCGTCTTGTACCGGTCGAACGGGGCGATTTTGATCGCCACGACGTTGTCGATCTCGGCGAACCGGCTCCAGAACGACTCGCCCAACGGCCGGCCGCTGATCGCGGTCTGGAGGTAGAACCCGAACAGCGGGATCACGCCGGCGACCGCCCGGCAGTGCTCGATCAGGGCGTCCTCGTCGACCGTCGATAGCGCGGCGAGCGAGAGCAACCCGGCGTGGTAGCCGAACGCCGTCGCGAGTTCCGCTTCGCGCACCGCCTGCGTCGTCGGCCCGCACACGCCCGCGATGCGGACCAGCCGGGGACCGTCGTTTCGCTCGACCTCGTCCAAGGTCTGGCACGCGGTGCGCAGCACGGGTTCGAGCAGGTCGTGCTCGGGGGCGCGGATGGCGAACTGGGTGGTGTGCACGCCGACGGCGACGCCGCCGGCGCCGGCCGCGGCGTAGTAGCGAGTCAGGGCGCGTTGACGGCGCTCGTCGTACGCGCCGTCCGCCGACAGCGCGAGCGGGTGCGCGGGGATCACCATCCCCGCGTGCAAAGCGTCGCGGACCCAGTCGGGGGCGTCGGGCATGAGAATCATTCCAGCGTCAAGCGCCGCCCCCGTCAGCCGCGACCGTGCGGGAGCGACCCGGTCGGATCATGGGCGGCCGCGTCATCAGACACGCAATCGCCCTCGACCGCTCCTCCACGGCCGGCGCCCGTGCCGATTGCAAACCTAATACCGTCCGTCGCGGACTTCAAAGTGGGTCGGTTTGCCCAGCGTCCGTCCGCCGCGGGCGATCCAGTCGGCGACCCAGTCGATCACGCGTTCGATCGGCGTGTCCGGCGCGCCGAGCAACGCCGTCGCTTGGGCGGCGTTGGCCAGGAGGGCGGCGGGAGCCGGTTCGCCGGTGAAGGCGACGGACGTGTTCATCCTCTCGGCGAGGCGGGTCGCGACGTCGCGGACCGCGAGCGTCTGCGTGCCGGTGACGTTGATCGCCAGCGGCGGGCTGGCGGCCTGTTCCAGCAGCCGAAGCGCCGCGGCGTTGGCGTCGCCCTGCCAGATGCCGTTGAAGTGTCCCGTCGAGAGATCGATCGGCTGGCCGGCGGCGATTCGCTGCGCCAGATCCACCAGCACGCCGTACCGGGGCTCCAAGGCGTAGTTCAGCCGCAGGAGGACCACGGGCGTGCCTCGTTCGCGCGAGGCGTACTCGAACAGCCGTTCGCGGGCCACGGCCGCGTTCGCGTACTCGCCCCGCGGCTCCAGCGCGTCCGTCTCCACGCTCCCGCCTGAGCCGACGGGCACGAAGTCGTACACGCACCCCGTGCTGAACGCCACGATCGCGGCGTCGCGGTACGCCCGCGACGCCTGGATCGGCGCGACCGTGTTCGCCGCCCACGTGAGGTCCGGCCGCTCCGACGTGCCGAACTTCAGCCCCGCCATGTAGACCACATGAGCGGCCGGGGGCAGTCGATCCACGGCGTCCTCCGCGAGCAGGTCGCACGCGACCGTTTCCGCCCCGGCCGCCTCATGTCGCCGGCGGACCGATACGTCGCCGAAACGGCTCACGCTGAACACCTTCGCCGGACTGCCCGCGGCGTCCCGCGCGCGGCAGGCCATCGTCACCAGCGACGTGCCCATCTTGCCCGCGCTGCCGAGGACGGCGAGGTCGCCTCGCAGCCGGCGGAAGACGTCGACGACTGCGGGCGCGGGACGACTGAGAAGCTCTTCCAACGCGGTTTCGTCGGCGAGGCGATCGGGAAGGTCCACGACGAATGCGTCCGAGCGATGACGGAGGTGGAAGGCGGCGGGGGCTGCCGGTCTACTGCCCCGTCTATCCGGTCGCCAAGAACGAATCCCCCCCGCCCGAACCCGAGCGGGGCGAACGTCCAATCCCTGTTGCGCCGGGATGTCGTAGCCGGCGAACACACCGACGGGGCGAGGCAGTCCTCAATCCCCTTTCAAAGCCGACGACGTTCCGCCGTCCAAGGTCGATCAGCCGGGCCTTCGGCCGACCAAACCAAGTACGCGGCGCGGGCCGTCGGCCTCCTCCGCGAAGGCAACCCATTCGGGCGGACGAATCCGAGGGGAAGCGTGCTCCCAACGAGAGACGCCGGTACGATCAGCGAAATCTAAGAGGGAATTGACCCATTTCCGCATTCGGTTCGGCTGATGACCGGCGTCGCGTAAGCGTTCCCGAACAGCTTGCCGAATCCCTCGGTCGTCTGATTTTCGATTCAAACCGGCAGTCATTCCTGATGGGCAATCGCGTCGACATCGCATGAGCCGCACCTTCCGAGTCCCCGCCGACGTGGTCCGCCCGTCGAACTTCCCGTCACACGCAGAGCCGAAAGCGTCGGAGGCGCCCCGATGAACGCGTCTTTCAATCTCAGCCCGGCGAGAGCGTCCGCATGTCTGCTGGCGATATCGCTCGCCCTGTCGCCCGGCGCGGCCGACGCGGCTGAGGACGCCGAGCCGTTCGCTCTGTTGGTGGAAACGCTCGAATCGTCCGACGATTCAGGGGTCCAGGCCGCGTTGCTCAAGGGCATGCTCCTCGGCCTGGAAGGGCGCCGAAATGTGGCGGCCCCCGCTGGCTGGACGACGTTGAGCCGCAAGCTGACGACCAGCGAGAACGACGCGGTCCGCCAGCGAACGGTCGCGTTGTCCCAGATCTTCGGCGATCAGGCCGCGGCGGCGCGAGCGCTGGCGAGCGTGCAAGATCCCGCGATCGAGGCGGGTCAGCGGCGTTCGGCGTTGAGTTTGCTGCTCAATCAACAGAACCGGGACGCGTCCGACCTGCTGAAGTCATTGATCGACGATCCGGCGATGACCCTCGACGCGATCCGCGGCTATGCGGTCGTCGAAAACGAGGAGGCGCCGTCGGTCCTGCTCACGCGATTCCCCAAGCTGGACGCTCAACAACGACGAGCGGTGATCGAAACGCTGGCGTCGCGCAAGGTCTATGCGGAAGCGTTGCTGGAAGCGTTAAACAATCAGCAGGTTGCGCGGGACGACGTGCCGGCCCAGGTCGCCCGCTCGCTGAACGCTCTGCTGGGCGAACGCTTCACGGAAACGTTCGGCGAGGTGCGGGCGGTCTCCGAAGATCGCGCCCGGTTGCTTCAGAAGTACAAGACGCTCTGCAGCCCGACCGCGATCGCTGCCGCGAACGCCTCCCGCGGCAGGGCCGTGTTTCAGAAGACCTGCGCCGCCTGTCACACGCTCTATGGGGAAGGAGGCGAGGTCGGCCCGGACCTGACCGGATCGAATCGCGCGAACCTCGATTACATCCTGCTCAACAGCGTCGACCCCAGCTACGACGTGCCGGATGCGTACAAAACCACTTCGGTGCTGACCGTGGACGGACGGGTGATCAACGGCGTCCTGGCCGAGGAAGACGCCGTGAGAATCGTCCTCAAAACGGCCGAAGAACCGCGCCTCGTCGTCGCCAAGGAAGACGTTCTCGAGCGATCCGTTTCCCCCACCTCCATGATGCCCGACGGACAGTTGGACCAACTGGACGAACAGGCAGTGATCGACCTGATTAAGTATTTACGAACGACCGAGCAGGTGGAGACGGCGAAATGAAGATCTTTACGCACGGCGCCAGCGTCTCGCGGGCATTTCTCGCGGCCCCGACGGCGCTGATCAATGCGCTCGCAGTTCTTGCGCTCGTCGCTTCCCCGACGTTTGCCGACGACGGGGACGACCATCCGCCGATGAAGCAACACAAGGACAGCGACGCTCCGTTTTTAAAGCCTGCGGAAGCCGTCGCGAAGATGTCGATTCCGGAGGGCTTCGAGGTGTCGGTCTTTGCGTCCGAGCCCGACATCGCCGAGCCGATCGCCTTCTGCTTCGACGACCGCGGGCGACTGTGGGTCGCGGAGAACTTCAACTATCAGACGCGGCGGCAGCATACCGACGAACCGGTCAGCCGCATTCAGATTCTCGAGGACACGGACGGCGACGGCGTCTTCGACAAGAAGAAGACGTTCACGGACAGGTTGACGTTTACGTCGGGCCTGGCCTGCGGGTTCGGGGGCGTGTTCGTCGGCTCGCCGCCGAACCTGACGTTCATTCCGGATGCGGACGGCGACGACGTGCCGGACGGTCCGCCGGAACCGCTGCTGGACGGCTGGGGCATTCAGGATCGTCACGAGACGCTGAACAGTTTTATCTGGGGTCCGGACGGTTGGCTCTACGGCTGTCACGGCGTGTTCACCCAGTCCCACGTCGGCAAACCGGGGGACGGGGACGCCGAGCGACAGTTCATCGACGGCGGAATCTGGCGGTATCATCCGACCCGGAAGACGTTCGAGATCTTCGCGAGGGGGTTATCGAATCCGTGGGGATTCGACTTCGACGACCACGGCCAAGGCTTCGCGACCTGCTGCGTGATCCCTCACCTGTTTCATGTCGTGCAGGGCGGCGTCTATCACAAACAAAGCAAGCCGCACGTCAACCCGTACGTCTACGACGACATTAAGACGATCCGGGACCATACGCACCTGTCCGCCCACGGCGGAGCGCGTTTCTATCTGGCGGACGCATTCCCGGAGCAGTACCGCGATCGGCTGTTCATGTGCAACATTCACGAACACGCCGTGCTGACGGACGTCATGGTCCCGAAGGGTTCCAGCTTTATCGGACAGCACGGCGACGATTTCCTGCCGACGAACGACCTCGCGTGGGTCGGGTTCAGCGTGGAAATCGGGCCGGAAGGCGGCGTCTATTTGCTCGACTGGCACGACCAGGACGTGTGCGGGAACGCGGTGAAATTTCCCAACAGCGGCCGCATTTATCGCGTCATGCCGAAAGGGGCGAAGGCGATCGCGCGGCCGAACCTGAGAGCCCTGTCTGATGCACAACTGGTCGACCTGCAGGCTCATTCGAACGACTGGTACGTGCGACAGGCGCGAACCCTGCTGCAATTTCGGGCGGCGAGCGGCGAGCTGAACGCCTCGGCCGTTCACGCGCAGCTGAACGACCTGTTCCGAACGGCCGCGACCTCTCCGAAGCGACTTCGCGCGCTCTGGGCGCTGCAGGTCACCGGCGGCCTGAACGCCGAGCGACTGCAATCGCTGCTGGACCATGAAGACGAACACATTCGCAGCTGGGCGATTCAATTCCTCTGCGACGGCAGCTCGGCCAACGCGTTTCAGGATGCAAGCACGGTCGAAACGTCGCCGGTCGGCAGAGCGGTTCTCGACCGGTTCGCGGCGATGGCGAAGACGGACGACTCGCAGATCGTGCGGCTTTATCTGGCCTCCGCCGTCCAACGATTGCCGTTCGCGGATCGCTGGCCGATTCTGGCGGGGCTCGCTTCGCACGCCGAGGACGTCGACGACAATAACCTGCCTCGCATGTATTGGTTCGGATTGGAGCCGATGACGCCCGGCCATCCGCGCGAAGCGCTAAAGTTGGCCGTCGGCGGCAAGATTCCGTTCCTGCAGGAGTCGGTGGCCCGGCGCCTGACCACGGGAACCGCCCCCGCGAACACGGTCTCCGCCGTGCAGAGCCAGGCGACGCGGGACCGCCTGATCCAGACGGTGGCGGCGGGTTTCCGGGTGCAAAACCCCGGTTTAGACGGAGTGGTCCGCCATCAGGCGTTCCGGAACGAGAGTGCCGTGCAGACTCATCCGAAGGACCGCGAGACGCCCTGCGTGCTGCAGACGCGATCCGTCGACGTTCCGAAGGGAAAGAAGACGACGCTCCGGTTGCGCGTCAGTCATCATCCGCACGGAGACTGGCAACTGCGCGTCCTGGCCGACGGCAAGGTCGTCGCGGATCAGATCGTCAGTTCCAAGACGGTGGGCGAGGACGAGTGGCTGGACGTCTCCGTCGACCTGTCCGGTTTCGCGGGCCGCCGAATCGACCTCGACGTCGAAAACCGCGCGAACGGTTGGAGCAACGAATGGGCCTATTGGAACGGAGTCGAGATCGTGAAGGAGTGATCGACCGGGCGGCTCGCGAACCCCTGCCTGTCGCCGGGCTCGGGCGCTGCGGCATCGCCGCGACCGGACCGAGGAGACGCCTCCATCGCCACAAAGAATAAAAGCGCCCGATCGCCTGTGACGGCTCCGGGTCGTTCTGCGAACTTCACCTCCGCGAGTCGTACCGTCACCACGAAGGACACACCGATGAGATATGCATTACTGACCGTCTTGGGTCTGGTCGCGGTCGACGCAGCCGCGTTCGCCGCCGACAAGGCAAAGATCGTTTTTATTTCCGGCAAGCCCAGCCACGGGCCGATGGCCCACGAGCATCGCGCCGGAAACACCATCCTGGCCGACGCGTTGAACGACTCCGGTTTGGATGTGGAAGCCGTCGTCGTTCCGCATTACGGATACCCCGAGGACGAATCGATTCTGGAGAACGCGGCGACCGTCGTCATTTTCTGCTCGGGGCACCAAGCGCACGTGCTCAACCCGCACCTGGATGAGTTCGACGCCCTCATGAAGAAGGGCGTCGGCGTCGTGATGATTCACTGGGCGACCGAAGCCGAGAAAGGCGAGCCGGGCGAGAAGTTTCTGGAGTGGATGGGCGGCTTCTGCGATCTCGACTGGTCGGTCAATCCGCACTGGACTCCGCATTTTACGGACCTGCCCGTGCACCCGATTACCAACGGAGTGGGCGATTTCAGCGTCCACGACGAATGGTATTACCACATGCGATTCGTCGAGGACATGCGGGGGGTGACGCCCATCCTCTCGGACCTGCCGCGGCCGGTCACTCTCGCCCGCCCCGACGGACCGCGCAGCGGAAACCCGGCCGTCCGCAAGGCCGTTGCGAACGGCGAGGAACAACACGTCGCCTGGGCGTACGAACGTCCCGCCGGCGGACGCGGCTTCGGTTTCACCGGAGCCCACAATCATGCCAGTTGGCAGAATGAAAACTTCCGCAAGGTCGTCCTGAACGCGATTCTCTGGACCGCGAACGTCGAAGTCCCCGAAGAGGGCTGCCCTTCGCCGGCCGTGAGCGATGAAGGGCTCAAAGAGAACGTCGACGACAAGTCGCCTCGCTAGAAGACGACTGCAGCCGAGGCCGCTCGAACGGCGGCCCGGCCCGAACGCGACCGTTCTACTCAATGGGAAGCCGTCCCGCGGCGGCGTCGCCAAAGAATCCATTCGCTCTCACGAGATGCCGAACGGCCGAGCGCCGAAAACGCGGCCCAAGACACGTCGCTCTCCTGGCTCGCCGGCTTCCCGCCGCGAGCGGAACGACCTCACGTCTGATAGGGTCGACAGAGTCTTTCCGCCGCCTCTGCCGCCGCCGGGATATAGTGGTCGCCGCCGGTCGCGCCTGGATCCCTCGCGCGAATGGGTGATCGACGACTCGCATCGCGTTTAAAGAGACTCGTGACACACCCCATGAGAGCCAGCATGAAGCGAAACCCCGGCGGTTTTGTATTGTTCGTCGCCGCCGTTCTGCTGGCGGAGACGACCGCCCGCGCGGATCCGCCCCGGCCCAACGTTCTGTTGATCATGGCGGACGATCTGGGCTTCTCGGACCTCGGTTGCTACGGCGGGGAGATCGCGACGCCCAACTTGGATTCGATTGCGGCGGACGGGTTGCGATTCAGCCAGTTCTATAACACGGCCCGATGCTGGCCGTCTCGTAGCGCTTTATTGACCGGCTACTATCCCCAGCAAATCCGGCGCGACGTCTTGCCGAGCGTTCCCGGAGGCGGCCAGGGCGTTCGGCCCGATTGGGCGGTTCTGCTTCCTGAGCTGCTGGAACCGGTCGGGTACCGGTCGTACCACACCGGCAAGTGGCATATCGACGGCATGCCGATCGCGGAAGGCTTCGACCGCTCCTATTACCTGCGGGACCAGGGTCGCTTTTTCAATCCGACTCGAAGCTGGAAAGACGACGTCAAGCTGCCGCCGGTGGAGAAAGGCGCCGACTACTACGCGACCACGGCGCTCGCGGATCACGCCGTCGAGGTTCTTCGCGAGCATGAACGGGGGCATGCCGACGAGCCGTTCTTTCATTACCTCGCCTTTACGGCGCCGCATTTCCCGCTGCACGCGCTGCCCGAAGACATCGCCGTCTACGAAGACACGTACGCACCGGGATGGGACGTCATTCGCGCACAACGCTGGCGACGCATGCAACAAATGGGGCTGCTGGATGCGACGGCGGTCCGCCAGCCTTCGCGCGTCGAACGCGACCTCGGTCCGCCCTATCACTTCCCCGCGGCGCTGGACGCCCTCGGCGAGGGCGAAGTCAACAGGCCCGTTCCCTGGCAGAGCCTCAGCGACCGGCAGAAGACGTTTCAGGCGACCAAGATGGCGATTCACGCGGCGATGATTCACCGCATGGATCTCGAGATCGGCCGCGTCTTCGATCAGATCAAAGAGATGGGACAGTGGGAGAACACCCTGGTGTTGTTTCTGTCCGACAACGGCGCGAGCGCCGAGATCATGGTTCGCGACGACGGGCATGACCCGTCGGCCGACCCCGGTTCCGCGGAGACGTATTTGTGCCTCGGGCCGGGATGGTCGACGACGTGCAACACCCCGTTTCGTCGCCACAAGACGTGGACGCACGAAGGGGGCACGTCGACGCCGTTGCTCGCGGCGTGGCCGAGGGGCATCAAAGCCCGCGGGGAGATCCGCCGCAGCCCGGGGCACATCATCGACATCGCGGCGACGCTGCTGGAACTGACCGGCGCCGAGACGGCGGCGGAAGCGCCCCCCGCCCCGGGAAAAAGCCTCGTGCCGGCGTTCTCCACAACTGCGGCGTCCTCCGAAGACGCGGCTGCGGAGCCGAGAACGATCTGGTGGTTTCACGACGGTCATAAAGCCGTCCGCATCGGCGACTGGAAGGCCGTCGCCCCGGTCGGCGAACCGTGGGAACTCTACCACTTGGCGGCGGACCGCCAGGAAGCACACGACCTCGCCGTACCGCGGGCGGATAAGTTGGAAGAGCTCGTGACGGAGTGGAGTCGCTATGTCGACGAATTCACGGAACTTGCCTCGCGGGACCTCCCGGCGGACGTGCGGCGGAAGGCCCGGGGCGCCGCGAAAGACTCGATTGAAATGAAGGACAAGCAAGCGGCGGGGAAGCCCCAACGCTAGCAAGTCTGACTTGGCGGGAAGCGTTTCGTCCGACCGTACGCCGGCCGTTCTCGACGGCGCCCGCGGAGAATCCCGAAGCCGAGACCGCGGACGCCGGCGGCGAAAAACCATGGATCTTTTACGGACCGACGCTGAACGCCTCCCCCGACCGAGCGGAAAGCTGGATGCATCAGAAGTTTCTCGACGCCGGCGTCGCCGTGGCGGGAATTGACGTGGGGGAGGCGTACGGCAGTCCGCACGCGTTTCCGCATTTCGAGGCCCTCTACCAGAATATGATCGAGGACGGCTACTCGAAGAAACCCGCGCTGCTGGGGCGCGGTCGCGGCGGTCTCCGGGTCGGCAGCTGGGCGACCGAACATCCAGACCGAGTCGCCGGCATCGGCGGAATCATCCCCTGCTACGACTATACGATCGACCCGGGCCTGCGCCGCGCCGCGCCGGCCTATGGCGTGAGCGAACAAGTCCTCGCCGCTGAGCAGCACGCGCTGAACCCGATCAAACGGGCCGCCGCGTTGGCTGACGCCGGGATCCCGGTGTCGATCGTTCACGATCAGGACGACGGGACCGCCCCCCTCGCGGAGAGTTCCGCCGCTCTCGAGCGGGTTCACCGATCGAGGGGCGTCGGCGGATTGATCAAGGTGATCCGGGTCGACGGGAAAGGCGACGGCTCTTGTTCGAGCAGCGTCCGTTGTCGGGAGTTGGTCCGGTTCCTCATCGACAGGGCGGGCGGCCGGGGGGAGCGGAAATCGATTGATCAATAAAAAGACCCGCAGCGTTCCCGCCGACTCACGACCTGAAGAGAAACGACACCGATGAAATTGTTTCGATCGACGCCGATCATTGCGCTAGGGTTTGCCGCGGTCACGTCCGTCTCCGCCGCGGCCGGCGGACAACCCAATCTCGTCGTGCCGTTCGCCGACGACCTCGGCTACGGGGAACTCGGCTGTCAGGGCAACTCCGAGATTCCCACGCCCCACATCGACTCGATCGCCAGAAACGGCGTGCGGTTCACCGACGGCTACGTCGCGGGCCCCAATTGCAGTCCCTCGCGGGCGGGATTGCTGACCGGGCGCATTCCGACCCGCTTCGGCTACGAGTTCAATCCCATCGGGGCGGTCAACGAACGACCCGGCGCCGGCCTGCCGGCGGCGGAAGTCCCGATCGCGGAGACGTTGCAGGACGCCGGTTATACGACCGGGCTGGTCGGCAAACGGCATCAGGGCGGCACGGCGGACTATCACCCCTTCCGGCACGGCTTCGACGAGTTCTTCGGGTTCCTGCACGAGGGCCGCGACTTCGTGCCGCCGCCGTACGAAGGGGTCACGACGATGCTCCGCCGCAAGACGCTCCCGGGCGGGCTCACGGGCCGCTGGGTCGGAAGCAAAGGACTCATCTACGCCGATCACATGGGCGGCAACGAGCCGGATTACGACGCCGACAACCCGATCGTCCGGGGAGGTCAGCCCGTCGTCGAGACCGAGTACCTGACCGATGCCCTGACCCGCGAAGCGGTCGACTTCATCGACCGCCACGACGACAAGCCGTTTTTCCTCTACCTCGCCTACAACGCGGTGCACAGCCCGCTGCAGGGCGCCGACGCGTATATGGATCGGTTCTCGCACATCGAGGACGTCCATCGCCGCATCTTCGCCGCCATGCCGGCCAACATGGACGACAGCGTCGGAGCGGTGATGGCGCAGCTGCGGGAGTCGGGCCTGGAAGAGGACACGATCGTCTTCTTCCTCAGGGACAACGGCGGTCCGACTCGCGAACTGACCTCCAGCAATTTGCCGCTGCGCGGATCGAAAGGGGAGATGTCCGAGGGCGCGCTGCGCGTGCCGGTCATGATGCAGTGGAAAGGAACGATCCCCGCGGGCCAAACTTACGAGAAACCGGTCAGCGCGTTCGACGTTTATGCGACCGCCGCGGCCAACAGCGAAGGCGTCGTCGCGCCCGAGCAGGTCGAGGGCGTCGACTTGGTTCCCTTCGTCACCGGCAAGAAAACCGGCGCCCCTCACGAAACGTTCTTCTGGCGTCAGGGCGGCAGATCCGGTTTGCGACACGGCGATTGGAAACTCGTCCGGATGGGCGGCTGGAAGGGTCCGAGCAAAGCGCCGTGGGAACACTATGACCTGTCGAAGGATCTCTCTGAAAAAACGAATTTCGCTAAATCAAAACCCGAACGTCTCGCCGAGCTGGTGGAACTGTGGGAGCGGATGAACGGCGAAATGGCTGAGCCGCTGTTTTGAATCGGAAGGAGCAGGAAAACGCGTCAGGAACCAATAACCGGATTGGGTTCCCGACACGTTCCCGACGCCTTTTCGTTCTCAGTTCCGCGACAAAACGCTTGACGCCGCGGCAAGCCACAATGCCTGTGTCCAATCAGAGCGCTATGTCCAAGCAGAAAACGATACGAATCGCCGCGACGTCCATGAATACAAATAAACATCTACTCTTAGCTCTGGCCGTCACACTGTGCCCGGGCAGCTTTTCCCTTGCCGCCGACAAACCCAATATCGTCCTGATCCTCAGTGACGACCAGGCGTGGACGGATTACGGGTTTATGGGGCACCCGACGATTCAGACGCCGAACCTCGACGCGCTCGCTAAGCGAAGTCTCGTGCTGGATCGTGGCTACGTGGCGTCGCCGCTTTGCAGGCCCTCTCTGGCTTCGATGGTGACCGGTCTCTATCCGTTTGGACACGGGATCACGGGAAATGACGTCGATGGCGGTAACGATCGCGCCGCGCTCGACGTCCCCCTGCGTGAGCAGTTTCGCCAGCATCCGAGCTTTATCCGAACGCTTACCGCAAACGGTTATCTCGCGCATCAGTCGGGCAAGTGGTGGGAAGGCTCTTTCGCCGATGGCGGGTTCACTCATGGCATGACCCATGGCGACCCGAAACGTGGGGGTCGGCATGGCGACGCCGGTCTGAAGATCGGGCGTGAAGGAATGAAGCCGGTGACGGAGTTCATCGATCTGGCGGTCCAGCAGCAGAAGCCGTTCTTTGTCTGGTATGCGCCGTTCCTTCCCCACACGCCGCATAATCCGCCGGAACGTTTGCTCGCCAAATACGCGATCGATGGACGCGCTCAGGATGTCGCAGAGTACTACGCCATGTGCGAATGGTTCGACGAAACCTGCGGCGAATTGCTTGATCACCTGGATGCAAAAGGCGTCGCCGAAAACACGATCGTGCTTTACATCTGCGACAACGGCTGGGCAGCCGCCAGTACCAACGCCGACGATCCCAACCAGAAACTGTGGAAAGGATTCGCACAACGATCCAAAGGTTCGCCCTATGAGAACGGCATCCGAACGCCGATCATGGTCTCGTGGCCGGGTCGCGTAAAGCCGGAGCGGAGCAAAGACCTCGCCCACGCCATCGACCTCTTTCCGACCATTGCCGCAGCGACCGGTGCGGAGGCTCCCGCAAATCTTCCCGGGATCGACCTGATGGACGCCGACGCTCGGAACGAACGCACGCAAGTGTTTGGGGTCGCCCACTCGATCCATAACATGACGGTCGGCGATCCTGACGATACGCAGCAATATCTCTGGTGCGTGGAGGACGAATGGAAGCTGCTCGTGCGCTACGCTGGCAAGGACACGACGAAGTACCGCAACGTACACGTCTGGGATAAGGCTCCGGCCCGACTGTTCCATCTCAAGAACGACCCGCACGAGAAACACGATCTTGCCGCGAAGCGCCCAGGGGTCGTCGAACGACTCAAACGAGCGATCGAGAACTGGCGCTGAGGTAAGATCCGCACCGAGCGATGCAACCGGCGACGCGTATGCGCGAGACAATATTTCCTTCGCTTAAGCTTCGGATTGCCCAAGACGATCAAACCTCATCATGACGACAAACTTCGCTTCGCTGTTGATTCTCGGCCTTGCTTTCTCGTGCGCTGCGGCTGCCGAGCCGTCGGACGATCCTGGTAGCCGGCCCAATGTCCTTTTCATTGCAATCGACGATCTGAACGACTGGACCGGTTTCCTCGAAGGCCATCCACAAACGGCGACTCCTCACATGGACGCGCTGGCACTGCGGGGCCGGAGCTTCGCCAACGCCCATTGCGCCGTTCCCGTCTGCTCCGCGTCCAGAGTCTGCGTGATGTCGGGCGTCGCCGCGACGACGCACGGCAGTTATGAAATCGGCCCCCGTTATGAGGAGCTGCCTGCGCTCGCCGACGTCCCTACGATTCAGCGTTACTTCAAGGACAACGGCTATTACACATTGTCCGGCGGCAAGGTGCTGCACCATGGCTTCAGCGGAAGACTAACCGCTGACATCGACCGGTCTCTTGGCCGCCCGAAAAGCCCCACGCCGAAGAAGCCGCTGAACCGTCCGCCGCACTGGAGCAAAGCTTGGGATTGGGGTGCGTTCCCGGAAGACGACGCTGAGACGGCGGATTTCCAATTGGCGAACACGGCCGCCGAAGCGCTGCAGGAGGATTTTGACAAGCCGTTCTTCATGTCGGTCGGTTTCTTTCGCCCTCACGTTCCGCTCTACGTTCCGCCGAAGTGGTTTGATCTCTACGACGCAGAAAAACTCTCGCTGCCGCCGAACCCTGGGTCCGACCTCGACGACCTTCCGAAGAGCTTTCTCAGCATCAACGACTACGCGGTCGCTCCCACGCACGCCGAAGTAGTCGAGCACGGCAAGCAGCGAAGCTTGACCCACGCCTACCTGGCATCGATCAGCTTCGTCGACCATTGCGTGGGCATCGTATTGGATGCTCTGGAATCCAGCCCCCACGCCGACGACACCCTCATCGTCTTGTGGAGCGATCATGGATTTCACCTAAGCGAAAAACGACACTGGGCCAAGCGCACGCTTTGGGAAGAATCCACGCGGGTTCCGCTTCTGTTTGCCGGACCGGATATCCAGGCGGGCAAACCATGCCTGGAACCCAGCAGCCTGCTGGACATCTACCCGACGCTGGTCGAGCTGTGCGGGCTGCCGGCCAACTCTCATCTCGAAGGCGTTTCTCTCGTTCCTCAACTCGCCGATCCATTGACGTCCCGGGAACGACCGGCGATCACGTCATCGTACTTTGACAATCACTCCGTCCGGAGCCGGGACTGGCGATTGATCGTCTATGACGACGCGTCGGAGGAACTTTACGATCATCGCAGCGACCCAGACGAATTCCACAATCTCGCAGGCGACCCGACCCGCCAAGCGATGCGGGATCGGCTCGCCCGCTGGTTGCCGAAAGAAACAGCCCCCGAGTTCAAAAACGAATCCGAGCGGTCCCGGGCGCGTTCTCGATCGCGTGCGGGTCAAGAATGAAGCGACGATGCTGACCCACGTATGTTCATAAAGCGGCTTCGCCGCAAATGATAATCGCGAAGCGTTCTCCGACCCCCGCGAAGCGTTTCCCATTCCAGTTCCCCTTTCATTTTAGCGCGAAAGATGAGAACCCGACGAGCCATCCAGATGCTTGCGCTTTGTGCCGCGCTCTCGCTGATAGACTGCGTTGAACTGCACGCGCAGCAAAAGCCCAACGTGATCTTCTTTCTCGTGGACGATCTTGGCCAGCGGGATCTGGGTTGCTACGGCAGCCAGTTCTATGAAACCCCGGCGATCGACCAGTTGGCGAAAGACGGCATGCTGTTCGAGAACGCCTACTCGACGTGCCACGTCTGCTCGCCGAGCCGGGCGAGCGTCCTGATCGGGAAGTATCCGGCGCGGACCAATTTGACCGAGTGGCTCGGCGGACGCCCCGAGAGGGATTTCGAGCCGCTGCACCACGCCGAAAAGCTCACGGCTCTGCCTGATGAAGAACAAACGCTGGCGGAGACGTTGCGTCAGCATGGCTACGCCACCGCGAACTACGGCAAGGCTCATCTGAGGAAAGATCCGAAGAGCTACGGCTTCGACGAAGCCGTCACGGGATGGGTGCGGTCCTATCATCATCCTTTCGGCGGCGGATATGACGAAACGCTGCCCGCAGAGGAGGGCGATTACTTTACGGATAAGCTGACCGATGCGGCCGTCGATTTTATTGAGCGAAACAAAGACAAGCCGTTCTTCGTGCATTTGGAGCACTTTTCCGTTCACGATCCGATCCAGGGTCGCAAGGATCTGGTTCAGAAGTACGAGAAGAAACTGGCGACGATGCGGCATCGGGAGGGCCCGGATTACATCCTCGAACCCAACCCGGACGGCCCCGCGATCTCAGGGGAGAAGCTCAAAGAGCTCGAAGAAAACGACGACGGCCGATCGCATCAGAACGAGCGAGTGGCGTGGGTGAAGCAGAAACAGGACAACGTCGAATTTGCCGGGATGGTCGAGGCGACGGATGAAAGCCTCGGTCGAATCCGCGCGACGCTGAAAGAACTCGGACTGGAAAAGAACACGATCATCATCTTTACGTCCGACAACGGAGGCATGGCGGCCTCGAATCAGTACGGAGGAATCAGCCGTCCCCGCGAGTTTCTGAACTCGCGCTTCGCAAGCTCCAACCTGCCGCTTCGCGGGGCCAAAGGCTGGAACTACGAAGGCGGAATTCGAGTGCCGTTGATCGTCCATTGGCCCGGCAAGACGCAACCCGGCTCGACGTCACAGGCGATCGTCACCGGAACGGATTACTACCCGACCCTGCTCGAAATGTCGGACCTCCCGGCGTTACCCGATCAACATGTGGACGGCCGAAGTTTCGTCCCCGCTTTGAGATCTGAAGACTACGACCGCGGACCGGTCTACTGGCACTTTCCCCACTACAGCAATCACGGTTACCAAAGTCCGGGCGGCGCCGTTCGTTTCGGACGATACAAGCTGCTTGAGTATTATGAAAACGGAACCGTTCAGCTCTTCGACCTCGAAAACGATATCGGCGAGCAGAACGACCTCGCGGAGTCCCGACCCGAGATTGCGCAAAAGCTGAAGAGAATGCTGCACGCATGGCGCGAAGACGTCGACGCCAAAATGCCCTACCCCAAAACTGCGACGTCCGCGCCCGCACCGGGATCGAGGGTCGCCCAGCCGAGATAGGAACGCGGCGGAGGACGAACCGATACGGTCAGTCGGCGGTCCGGGCGATAGGCCGTCGCTCGACCCGGCGCGCGGCTCCGGGGTTCGACCGGATTTTCTGCGGACCGTCTCCGGCCGTGGCGGGTCTTGTTCCCGGACTGCCGGGTCGACGGAGTCGGCCGAGTCGCTGGCGTTGCTGAAGCGCCGTGCTCAAGACGGCGACCCACGCGTCCGCGGCGAGGCGGCTCGGCTGCTGAAGCTCAGGGAGAACGGCGCCGAGAAGTGACGTTCCGACGCCGCACAACGCCCTCACGGGCCCGGTCCAGCCGGATCGTCGGCGCCGCGGCGTGTGATTGACGGGCGCGGGGACCGACAGTCAAGTGATCGTCGATCCGAACGCCCGGGCGACAGGCCCCCCGCAACGGGCGGTCGGGGCGGCCGTTCCCGAACTCCAGACCGTCCGAACCCCCATGCGTCCGCTCGCTCATCGCTCCGCCGTACCGCCGGGACTTAGGTTCCTGACGGCCTGCTTGGCGACGCTGTGCCCGGCCGCCGCCGCGTTCGCCCAACTGCCGGACCCGGACCCCACGCCGGCCGACCCCTCGCAGACCGTGCAGGTCTTCATCCTGATGGGGCAGTCGAACATGCTCGAAATGGGCAAGGTCGCCGGCGACGAGGACGGCCGGCTGGAGCACGCGGTGAAAACCGAGGGGCTGTACCCGTTCCTCGTGGACGAAGACGGGAACTGGACGACGCGGGCGGACGTGCGGAACGTCGCGGTGATGGGCAGCGGCGGGCCGGGGAAGAATCGGGTGCGGAAGAACGAATGGCTGACCGTCTCCGGCGGCAAGGTCGGCGTGGAGCAGGGCATCGGCCACCGGCTCGGCGCGGCGCTGGAGGAGCCGGTGTTGCTCCTCAAAAGCGCGATCGGCAACCGCAGCCTCGGCTGGGACCTGCTCCCGCCCGGTTCGCCGTCGTACGAGTTCGTCGATCCCGAGGACGGCAAGACCTACGTCTACGCCGGCTACGGCGAGACCCCGCTGCGGTGGGAGAAGGGAGCCGAGCCGGAACCGATCGGCTGGACCGCCGGCGTGCAGTACGCCGGCGACGTCGCCCGCGCCCAAGCCGTGCTGGCGGACCTCGGCGCGTACTACCCCGGCGCCGCGGACTACGAAGTCGCCGGCTTCTTCTGGTGGCAGGGCGACAAAGACCGCTACGACGCCGGCCACGCGGCCATGTACGAGCAGAACCTCGCGAACCTCGCCGCGGCCCTCCGCGCAGAGTTCGACGCCCCGGACGCCAAGTTCGTCGTCGCCACCCTTGGCCAGACCGAGAAGGAGTCCGCCGCCGGCAACGAAAAGCTGATCCTCGACGCCCAACTCGCCCTCAGCGACCCGGCGCGGCGCCCCGACCTCGCCGACTCCGTCGCCACGGTCTACACGCACCCGCTCAGCCAGGGCGGCGCCTCCAACGGCCATTACGGCGGCAACGCCAAGACTTACATGAACGTGGGACTGGCGATGGGGAAGGCGATGGTCGAACTCCTGAACGACGCGAAGTAGCCGCCCCCCGGGGTCTTCGCCCCGGATCGCCGGGGCTTGCCGGGACGGGCCGCCTTCCTGGCAGGTTTTGCGGGCCACGACCCGGCGGACGCGGCGGGTTCCCCCGGGCGTCCGGTTGCGGAAACGGTCGTGACGCACCGACGGCCGCCCTCGCGGAGACCGCCCGAAACGCCTATCATCGCAGACTCAAGGGGCCGTAGCTCAATCGGTTAGAGCAGCCGACTCATAAGTCCGAAAAAATCCCGGCCCGAGGGCCGTTTGACCACTACAGCGATAGGGTTTCGCGGCGACCGCCGATAGACAACGGTTGTAGGCGTAACAACCCCAAACTACCCCGATCAGTTGTAGACTACAACCGGCCGAAGAACGCCCGAACAAAGTTGGCGCGATCGTCCGGCCGTTCTGTGAAATCCCACGCCGGACATTCGTCGCGGGACGCCGTCCCCACGCAGTCCCGCGACGGCGGCGGCCGAACATCCGCGGCATCCCCCGCGAGGGATGAGGATCACCATACCCTCCTCTTCGACCAAGGTCGCGGACCGCTTGGCCGAGCAGGCACGCCCTCTCTCGCTAAACGGCTCCCGTCCCTACGACATGGGTAACCGCGGGAGTTGGAGGCGTGGATCTCATCTGCTTCTGATCAAAGGCAATTGACACCTTGAATCATACAGCGAACACCGGGTGCCGGAATAGATTCTTCGCACATGTATTCGTCGTAGATCTGCGGGGCGTGTATCGACCTTTCGCCGATCGCTGGTTACGGTGCCCCTTCAAGCATTCAAGCCTACCGATCGCGGATCTCCCCCTTTGTCTGTACCGGCTCGGCCAAGCGAAACCGGACCCGTTCGGGCGGAGAAGCGCTCCCAACCCGTGCTGCTGACCGGGGCGGCGGGGTTCATCGGCGCAGCGGTAGCAGAGCGGTTGCTCGCCGGCGGGATGCGCGTGATCGGAGTGGACAATCTGGACCCATATTACTCGCCAGCGTTGAAGCGGGCGCGGTTGGATCGAGTATCGGCTGCTGCGGAGCGGACGCGTGGACGATTCGACTTTCTCGAACTCGACCTCGGCGATCGCTCGGCGGCGGCAAGGGTCTTCGAGGCCGGGCCGTTCGAATGCGTGATCCACCTCGCTGCCCAAGCGGGGGTGCGGTACAGCATCGACAACCCACACGCCTACGCCGCGGCGAACCTGACCGGATTCCTACACGTGCTGGAGGCCTGCCGCCGGCAGGCCGAGTCCGGCGCCGGCGCCCCACCGCACTTGGTGTACGCCTCCAGCAGCAGCGTGTACGGGGCGAGCGCCGAGCCTGTCCTCGCGGCCGATCAGCCGGCAGACCACCCGATCAGTCTGTACGCGGCGACGAAGCGGGCGAACGAACTGATGGCCCACAGCTACACCCATCTATACGGGCTGCCGTGTAGCGGGGTACGGTTCTTCACCGTCTACGGCCCTTGGGGACGGCCCGACATGGCCGTCTGGAAGTTTACGGAGCGGATTCTGCGAGGTGAGCCGATCGACGTGTACGGCGGAGGCAAGATGCAGCGGGGGTTCACCTATATCGATGACGCCGCGGAGGGCGTCGTCCGCCTCGCTGCCCGGCCGCCGGCCCCGGACGCGGTGCCGCCGCGTTCGCCGGACCGGGGGACCGGCCCGTTCCGAACTTACAATCTGGGCAGCCGGGAGCCGGTCGAGTTGATGCGTCTGATCAAGGCGATCGAAGCCGCATGCGGCCGCCCAGCGAACAAGCGATTCCTGCCGATGCAGCCGGGAGATGTCGTCTCGACCGCAGCGGAAACCTCATCGTTGGAAGAGGTGACGGATCTCGTCCCCGTCACGCCGATCGAGGAAGGCGTCGCCGCGTTCGTGGACTGGTACCGCGACTACAATGATGTCCGCTGAACCGACGACGCGATCGCCCGAGCATTCGACCGATCGAGACCGGCGACAGGTCAGACCGGCGCCCGCGACGCGTCCGCGACCGGCTGCTCTTGCAAATTCCGTCGGCGGAGGAACCGAGCGGGATTACCGACGACGATCGCCCAGGGTTCGACATTCTTCACCGCGACCGCCCGGGCTCCGACCACCGCCCCCTCCCCCACGGCGATCCCCGGCCCGACGAACGCCTCCGCACAGACCCACGCCGATGCTTCGATCATAATCGGCCGGGCGACCAGTCGCATGTGCGGGTCCGAGATGTCATGCGTCGCCGCACACAAAAACGCCCGCTGCGACACGGTCGCGTGAGCGCCCACGGAGATCGGGGCGACGCAGTAACAGTCGACCTCCGCCCCGAGACAAGCGTACTCCCCCAGCGTCAGGTTCGCCGGCAGCCAGACCTTCGCCGACGGCAGCACCTTGGCTCCCCGCCCGACGTTCGCCCCGAAGAGCCGCAGCAGGAACCGCCGCCACCCCCACATGGGCCGAGGCGAACGTGCAAACAACGTCGGCCGCACCGCCCCCCAAGCGACACGGGCGAGTTTATTGCCCAGCGAGTGCGGGCTAGGACAGTCGTCGGGGGTGACGGCGACAGCGGAGGGCCGGGCCGGGCCGCCAGCAGGCTGGGCGGAGGTCACGCCGGCTTGCGGGCGGACAGGATCATGGATTTCCACAGCCATGGCAGGCGGCCGCCCCCGCGAAACCGAACGTCCTCGAACCCGGCTTCGGTCAAAAGGACGGACAGCGTCCGCCGCAACCAGAACTTGATGTGCCCGCCGTCCCACAGAACGGTGAAGTGGTCGTCAAGCTGACCAGCCGCGGCGAGGGCGGGGTTTGTAAGATAACCGTGATAGGGGGTCGTCATGATGACCGTACCGCCCGGTTCCAGCACGTCGAACAGGGCCGCAACATACGCTCGCGGGTCGTAAAGGTGCTCCACAACCTCCAGCGACGTCACGGCGTCGAACCGCCGCTCGAATAAGCTGGTGAGGTTATCGGTGACGGACGCCACCTCGAACCCCACGCCCGGATGCGTTCTTCGCGCCAACGCGATGCCACTCTCCGACAGATCGACCCCGGCCACGTCGACGCCGGCCGCGGGATCAGCGCACGGACCGGATCCCGCAGATACGCACATGTATGGGCCGCCCCGGCGTTTGCATAACTATATTCATTATAGATCTCGGCACCGTATATCTCCGACGGGGGCGTCCCGCACGCACCACAGGACGTTAGCCGCGTCGTCGGCAGGGGCCGAGACTGGGCGCCCGTCCAGCGTTTCGATCCGGTAGCCGCGGGAGATTAGTTCGTCCTGCACGCCGGCCCGTTCCTCCGGGCCGTGCAATTCGATGTAGACCGCCGGAGCATGCCGTTCCAAAATCTGCTGAGCGCCCCGCAGGACCGCAGCGCCGGCGCCCTCCACGTCGATTTTCAGCAGGTCTGGCGGCCGCTCGCCGGCGGCGACCACGCTGTCGAGGGTCACCGTTTTCACCTGCAGCACCGACGCGCCGTCGTGCCGGTACGTAGGCTCCACATCCCGCAGTTTGCCCTGCGTCGCTCGGTCCTCTGGAAAATCGAAGGTCATGGCGCCTTCCCGGTCGGCCGCGGCGGCCCGCACCACGCGGACCTCGCCGAATTCGTTGAGGGCGAGGTTCCGCTCCAAATCATCCGCAAGGCCGGGCACCGGCTCGAAACACACGACCCGCCCGCCCGGTCCGACGGCCCCGGCGAACAGCAGAGCGACTTGCCCGCGGTTGCCGCCCACGTCATAGACGGTCTGCCCGGTCCGCACCCGTCCCGCCAGGGCTCGCAGCTGTTGGCCGTCCATCCCGCAGGCGTAGGCCACGCCCATCGCGTCACGGACGACGAAACGAACCCCGCGCAGCGGCCCTACGAGGACACGCCGCACGTGGCCACGTGGGTAGAAGAGCTTGAGGAACTTGCCGATTGCTCGGACGGAGCGTCGGTGGGGGTCGGGCGGCGTCACGAGAGGGCCGGATCGCGGGACGAAACGGAGCGTCCGGAAAAGCAGACGGACTCCAGGGCGGAGACGCCGGCTGTTCGATCAAAGCCCTCGGCGATCCCACGAAGCTTCGCGGGGTCGCCGGCGAGGCGACCGGCCAAGAACGCTTGCATTCGGTCAGCCAGCGCCTCGGCGGAGGCGGTCTCCGTCAGCCATCCGTCACCGGCTAGCGTGACCAATTCCGGGATCGCCGCGACCGGCGTGGCGATCACCGGTACGCCCGCCGCGTAGGACTCCAAAATGATTAGTCCAAAGCACTCCAAGTCGCGGGTCGGCAGCACGAAGCAGTCCGCCGCCGCATAGCAGTCCGGCAAGTCTTCGTCCGGCACGAACCCCAGCAGCGTCACGCGCTCCGACAGCCCGAGAGAGTCGATTCGGGCCTGCAGCTCGCCTCGGAGCGGGCCGCCGCCGCCGATGAGCAGCCGGAACCGCTTCCCGGACCGGTCTAACGCCGCGGCAGCGTCGATCAGCAGGTCCAACCCCATCCGCCGGTGCAGGCGACGCAGCGTGAAGAACGTCGGTTCCTCCGCCGCGTTCGCCCAAGCCCCGCCGAGCCGGGCTCGCAGTGCGGGACGATCCTCGACCGGCTGGAAACGTTCGATATCGATCCACCCGTGGCAGACCGAAGCTCCCCCGACCGGGGCGTCCCGAAGCGTTGATATGTCGGGGCACAACGCTCGCAGGCGATGCAGAGTGAATGCCGAGAGGCCGACGATCGCGTCAGCACGGCGGCAGTTTCGCCCTTCCAATTCTGCCGCCACGCGGGTCGACCAAGCTTGCGGTCCGCGGCGGCCCTCCGCGGCGAACTCGTCCGCAAACGGGGAATGCACCGTATACACCGTCCGGCCCCCCTCGCGGGCCCGCGACTTCGCTCCCCGGAGTCCCCTCAGCGCCCCGGTAAACTGCAACGGCGTGTGCCCGTTCAGGCAGTCCGGCGGTCCGGCCTCGGCAAGGACTCTCTGCACGGCGGCGGCTGTCCCGCGCACATGACCCCACAAAGCGAAGGGGCCTCGCCCCCGCGGACGCGGATAGCGCCACACCGTCACCCCCCGCTCAACCGTCCGCGGCGGGGGGGTTCGTTCGTGTCCACAACAAACATAGTGCACCCGGCGCCCACGGTCCGCGAGACTCTCGGCGAACTCGGTCGCCAGTTTGAACGACCCACCGGCCAGATCGTCCACCCACGCGTGTGCTGTGATCAGAATCATTTGGGAAGGAGCGTCTCCGAGCGTCGGCGGCGGGATTGAAGGCGTCAGCACAGGTCGAACATCGCTTCCAGCGGCGGGGTGACCCGTTCCCAGCGAAACCGTTCCGCATTCTCGCGCGCCGCGGCGGACAGTTCCGCGTGATGGTTTCGATCTGTCAACAGTCGATCGAGGTGATCAGCGACTGCAGTCACGTCGTCAGGATCGCAAAATCGCCCGCCGGCGCCGCCGATCTCCGGCATTGCGCATGCCGTCGAGCCGATGACCGGCACGCCGAACGTCTGGGCCTCCACCGCGGGGATGCCGAATGATTCGCACCTGCTCATCAGGCAGAAGACGGTCGCCTCCGCGTAATGCCGATACAGTTCGTCCCGGGAAACACGCCCGACGATTCGAATATAATCTTGCAGGCCCGAAGCGGCAATTTCCGCCTCGATCTCGGCGCGATAATCGGGGTGCGACCACGGGCCGACGAACCTTATTTCAAACCGCCGTCCACGGTTACGGAGCGCCGTGCCCGCACGTATGAGGGTCTCCGCATTCTTCCACCGGGCCATCACCGATACGCTAAGAATCAGATCGTCTCGCCGCGGTACACCGCTTGCCGCGGCAGCCTTCCGCGCAGATTCATCAACGGCCTGATAGAGGATCAACTCGCGGGTTGCGGCGGGGGCGCCGGCGTCTCGGTAGAGCTGACGCAGATGGTTCGAGTTATAGATCATCAGATCGGCCTCGGCGGTCGCCGCCCGGTACGCTCGACGTTGGACAGCTGCTCGAATCCTGTCGAGTCCCTTCTTCGGGACCGCCTCCGTCAGGCACCAAGGGTTTTGGGCGAAACAGACCTGCGGGACCGGCAGACGGACGGGCGGCAGGGAGCCAGCAGGCGTGAAAATGAGGTCGGCTCCGGCCCGACGCACCTCTTTGGAGAGCTGAGTTTTCTGCCACACCGCACGACGGAGCGGCGATGTAAGGTCGATGCCCAACCGAATCGCCGAGATGTTCTCCGGAAGATCCTTCCCCAATGCATCTTGCGTGAGGTCGTGCAGCAAGACGAAACGGTGCCGCCCCGCGGTACGGCGGGCTAACTCCCGAAGATGGCCGCCAAGCACGTGGTAGCCGCTGGGGGCGCGAGCGGAGAGGCCGTCGATCAACGCGATGGCCATCAGCCGTTCCCCGTCAGTTTCGTTTCGGGATAAGCACGGATGCGATCCCGGCCGCGACGAGAGGGCGGAGCGTCGTGAACGCCCCTCGAATTCGCCCTGCGCCACTGGGCAGGACCGGGCGGTCGATTGCCCCAACTTCTTGCACCACTTCCCATTCCCAGTCGCAGCACGAACCCTGCGATTGCTAACAGCAGGAGCATTTCCATCGGATCCCCGCTGAAAGACTGATGGGAGATCGTCATGCAGGCCGCCGCCGCCGCGAGCATCGCCAGCAGGCAGGTTTGCAGACGGGCGTGCGGAGCAAACTCCCCGCGGCGAGGCACGGCGGCGGCGAATGTTCCCAACAGTGCCAGCAGTGCGCAGACAAGCAGAACAGTACCCGGTAGCCCCAGTTCGGTAAGCACCCTCGCGCCCATACTCTCGGGCCACGCCAAGTTCCGACCGGCGACGTAGTGGTGTCCCTGCGTGGCGGACCCCAGCCCGTTGCCAAGTAACCCGTACTGTCGCAGCACGGGGTCGATTGAAGACACGGTTTCAGTTCCCAGCCGCTCCGTGCTGTCGCCCAACGTCGACGCTAAGTAGTCCTCGTTCCCGAGTCCTAATCCGGTCTCGCCCGCGGTCAATACGATGCCCACCGCGGCGATGCCCGCTCCCGCGGCGGCCATGCCCACCGCCTTCACCCAACCCTCCCGCAGCGCCTGGAGGGCGGCGAAGACGCCGACGAATACGACCGGGACGCCGATCATCTTCCGTCGCCCGCAGAGGACCAAACACGCTCCGCCCCACACGACCAGCAGTAGCCATCCCCACCAAGGAATTCGACGGCCCGTTTCCGGTCGATGAACGGCAAGCGTCGCCGCAAACATCATTAGGTGGGCCGCCCGCAGGCCCATGGTGTCCGGGCTACGATACCAACCGGAGATCAGTGGAATAACTTCTTGACCGTGGTACCGAACCCACTCCATCTCGATCCCCCCCAGCCCCTGCCACCCCCACCCAAATCGTTCAGCCGGTACTGAGATTAACATCGCAGCGTTCACTGCACAGTACCATCCCGCTATTCGACGAACGTCCGCAGCCGAGTGCGCGAACGCGAAGCCAATCGCGAGTCCAAGGAGGGGAGCCAAGTAAGACACCGCGCCGAACGCGGCGACCAACGGTCCGCGGGGTAACGTCGCGGCCGCCACGGCCGCCCCGGGCAACAGGGCTGCAACAAGAAGCGCCACGAACCTTTTCGTCCCCGGTTGCGCCCGGAATATCGCCTTGGCCCCCCCGCGTCTCTCCAACAGCAATCCCGCGAAAACCGCGGCCCACACCGCCGCCGGAGCCAGCGTCATTAGCAGCGGGAAGTCGGGCGTGAGTTTTCGAGCCGGATCCCGGACTGCGTCGAACAGCACGGCCGCGTAGATGCCCCACCGCCACCGGATGAGGGAGATCCCGCAGCAAGCCGCCACGGCCATATAAAATAAGCCGGCCATCAGCCGGACCGCCTTGGAGCGGTCGGCCGCTTTTTCACGGTTCGGTCGCTGACAGATTGGACGGCCGCGGCAAGCCCTTCCGCGGCCGTCGCGGGGGAGTATCTCGCCACCCGTTCCCGAGCCGCCGCCCCCATCCGCCGCAGTCGATCCCGGTCTTGTTCCAGGTCGCTCAAGAGTTGCGCCAACCGCGGAACGTCTCCGAGGGGGAAGATCGCTCCTGTCGCATGAGCCCCTTCCGCTTCAATCAAGTCCGGCCCGCAGCCGACCCGGTCGCTGACGATCGCCGGCCGACCGCACGCCATCGCCTCGTTGACCACCAATCCCCACGTCTCTCCAGCGTCGGACGGCAGGACCAGGACATCGGCTGCTCGATATGCCAAAGGGATTTCCGACTGATTGACGAATCCCGCGAACGTCGCGGGCAAAGCGCGGGCGTGGGCGAACGCCTCGCACTCCCCACGTAGCGGCCCGTCCCCTACGAGCAGGGCGTGCGGCGCCGCCGCGCCGGCGTCCGCGACCGCCGCAAGCGCTTTTAGAAAGTCTAGCGGCCGCTTTTTCGTCTCAAATTTCCCGCTGAACAGCGCCACCATCCGGTCCTCGGGGAGACCGAATCGAGCCCGCGCCTCGCCCACCGTCGAGGCCGCCGCCGCACCCGCGAATCGGTCGTTCTCAACGCAATACGGAGCATTAAACAGCCGACGGTCGGGTACCCCGCGGGCTTGGTAGAACGCCCGGCTGGCCGTTCCGATCGGGCAGCATGCGGCGTAGCGGTTCACCAGCAGAGACTGAATCCGCCGTACCCACCATGGCCGGATCCTCAGATCGTTCGCCTCGCCGCGGACGACGCACGGAATCCCCAGCCGGTGACAGGCGAATCGTGTTTGCAGCATCGCTTTCACATTCCACCCGTTCACGACCACCGCATCATACCCGCCCCGGCGGAGTACGTCCCGTACGCCCGGCGTGTCGCACCCGGCAAACCGCGTCACCGACGGCTCGGAGGCCACGTTCTCCAGTACTTCGTAGCGATACCCCTCCAGGAGCGGCAAATCCCACTCGAACGCGACCCCGAACCCGTCGCCTTGGGCGGCCGCGTTCGGCAGGTGGCAGAACAGAACCGTCAAATCGATCCCGGAGTCGGCGAACAATTCCCGAAAGACGGGGATCTGGTATTGAATGGGATGGGATGTGACGAACGCCGTCTTGACGGGGGGGCCGCTCATGCCTTCCCCCGGACGGAAGCCGCAGGCGACGGATCTGCCGGAGACGCACTGCAGTTCATCAGGAGAGGGGCTTCTCGAACGGCTTTGCGGGCGGCCGAAAACGCTCGGGCCTCGCCGAGCAGTTTCACCGGGATCCACCACGGCCGAGCGAGGTGAAATTTCGTCCTCACCTCCCGGAAGGCCCGGCCCGAGCAGTAAGCCGCCTTCTCTCCTGAACCTCGCCCGTGCCGGAGAGCGTAGTAATAGTCCCCGAACCCGTGCTTGGGATCGGCGCTGGTCAGGTGGGAACCGGTGTCTCGGGTTCCGCCGGAGGGAACCCGCAGGTGGTCGATGGAGGCGTCGGGGGCGAAGCGAATCGTCCCCCCCGCGGTCATTAGCCGACGGGCGAAGTCCGTCTCGAACCGGTACGCCGCTCCGTAGAAGCGTTCATCGAACCCGCCGACCCTCAACGCTCGATCCCGCTTCACGGAAAGGTTGCCGGCCATCACGTTTCCCACCTCCGCCGGCCGCACGGAGTGAAACGGGAAATCACGGTCTTCCCGTAGCCCGGTCCGCCGTGGCGGCCGGGGCAGGTCCGTCGGCGTCTGCCATGGCTGGATCACCTGCCCCACGACAGCCCACGCCTCCGGAAACTCCGCGTGGGCCCGCCGGTGCGCGGCGACCAACCCGGCATGCAGCCGGACGTCGTCATCCAAAAACAGGACCAGCGGGGTCGTCGCAAGTTTCAGCCCGCGGTTCATCGCCTTAGGAATCGATGCCTCGGTTAGCCGCTCCCACACAATCCGCCCGACCGAATGCCATTCCGCGAGGCGGCGTTCGGTCTCCGGTTCGTGTGCGGGCGACTGATCGATAACGATTATCGCGTCCGGCCGGCCTGAAGCGGCCACTACCTGCGCTACCACCTCAATCAAAACCTGCTCACGGCCAAGCGTAGGAATGACAACAGTGAGTGCATCGTTCGCCACACTCGACATATTCAACCTGCTTGTAGACCGGAGTGAGAGACTGCTGCAACAATCTCATTAACCGACCGAACGCTTGCTGCATGTACTTCGGCGAGTCGGTCACGATGAAATACAATGGGTTCGCAACCCACCAGTTCCTCAGCCATCTTTAGAGGTTCCCCATCCAGAATTCGACGACGGTCGACGGATGGACCAGGCACTGTGACCCCCAAGTCACTAAGCAGGTTGACGCACTTCGCCGAGTACAGCACTGGTCGAAACGGTACACCAGCGATCATCGCGGACACTAACGCATGAAATCGCGTGGGAATAAACAGTTCACATGCCGACACCTCTGACAAGAGTTGGTCAAGGCTGGACGGGGGGGAAAGGATCTTAATCTGGCTGCCCGCAAAGAAACTTCGAGAGAAAACGAAGTCGCCGACGGAAAAAGGAATTATCCGAACCTCCCTATATTGTCGAGCTAGCAAGTCAAGGACCCCCTTCATCATCGCCATGTACTGGCGATGCGCGATGTCGAGTCGGGAGGCAAAATCCGGGTCGCTTCGAGCAAGCGTCTCCCGGAGATGAACGCTCGGCCTCAAGCACCCATCTCGATGAATTTCGCAGTAGAACGGGAGAATATTGACTCCGCATACCCCTTTCTGAGAGACACCGCCCATTGACTGAAGCCCGCCGCTAAATACAAGATCCGGCGCGTAGCATACTTGTTCGACTCCGATCTCGTTTCTCATGTAGGACTCCGCCCAACGACTTCGAACGCAGAAGAATGGAATTCGTCGGATTTTCTGGAGCAGTGGACCGGGCGCCTCATGCAAAGCGCAGTGTGGCGAAGTGCCGATCACGAAAACCTTCTCCGGCGACGCGACCGAAAACATACGTCTAAAGTAGCTCTCGTCGCCGAGCTCGCCTCCTCCCATAATAACGGCCGGGCGTGGACCCACTGCCTCCACAGATCCGTGCGAGACTCTGAGGCAGTCAATTCCAGACTTCTGAAAGGCTCCGTAGAGAACATCGCCCATAAAACGATCGCCGATGTTTGATGAAAAGTACGCCCCCGAGAGAGCAATGGACTGTCGATCGATGCGAGTCCGAACCCATTGATGCCGCAGGGCTATCTTAGAAACAAAGCGGTCTTGTAAGTACCTCCAGCGATCTCGAGTGCTGAGCTTGAGGAGATCAGACATCTGGCGAACCTTCCATCTTCATAATCGATTGAGCGATCAAGCACTTTCCCCACGCGCGGAGCCTCCAGGGCTCTAAAAGAGCTGCTGTTTTCAGGTAGCGACTCGCGCGAGGGTTACGGCGGATCAGAAGGCCGCTGCCGACGTGGTACGCCGCCGCCGCCGCCGCTCGTCGGCGGCGGCGGCGGCGTACCACGTC
>NZ_WTPX01000076.1 GCF_013036045.1 Alienimonas chondri
GGCGCAGGCGGTAGGAGGCGCCGTCGCTCCGGGACGCCGCCTCCTACCGCCTGCGCGGCGGCGCCCCGCCGGCCTTCTCGGGCAGTTCCGCGGGCGGGTTGCTCGGCTTGGTGGAAGGGGCGACGGCGGAGGCCGCGGCGAGTTCGGATCGCGTGCGGCGAGCGATGAGTCGCGACGACGGTCCGGCTCGTTACCCGGACACAGGACTCGCGAAACGGCTGAAGTTGATCGCGCGCCTCATCGACGCCGAACTGCCGGAGCGGGTGTATTACACCGAGCACGGCGGATTCGACACCCACGCCGTGCAGGCGGGGACGCATCCGAGACTGTTGGAGGAACTGGGCGACGCCGCGGCCGCGTTCGCGACCGATCTCTCGGCCCGCGGGCAGGCGGAGCGGGTCGTGCTGATGGCGTTCAGCGAGTTCGGCCGCCGGGTGAAGGAGAACGGCAGCGCCGGCACGGATCACGGCGTCGCCGGCCCGCTGTTCCTCGTCGGAGACAAGGTCAAGCCGGGGCTGATCGGCCCGCCCTCCTCGCTGACGGATCTGGACGCCGGCGACCTCAAATGGAAGACGGACTTCCGCACCGTCTACGCGGCGCTGCTGGAGCAATGGCTCGGCGTGGACGCCGCCGCCGTGCTGGGCGAGCGATTCACCCCGGCGGACGTGCTGACGATCGCGAGGACCGACGCTGCAGAAGTCGCGGGCGAATAGCAGGCTGGCCCCGCCGTCCTCGCGAAATCGAAAGCCCGGCGGCGCCGCAGACCGGCGGGCTACGCCGCCTTCCACAAAAAAGGCCTACGAAGTGTCTCACGCGGCGGCGCGTCTCACGCCGAGGGGCCTGAAACCCCTATTTTCAAAGGGTGGCATACCGGACTTGAACCGGCGACCTCCGGAATCACAATCCGGCGCTCTAACCAACTGAGCTAATGCCACCATAAATCGACCGTCGTACACGCACGCCGGTCTGCGAAGGACGGAAGGGTAGCCGCCGGATCGCGGGCCGGCAAGCGCGCCGTCGATCGTTCCTTCGTCAGACACGACCGAGCCGCCGGCGGTTCGCGGACCGCCGGCGAAGCGGCGCTCACGCGGCGATGGCGTGCCCGTTGCGGCTTTCGCCGGGAGTCTGCGACGTGGACTCCTCCTCCGACTCTTCCGACTCCTGCCGTCCGCCCATCAGCGCCGCGGGAACGCTCCGCACGTGCAGGTCCCGCTGGGGGAAGGCGATCTCGATGCCGGCGGACCGGAACTTCGCGTCGATCGTGGCGTGCAGTTCGGAGATCACCGGCAATCGCTGATCCAGGTTGGGCAGGTAACACCGCAACAGCAGGTTCAACGTGCTGTCGCCGAAGCCCTCGAACGTCGAGATCGGCGCCGGGTCTTTCATCACCAGCGGCTGCTCCGCCGCGGCTTCCAGCATCAGATCGCGAGCCTTTCGCGTGTCGCTGCCGTACGCCACGCCGACCTCGATCACGACCCGGTTCGTGGCGTCGGAAAGCGTCCAGTTCAGCAGGCGGCCGGTGACGAACTCTTTGTTCGGCACGATGAACTCTTTGCGGTCCCAGTTGGTGATGGTGGTCGCCCGAATGCGAATCCGGCTGACGACGCCGGTGATGTCGTCCACCGTCACCACGTCGCCGACCCGCACGGGGCGCTCGAACAGGATGATCACGCCGCAGACGAAGTTCGCCACGATCTCCTGCAAGCCGAAGCCGAGGCCGACCGACAGCGCGGCGAGCAGCCACTGCACGCTCTCCCATTCAAATCCCAGCCGACCGGCGGTGAACAACACGCCGATCACCACCGCCGCGTACCCCGCCAATCGGGAGACGGCGTAGCGTCCGCCGGCGTCCAGCGGGAGACGATCGAAGACGCTCAGCGCCAGCAGGCCGGGCAGGTTCTTCGCGGCGAGGACCGTCAGTCCCGTGGCCGCCAACGCCACCAGCAGATCCCACAGGCTGATCGGAACGTCTTTAAGCTCCGTTTCCAATATGTCGTCGCCGAAGACGATCGCGTCGTCATTCGACGGTTCCTGAAGCTCGACGACGACGGGCACCTCCCGCTTGACCGTCCAGCCGGCGAAGGTCACGTCCTCCAGCTTGTTCAGCGCCGGCAGGACGTCGGCCCAGACGAAGAACAGCCCGACCACCCAGAACGTCAGCGCCGCGGCGGTGACCAACGTGCGCGTCTGACCGGAAAGTTCGGCGGCGCTGACGCTCGGCGTGTCGGAGCCGGGCGCGACGCCGGTGACCCCCGCGGGGCCTTCGGTCTGCGACCCGCTGGGCAGATTGGGATCCGCGGCCTGTTCCCGGGCGGCGGCTTCCTCGCGCCGGCGTTGCATGCTGCGGTACAGCATCGCCCGGCGAGACACCGTCACCCATCGCACCGCCGCGCTGCGGAACAGCACCAACAGGATCAGCAGGCCGGCCGTCACCAGAGTCCGGCGGGCGAGTTCGCCGGCGGTGTAGTGGAAGCCCGCGACGCTCAGGCCGCCCAGCGCCGCGGTCCCCAGCACGGCGATGACGCACAGCGGGACGCGGAAGCGATAGGAGGGACTTTCCGGGGCGCTTTTGTGGATGCCGTCCCAGACCACGCCCGCGGGGCGGAGCAACCGGTACAGCATCAGAGCGGCCAGCCCGCAGGACGCCGCGAAGGCGACGCGTTCCCAGCCGCCGCCGGCGTGCAGCGGGTCGGAGGAGCCGAGCAGCCCCGCGATCGCCGCGGTGAACAGCAGCAGCGGCGTGAACCACCGCGCCTGCCGCTGAATCCGGCGGACCGCGCCCGTCGGCCATTCGAAATGGGCGTCAGCCAAGCCGTCGCGACGCGTGGCGATTCTCAACAGGGACAGCGGCAACCAAACGGCCGCCGCGTATGCCGCCGCCGTCCCCAACGCGGAGGCGTCCATAAACGCAGGCAGCGCGCCGGGGCCGACGGCGCCGGTCTGTTCGCTCCAGCCGTTCGTCAGGACGTAGGAGAGCCAGGCGAGTAACGCCGGCCCCGCACAGGCCGCCGCCAGCGAGACCACCAGCGCCGTGGCGGTCGAGCGGAAGTCCAGCGACCCCTTCCGGCGAGCCGGGATCGCCCAGCGGGCCAGCAGGCCCCGCAGGCGGAAGCGAATCGCGATCAGGAGTACGCATCCGACGAACGCCAGCGCCGTTAACGGCGTGAAGAATCCGGTGAGCAAAGCCTCCACCGTCGAGCGAACCACCGCGCGGATTCCGTCCGGCGCCGCCCAGCCGGCCAGCACGGGCACCTCGCGTTCCAGCTGCGCCTTGCCGAGAGCCGGGCCGCTGCGAACCCAAAGAACGCGTTCGTCGATGTAATCGGCAAAGCCGGAGGCGGTTTCCCGGTATTGCTTCTGCACTTGCTGGAGGGCGAACAGGGCGTCGGTCACGGCCTGATCGACGCCCTCGGAACCGTCTTCCGGGGCGAGCTTCGTGAGCAGTTCGCGGCGGACGTCCAATAGTTCCTGAGCCTTCGCCTCGGCGGCGGCGGCGGCGTCCCCCACCAGCCCCTGGTCGGCGGCGCCGCTGATCAGGGCGAAGGCGACGCTCGCATGCTTGTCCGCCGGCGGCAGGGCGGCGACGGCGTCGCGATGGTCGGCGGCGGCGACTAAGGCGCGCTCAATCTCCCCCGAGCGGGCCTCGATACCCTCTTCTATTTGGTCGAGTACCGGCACCTCCCGCCGCTCCCGCCGCAGGCTGGCGCTCACCGCGTCCGAAAGGCCCAGATCCTCGACCCGTTCCCGGACGCGATCCCACCGCTCCTTCAGCGCCGCGAGACTTCGCTTGGTCTTTTCAGTTTGGCTCTCCGCGGAGGTGCGTTTGGCGACCTGCCGCTCGTACGACTCCTGAAGCGCCGCGACCTCCGCGGCGAGGTCCTCCAGCACGGGGGGAATCTCGCCGCCGGTCGAGGATTCGACCAGCTCCTTCACCTTCGCGGAGGCCCGGCGATTCAGTTCGTCGGTCGCGGCGGCGGCGCGGGCGGTGACGCCGGCGATCTTCCGGTCCAGCAGGTTTCGCCGCAGCGTCGGCAGCCCGACGGCCGCGGCGGCGGCGGCCCGTACGCTCTCGGCATCGGCGGCGGCCAGCGCCTCGACGAGCACCGCTTTCTCCAGCCGAATGCGCGCGATCCGAGCCGTCGCCACGTCCGTCGGAACGTCCGGGTCCGCCGACTCCGTGGCGGCCGCTTCGTTCGCCTGCTTCAGCAGGGCCCGCAGCGTCGCCTGCTTGGCGTCCCGCTGCTTGCCGGAGATCGATTCCGCGAGCGCGACCCGCTCCCGTTCGAGACGAGCCCGGTCGTTCTCCGCCTTCGTGCGCTCCGTCACGACGGCGGCGTCCGTCATATCCTTGAATCCCTCTTGAATCTCCTCCGGTTTCGGAACGGGGGGGATCGCATCCAATTCGGCCTGCAATCGCTTCGCGTCTTCCTCGACCGCCTCCGCGGCCGCTTCGGCGGCGGTTCGTTCCACGATCGCGGCGTCCAAGCGGTTCCGCGCTTCTAGGGCGGCGTTGAGATCCGCCAGCGCCGCGGCCCGCTGATCGGCGGTCAGTCCGTCGGTCGGCGGGTCGACCTCGCCGGCGGCTTTCACCGCGGCGAGCTTCGCGGCGATCTGCTCTGCCGTCGGCAGCGTCGCGCCGCCGGTCGGCGCCGGTTCTGTCTTGGGCGGAGCTTCCGCGGGCTCCGGCGGGGCGGGCTCCTCGCCCACCGCGGGATCGGTCGCGCCTTCGGCCAGCGGGTGCGGGCCGACCCGCTCCGGCGGGGTGCCCTCCGCAGGCATTGCCTCGGCGGCGCCTCCGTCGCCGGGCGATTCTCCCGCCACAATCGGCGTTGGCTGGGTCGACGGCTCCTGGGTCGACGGCTCCTCGCCCTGTTGCTGAGCGAACGCCGATGCCCCCGCGAGGAGCCCCCCCGCGAAGCACAGCGCGCTCGCCAACGCTGCGGCGAACCGCGTGCGTCCTCCACGGGATTCGCTGCGATCGCGTGACGTGTGCAGACCGGCGCCCCGTGTGGTTCCATCCATGCGCCGACCGTAGGCGTCCGACCGGCGAGCGGTCAACGGGGCTGACCGGTAGCATCGCTCCGTTCGCCCCCGATTCCCCCCGCCTCGAACCTCCATGCCCCGCCCCGCACCGCACCCGGTTCTCGCCGCCCTGCTGTCGCTCTGCTTCGTCGCGAGTCTCCCCGCGACGGCCGGTTCGCAGGACACGGACGTCTTCCCGACGCTCGGCCGCATCGTGGTCCTGGACGACCGCTTCGCCGACTGCATCGACCCGGAAGCGAAGATCGACGTCCTCGGTTCCGGCTTCAGCTGGTGCGAAGGACCGACGTGGGATGCGCAAGGACAGCGGTTGTTGTTCTCGGAGATCCCGTCCAACACCGTGCGCGTTTGGGAGCCGAGGAAGGCGGTGCGGGTGTTCCTCGATCCCGCCGGCTACACCGGACTGACCGACTACGGCAACGAACCCGGCTCAAACGGCCTGCTGGTCGCCGGCGACGAGGACGGTCCCTCGATGCTTGTCTCCTGCGAGCACGGCGACCGCCGGCTGTCGATCATGCCGCTGACCGAACAGGGCGGGAAGGTCACCCTGGCCGACCGATTCGAAGGGAAGCGACTGAACAGCCCGAACGATCTGTGCATGCACTCGAATGGCACGATCTACTTCACCGACCCGCCCTACGGCCTGCCCGGCGGGTTGGAAGGGCCGAACGCGGAACTGGATTTCTGCGGCGTCTATCGCCTCACGACCGACGGGACGGTCTCCCTCGTCACGAAGAAAATGCCCCGCCCGAACGGCATCGCGCTCTCGCCGGACGAGAAAACGCTGTACGTCGCCGACAGCGGCGCGAAGCACTGGATGAAGTTCCCCGTGGCCGCCGACGGCTCGACCGGCGAGGGGTCGCTGTTCTTCGACGCCTCCAAGCAGCCCGGCAAAGGCTCCGCGGACGGGTTGAAGGTGGACGTCGACGGCCGCATCTGGGCGACCGGCCCCGGCGGCGTGTGGGTGTTCAGCCCGGAAGGTAAACCGCTGGGCCGGATCGAGACCGGCGAGCACACCAGCAACGTCGCCTTCGGCGGCGAGGACGGCCGCGACCTGTTCATCACCAGCGACATGTATCTCTGCCGGGTGGAGACCAAGACGACCGGCGCCGCGAAGTAAAGGCTTGATCGATCGTTCGCCGCTCTCTTCAAGAGAGCGGCGAGCGGACGCGCGTCACTCGCTGCCTTCGAGCTTCACCAGCTTGTTGTACAGGCCGAGGATCAGAAACGGCGCGGCCCACTGGCCGATGAACAGAGCCGTGTTCTTGGAGCCCATCACCTTGGCGGTCGCGCTGGCGGCCATGCTGGCGCCGGCGGCCCACAGGAAGACGTCGCTGGGCAGTTTGCTGGTCTGCTCCTCGATCGCTCGGGCCAGCGGCCCTTCGTGCCGGGCGTGGGCCGGCACGCCGGCCCGCTTCGCGTAGCCGCGATCGGTTCCGTTGGCGGGGTGATAACCGCTGGGCTTGGGCTGCGTGGTGGCGGCGGCAGACATCGGCACGATTCCTGTGGGAGAGGGAAACTTGGTTCACGGGATTGTGAATCGCTCCCTCCTGTCGGCGACCCGGCAGTCACCGCGGCGTCGGCTCAGGGTTCGACCCGGGACGAAATCGCCTTCACTCTGGACGCCCTACCCGTTCAACGCCGTCAGGGACCGCCGGCGGCCGGCACCTTCGCGGCGGGCCGCAGTTGTGCTGCAAGGAAGCGGCTGACGCGATTCCTCACGGCGCCTCGCTCGCGAAACAGCCCGTGCGTTCCGCCCGGCACCGGGACCAGTTCGTTCGAGACGCCCGCCTCCTTAAGCGTCTCGTGCAGGATTTCGGCCTGATCGTAAGGCACGACCGGGTCCGCCGTGCCGTGGAGCGTGAGCACGGGGGGGTCGTCCGCGTCGATGAATCGCACCGGGCTGGCCGCCTCGTACGCCGCTTGCCGCACGGCGAGATGGCCCTCGAGGAACAGGCTCAACACGCTGCGGGCGTGTCGGCTGCCGGTGTAATACGCCGGCATATCGGTGACCCCGAACAGGTTCACGACCGCCGCGACCGGGATCCGCGGCGAAGCGTTCGGCTCGTCTTTCGTCCCCCGATCGCCGCCGGGCGTTTCGTTGGCCGAGAGCGCCGCGAGCAAGCTGAGGTGCCCGCCGGCGCTGTCGCCGATCAGGGCGATGCGGGCCGGGTCGATATTCAGTTCGTCCGCTCGATCGACGAGGAACGCCAGCGCCGCTCGGACGTCCTCCAGTGCCGCCGGGAACGGGGCCACATACTTCCCGCCCTCCGCAACGCGGCTGAGGCGGTACTCGATCGTCGCCGCCGCCGCCCCGCCCCGCGCCCGGGCGAGGATCTCTGATTGATACCGCAGCTTCGTCCCCGCGACCCATCCGCCGCCGTGGACGAACACCAGCAGCGGTGTCCGCGGCGGGTCGGCTCGATAGATATCCAGCGGCGGAATTGCCAGATCCATGCGCAACGTCTCCCCGCCCGCGCGGCGGAACGGCAGGTTGCCCCAAACCCGCACCCCGTCCTCCAGCGTTTTGGCCGGCGGCAGCGGCGCGGTCGCGGGGTCGACGTCTTGCTTCTCGATGACCGGCCCCTCAACTGCAGGGCTGTTAGCCGCCGGATCGTCCCCCGGGTCTTCAGGCGGGAGGAAAGCGACCAGACACAGCAGAGCGACGGGCACGGGCGAGCCGGGGGTTCGGGACGCGGGCGAAGTGGCGAGCGGAAGCCGACGGGGGGGATGATAGTCGTTCGTCCGCCCTTCGACCGGCCCTTCCTGAAACCGAATCGAGCCGATGCGCCGCCGCGACTTCCTCACCTCCACCGCCGCCGCGACCGCGGCGCTCTCCGCCGGCGCGGGGATCGCAGCGCCGGTCGCCGTCGCGACGCCGAGGAACCGGGCGTCCCGTCCGCCGGTCGCGATCTTCACGAAAAGCTTTCAGGAGTGGCCGATCGACCGGGTCGCCTTGGAGTTCGCCGGAGTCGGCGTTCACGGCTTGGACCTGACCGTTCGCCCCGGCGGCCACATCGAGCCGGAACAGGCCGCCGCGAAACTGCCCGCCGCCGTCGAGGATGCGGCGCACGAAGGGCAGAGAGTCCTGATGCTGACGACCGGTATCACGGACGCCGGCCCGGCCTCCGATCGGCTGATGGCCGTCGCGGCGGAGAACGGCGTGACGGAACTGAAACTCGGCTACTTCCGGCAGAACGGCGTGCCGTTGGCGAAGCGGATGGACGAGGTCCGCAGAACCCTTGCGGAAATCTCCGTCCTCGCGGAGAAGCGTGGCGTGACCGCCTGCATGCACGTGCACAGCGGCGAATATTTGCCCAGTCACGGCACGATGCTCCACACGCTGCTGAAGGATCTCCCGCCGGCCCATCTCGGCGCCTACGTCGACACGCTGCACATGCACCTCGAAGGCGGCGACGCCGGTTGGCGGCAGGGGCTGGAACTGCTCGCCCCGTGGATCAAGCTGTGTGCGGTCAAGAACTACCGCAAGGAGTCGAACGGCCGCGACGACTTCGGCATGGCGCAGTTCAAGGAGGTCACCACGCCCGTCGCCGAGGGGTTCAGTCCGATCCCGGACTTCGTTAAGGAACTGAAAAGACGCGGCTTCAACGGCGTCTTCAGTCTGCACAGCGAATACCGCGGCAGTCACAGCTGGAAGCCGCTCGACACCGCTGAGACGTTGGAACAGACGCGGGAGGATTGGGCGTTCTTCGAGAACGTCCTCGATGAGGTCTATTGATCGTCCCCCGGTTCGCCGTCGCCGGAGGGCGGCTCGCTTCCCACGCGACGCGCACCGCCTTCCGGCAACGACGAACCGGCGTGAAATTAAGAGAGATCCGCGACCGTTCGCATTTTTGTCAGCCCTTCTTTCGCGACTTCCAGCGCGTCCCGCTTCCACAAATCCGGATTGAACAGTTCGAGCGACAGCGTGCCCGCGAAGCCGATCGCTCGGAACGTCTTGAACAACTCGTCCAGCGGGGCGTCGCCGTCGCCGGGCATGACGCGGTCGCGATCGTTCAGTTCGGCGGCGGTCGGGGTCGAGGGGAAGTCGTTGAGGTGGAACACCTCCATCGCCCCCGGCCCCAGCAGATGCAGCCCCTCGAACCCGCTGCCGCCGCGGTGCAGGTGATAGGCGTCGAGCAGCAGCATCGCGTTCGGCCGCGACGCCTCCGACGCGACGTACAGCACTTCCCCCAGCTTGGAGAGCGTCGCGGAGAACCCCCACACCTCCAACTGCGGTACGACGCCCGCGGTCGCCCCGACGTCGCAGAGGTCGGCGAACCGCTCCGCGACGGCGTCGAGATCGGTCATTGTCTCCTGCGTCGCTCCGGCCGGCGGGGCGGCAAGCCGCGTGCCGCTGATCGACCGCATCAACGCCATGTCCCGCTTCGCCTGCTCCAGGCCGGCCGCTCTCTTGAGCGAATCGGCGTCGATCCAGTTCGCGAAGCCGATCGCGCTGTCGACCGTCAGCCCGGCGTCCGCAATTTTCTTCTTGAGATCGGGCAGCGATCCGCCGGCGTCGCGGTAGGCCTCCACGTCCCGCACCCACGGTTCGATGCCGTCGTAGCCGGCCTCCGCGGCGATCTCGACCTCTCGTTCGATCCCCAGCTTCTGGCCGCGAATCGTGGAGGTGTTCAGGCAGAAGCGAAAATCGGGCGCCGGGGTCGCCTGTTCATCTCCCCTCGCCGCGACGGCGGCGGCGAGCGGGGCGGAAGCGGCGGCGGTCAGAAGCGTTCGACGATGCATCGAGGAATCATAACGCAGAGGCTTTGCAAAGCCTCTGCGTTACGGGAACGGATTATCCCGTTCCCATCCCGCGATCGAACGCGTCGAGGTCGCGGAGGAACAGTTGGAAGGTGCTGTCGAGCGTTTCGCGGCCGATCGTCCACTTCGGCGCTTCGGCCGGGTAGCGACCGCAGTGTTCGACGATCAGGCGATAGAGGAACTTAAACAGGTGCCGCGGCACGCGGAGTCGGGCGAACTGCCGGGTGAGTTCGTCGCGGGAGACGCTTTCATCGAACAGGTCCGTCAGCGAGACCTTCTTGCCCCCCGTTTGGGAAGACCGCGCGCAAGCCCGCAGCCGATCCTCGGCGATGTCATACAGGCTCTCGCCGGTCCATTCGAGGTTCGGGACCATGTTCTGTTTATCGAGCCGGCTGCGCTCGTAGAACCCCCGATCCTCGCGGTTCAAATAGTGCCGCACTTCCGCCGGCAGCAGCAATTTAAAGCCGAGGCCGGGGTGCCGGAGAAACTTGTTATCGAACAGCGGCCAGAGGAACTCTTTCATTCGCTCCGGGCTGCCGTTGATCAGGTGCGGCTCGTCCACCCGATCGACCAGCACCAGCACGCCGCTGAAGCCGAGTCGTTTTAAGACGTTCTGGAACTTCAACAGCAGTTCGTAGCGGGCGTCGGTCGCGTCGCCCGTCGGCAACGGCTGGCCGGACAGATCGCGACGGCTGAATCGGCTGAGGATCTTCCGCAGCGGACCGGGCCGACGATCCAGCACCTTCAGGCTGCTCGTCACCTTCCGGCTGGCGTTCCACAGGCCGATCTGACGGATCGTCACGGGCAGCCACAGCAGCAGGATCGGCAGCGCGGCCCAATACCACCAGGAACCGATCTCGCGGATCGACCCGTAGGAAAACGCGATCAGGAGGACCAGAATCGTCCCCCCCACGCCCAGCCAGAAGTCCCATTGATTCAACAGGACGGGGAAGCCGAGCTTTGCCCGCAACCGCTCGAACCGTGACTCCGGCGCCTCGTCGAGGCTGTGATCGTAGAGTGCCGCGAGCAGCAGCAGGTCGCGTTTGTGGCGGCGTTCCAGCTTGTCCAGATCGCCCTGCAGAATCGCCGGGCCCTCTTCCTCGCGGCTTCCGCCGGCCTCCAGTGAGGACCGCACCAACCGCCCCACGCCCAGCGCGAGCACGCTGTCCATATGGTCGACGGTTCGCCATTTGGCGAGCGCCTTCTCCGGCTTTTTATGTCGACCGGGGAGCGTATCGCGGAAGCTGTCGAGGAACGGGTTGAAGTCGTCGTAGTGAATGACGAACGTCTTCCCGCCCTCCCCGCCGGCGGTTTGCCGGAGGTTATGCTCCGCTAGCGAGGCCGCGAGTTGATGCCGTAGCGCGGTCTTCCCGCTGCCCTTCTCGCCGAACACGACCGCGGTGCTGGGGTTGGACGGATCGCCGGCGATCTTGTCCCACGCCGGGTGCCGGGTGGAGGCGGGCCGCGACAGGAACAGATGATCGCTGCCGGCGTCCTCCTGCGAGAACGGGTTCTCGGCGACGCCGTGGTGGGAGAGGAACTGCTCGGCCTTCAAAACGTCCGGCGGGTGGGGGAGATGCGCGGGTGAGGAAAGCCGGGCGAGCGAGCCCGGTGCAAATGCGCAGAAGCGCAGCGAAGATTCACTTCCAGTAGATCAGGAAGGCCCACGCCGCCGCCAGTCCGGCGCCGATCGCCGCCCCGAGGAACGCCCAGAGGATGAGCAGTTCGCTGTCGCCGAGCAGGAAATAGGCCGCCGCCGCCGGGATGATCGCCCCCCAGCAGATCGCGATGATGCCCAATTGGCGGCGCTCCTTCTGCTCGCCCGCGTCCAGGTGTTGGAAGGACTTCCGCGGCCCCTTAGACGATTTCTTCGCCGCCGGGGAGGCGGACGCGGCGCCCTCCTCCACCTCGGCGGTGTAGTAGCGGGTGATCGCCTGCGTCATCTCCGCGGGCGTCACGACGACCGGCTTGGGCGGCTTGCCGTAGCGGAGCCGCAGTTCCTCCTCGATCTCCGGTTCGATCGCGGTGCAGGTCGCGACCAGCACGGCGTCGTCGTCGACCAGCAGCGGGAGCACCCCGTGCCGCTTCGCCGTCGCCTTGGGGAACTCTCGCAGGACGTCCTCGTCCGGGGCGAGGTCCGACAGATCCGCGTAGCTGAGTCCCTGCTCACGCGCGTAAGCGCGATAGGAGAGCTTCGCCGGGATCAGCTTCATCTGCACCAGCGCATCCCGCAGATCGAGCCCGCGGGCCTCGGCGAAGCCCTCCGCTTCGGTCAGTTGCTCGCGGCTGATCTTCCCCGCCTTCACCAGCAAACGGCCCATCGGCACGCGGCCGAATTGATTCGTCTCCTCTTTGAACTTCCGTCCCAGGGAGATGTCGTAATCGCGTTTGCGGTCCTCGTCAGTCAGGGCGAGCATCGCCTTGGCCAACTCGTTCAGCAGTTCCTGACTTTCCGTCGCGAACTCGCCGGCGGAGTACCCGCGGACGTGCTGGTTCAGCTTGCGATAGCTGGACCGCACTTTGTCCGGGTTGTCCTCGAACTTCTCCAGCTTCAGCAGCGCGTAATGGTCCGGCGGCCCCTCGGGCGGGACGTCGCCCTTGGGGATTTTCAGCCAGTCGGTGTAGACGTTGACGTCGGCCATCAGCGGCGGAGCGGAGAGGTGCGGCGGAGCGGCAGGATGACCGAACGAGGGGACCACCGCCAACGAGCCCCGACCGTCAGGGAGGCGGTCCTTCTCGCAGATCCGATGGAGAAGCGAAAATCGAGGAGCGAATGGGGGAGAGCTTTACGGCCTCCACATCGGGCCGCCCGGGCGACAGCGCCCCCTCCCTGACAGCCGGGGCTCGGACGCCGATTCACTCCCCGTAGCCGGCCGGCAGCGTCATCCCCAGGCGGTCGGCGAGGAACGCCCACATGTCGGCGTATTCCTCGATGACCTTCTCGGTCGGCTTGCCCGCCCCGTGGCCGGCGCGGGTTTCGATCCGAATCAGCACCGGCGCCTCGCCGGCGTGTGCCTGTTGGAGCCGCGCGGCGAACTTGAAGCTGTGGCCGGGAACGACGCGGTCGTCCGTGTCCGCGGTGGTGATGAGCGTCGCCGGGTAGCTCACGCTCTCTTCCAAGTTGTGATACGGGCTGTAGGCGTAGAGCGCGGCGAACTCCTCCGGGTCGTCGGCGCTGCCGTAGTCGTCCACCCAGAAGCGGCCGGCGGTGAACTGGTGGAACCGCAGCATGTCCATCACCCCCACCGCGGGCAGCGCCGCGGCGAACAGATCCGGCCGCTGCGTGATGCTCGCCCCGACCAACAGCCCGCCGTTGCTCCCGCCCTGAATCCCGAGTTTCTCCTTGGAGGTATACCCCTCCGCGATGAGGTACTCCGCGGCGGCGATAAAATCGTCGAAGACGTTCTGTTTGTTGAGCTTCGTGCCGGCTTCGTGCCAAGCCTCGCCGTACTCCCCGCCGCCGCGGAGATTGGCCATCGCGAAGACGCCGCCCATCTCCATCCACGCCGCTCGGCTGACGCTGAAGGCGGGCGTGAGCGGAATATTGAACCCGCCGTAGCCGTACAACAGCGTCGGGTTGGTTCCGTCGAGTTCCAGGCCTTTCTTATGAGCGACGAACATCGGCACCCGCGTGCCGTCCTTCGATTCATAAAAGACCTGCTTGACCTCGTAATCCTCCGGGTCGAGGTCGACGTTCGCCCGTCGCAACAGCGTGCTTTCGCCGGTGGCGAGGTCATAGCGATAGATGCTCGGCGGGGTGTCGAAGCTGGCGAAGGAGTAGAACGTCTCCGTGCTGTCGCGGTCCCCGCCGAACCCGCTCGCCGTGCCTAAGCCGTCGAACTCCACATCGCGAACGAACGTTCCGTCGAGCGTATAAACCTTCACCTGCGTGGTCGCGTCCTTGAGATACTTGGCGAACAGCAGATTCGACACCCGGCTGACGCCCGTCAGCACGTTCTCCGCCTCGGGGATGATCTCCGTCCGCTCGCCGGTCGCCACGTCGATCGTGACGACTCGTTTCAGAGGCGCTTCGCCGGCGTCCGCTTCGTCCGTGAGGAAATAAAACTTGGAGCCTTCGTTGGCGACGAATTCGTATTCGTGTTCGAAGTCGTCGATGAGGTCCTGCCAGTCTCCGCCGTCGAGCGACCGGTAGAACACCCGGTACCGCGGGTCGGTGCCCTTCCACGCGGTAATCACGTGATAGCCGCCGTCCTCGGTGACGGTGTTCGAAAAGCCCCACTTGGGGTGATCGGGTCGCTCAAAGATCAATTCGTCGTCGTCTTGCTCCGTGCCGAGCGTGTGCAGATACACCTTCTGATTGAGATTCAGCGTTTGGAACTCCTCGCCGGCCTCCGGGGCCGGATAGCGGCCGTAGTAGAGGCCCGTGTCGTCAGCGTTCCATTCGGGGCTGTTGAACTTCACGTAAGTCAGTTCGTCGCCGGTGTCCTCGCGGGTTTCGAGGTTCATCACCTTCCAGGTTCGCCAGTCGCTGCCGGCGTCCTGCACGCCGTAGGCGAGGTACTTGCCGTCGCTGCTGAACGCCGTGCCGGAGAGGGCGACGGTGCCGTCGTCGCTCCACTCGTTCGGGTCGATGAGCACCTCCGGTTCGCTCTCCAGCGTCTCTTGCGTATAGAGCACGAACTGGTTCTGCAACCCGTCGTTCTTGAAGAAGTAATAGCGACCGCCTTCCTCGAACGGGACGCCGAATTTTTCGTAGTTCCAAAGCTCGGTGAGGCGTTCTTCGATCGCCTCCCGCTGCGGGATCTGCTTGAGATAGCCGAAGGTGACGTCGTTCTGGGCCCTCACCCACGCAGCGACCTGTTCGTCCTCGCGGACGTCATTTTCGAGCCACCGATACGGATCGGCGACGGTCGTGCCGTGATAGTCGTCGGTGTGGGGGACGGTCGCGGTCTCGGGATACACGGCGGCGGGAACCGGGGGCGGATCGGCGGCGAGGGCGCTGGCGACCGGCATGACGACGGCCAGCAGCAGAGGGGCGAGGAGCGTGGTGGGACGCACGGGGAAAGCTCGCGGAAGGAAAGGGGCCGACATTGGACCGAGGGAGCGACGAGACGCCAACCCGGGCGCGGAGATGGATTGCGGGTGCGACGACACGGGTGGATCAATCCGGCGCGATCAAACCGCCGCGAACTGCCCCACGATCGCCTTGGCCGTCCGCAGGCCGTCGACCGCCGCAGTGACGATCCCGCCGGCGTAGCCGGCGCCCTCGCCGACCGGATACAGGCCGTCGATGTTCGGACAGCACAGCGTCTCCCGATCGCGGGCGATCCGCACCGGGCTGCTGCCGCGGGTCTCCGGTCCGGCGAGGACGGCCTCGGTGAGATACTCCGAACCGCCCCACTTCTCCGCCAGCCCCGGCAGTCCGGCGTGAACCGCGGCAGCGGTGGCCGCCGGCAACAGATCCGCCAGATTCAGGGCGACCGAACCCCGCTGATAGCTGCACGATACGTCGCCGGCGCTCGTTCGCCCCTTCAAATAGTCTTCAGCCCGCTGGACCGGGGCGAGATAGCCTCCCCCGGCGAGCCGGAACGCCGCTTCTTCCGCCTTGCGTTGCACCTCGACCCCGGCGAGCGGATGAATCGGACCGCCTGCCCGCAGAGCGAACGCCGCTGGGTCGAGCGTCATCACCAATCCGCTGTTCGCATGGCCGGTTTCGTGCCGGGAGTTGCTCATCCCGTTCGTGCAGAACCGGCCGGGTTCGGAGACGCTGGGAATGATCCACCCGCCGGCGCACATGCAGAACGTATAAAGATCGCGCTCGCCCTGCGATTGCCCCTTGGCCACCAGCGAATAATCCGCGGCGCCCAGCAGTTCGAGGTACTCCGGCCGGCCGTACTTGCGGCGGTTCACCAACTCCTGCGGATGTTCGATCCGCACGCCGATCTGAAACGCTTTCGCGGCCATCGGCACGCCCTGGGCGTGCAGCGCCTCGTAGGTGTCGCGGGCGGAATGACCGATCGCGAGGATCACCCGGTCCGCTGCGAGATGCCCCGCGGAGGTGTGCAGACCGACGACCTTACCGTCCCGCAGATCCAACCCTTCGACGGTCACGCCGAAGCGATACTCGCCGCCCATCGCCTCGGTCTTGCGGCGATAGTTTCGGCAGATCATCGGCAATTTATTGCTGCCGAGGTGCGGGCGGTGTTCGTAAGTGAGGCTCTCACGGCCGCCGCATTCGACGAAGGTGTCGAGGACGTAATCCACGTCCGGGCCGGTCACACGGCAGGTGAGTTTGCCGTCGCTCCAGGCGCCGGCGCCGCCCTCGCCGAACAGATAATTGTTCTCCGGCTCGAACGCCCCGCCGGCGTCGAAGGCTTTGATGGCCCGCGCCCGCTCCTTGACCGGCCGGCCGCGTTCGAGAATCAGCGGGCGATAGCCCCGCTTCGCCAAATAATACCCGGCCAGCAGCCCCGCCGGACCGCTGCCGATCACGATCGGGCGGTGACGCATCGGCGCTGCGCCGGGCGCCGGGTCTTCAAATCGCTTCGCCTTGAAGGGTTCGACCCGCTTCGCCCGCACGCCCGGGGGCAGGTCGACGGCGACGGAGTGAATATATTTCAGGCTCCGCCGCTGGCGAGCGTCGAGGCTCTTGCGCAACAGACGCCAACGACCGAGGTCGCCCACGTTGACGCCCAGTCGTTCCGCGATCGCGGCAGGCAGCGCCTCCTCCGGCTCCTCAACCGGCAGGGCGAGGTTCGTAAGGCGGACGGTGGTCCCAGCGGGGGAAGAACTCTCAGGCATGCGGGGATTCTACGACCGAACCCGTCGTTCGTAACGCCGAGGCTCCGCGGAGCCTCGGCGTGACCCCATCGGACCGTTCAATCCCCGTGCTTCTTGCGCAGGCGGCCGCTGGTGCGGAGGATGAGTTGGTTCCGCTCGAACTGTTCGACCCACTCCGCGGTCACGGCGGCTCGCAGGTCGCCGGGTTCGTTCGTGCCGATGGAACACGCGGCGCCGGAGAGTTCGCCGGCCATTTTGCGGTACTTCGCCAACGTCTTGTCGCCATAGCGGCCGGTGGGGGCGAAGTCCTCGGCGAGGAACAGCACGCTCGGCACGCGGGCGGCGCCGCAGATTTGCAGTTCGTCGCCCAGGTCCGGGTAGGCGTCGCGGTCAAAGAAACGCAGGTCGATCCGGTCGCTGGCGGAGGCGATCCGGTGCAGCAGCGGGCACTGGCTGACGCAATCCCCGCACCAAGCGCCGGCCAGGCAGATCACTGGCATGTCCCGGGTGAAGCCCTCGATCAACGCCGTCTGCTCGGGCGTGAGCGTCGCCTGCTCCAGCGCCGCGGCCCACTTGGCCCGGTCGGAGTCGGAGCCGTGGGCTTCGAGGAAGGCGTCATAGGACAGGCCTTCGGCGAACTTCGCTTGGAAATCGAGCATATCTAAGGGCGGTTGAGCAGTGAGATTGGTTCACAACTCTAACGACTGACTCGTCGACGACACCGGGACCGCCGCTGCGATCTCCCCGGCCCATGCCCGCACCCGCTCGATGGCGACGGAAATCGCGGCGAGGTCCTCGCCCCCCGTCAGCAACGCGGGGTGATGCAGCACGACGCACCGCCGGCCCGCCTCCGAGGCGTGCGGCAGGTCGCCTTCAAAACGCACCCGCTTCGCGGAGAACAGCGTCGAGAGGGCCGCGAACCCGGGGTCGAACGCCACGCCCTCGGCTCGCATCGCGGCGCAAAACCGTTCTCGCGACAACCCGTCGAATGCCGCGGGGTCGTACTGAAACCCCGCTTTGTAAAACGCCGGAACGGTCCCTGACGACGCTTCCCGGGCGGGCGGCGGGGCGAGCGGCTTCAGGCCGTCGATCGACCGCAGCGTTGCCGCGTTCCCACCCCGGACGGCGGTTCGTTCCGCCAGCGCCAGCGCCTGCGGGAGCAGAACTGCCGCCTGCATTTCCGACAGCGGCGACAGGTCGTTCCCCCGCCCGACGTACCGCCGAATCCGGGCCGCGATCCGTTCGCCGGCCGGAGTCGGCGCGGTGAGAACCGCCCCGCCCCGCCCCGCGGACAACAGTTTCGACCCGCCGAAGCTCAGCGTGCCCACGTCCCCCCACGTCCCCGCCGGACGTCCACGGACGGCGGCGCCGGGGTACTGGCAGGCGTCCTCGATGAGCGCGACGCCGGCCCGGTCGCACGCCGCCCGCACGGTCGGCATCTCGACCACGCCCCCGTGCAGGTGAGAGACGAGAACCGCCTTTGTTTTCGAGGTGAACGCGGCGAGGACTGCCGCCGGGGCGATTTGCCAGGTGTCGGGCCGCACGTCGACGGCGACCGGCGTCGCTCCCAGCGCCAGCACGTTCGCGGCGTTCGCCCGGAAGTCGTAGCCGCTGAGGATCACCTCATCCCCGGCTTCCACCCCCGCCCCGATCAACGCCAACTCGACCGCCGCCGTGCCGCCGGCGCACAGGTGCACGTTCGCGCCGGCGTGCATTGCGGACAACGCTTCCCGCAGCGCCTCCACGTGCGGGCCGTGATAGCGGCCCCAGTCGCCGGTCTCGATCAACGCACGCAGCGCCGCATCGACGGCCGAATCGCGCGGCGGCCAGCCGGGCGGGCCGTCCGGACGCAGCGGCGCGCCGCCGAGGATCGCGGGGCGGTCGGGGTTCACATCGAGTCCGCAAGAAGGAAGTTGGGCGTCCCGGATCGGTTTGAGACCGCGGCGCCGGGCGCCTAGGTTAACGATGTCCGTTTCTACAGCCTTTGCCCGGAGTTCGTTCGTGTCGCACCGCATTCGATACGTGATGGTCGGCGGATTCCTGGGGGCCGGTAAGACGACGACCTTGGGCCGGCTCGCCGCGATGTACCGCGATCGCGGGCAGAGCGTCGGCATCGTCACTAACGATCAGGCGGAAGGACTCGTCGATACGGCCAGCCTGCGGGGACAGGGCTACGACGTGGGCGAGGTCGCCGGCGCCTGTTTCTGCTGCCAGTTCGACAACCTCGTTTCCACCGTCCGCGGGCTCGCCGAGAGCGGCGCCGCCCCGCCGGACGTGATCCTCGCGGAGCCGGTCGGCAGCTGCACCGATCTGGTCGCGACCGTCATTCGCCCGCTCAAGGAGCTGTTCGCCGCAGAGTTCGACGTCGCCCCGTACGCCGTCATCCTGAAACCGGGCCACGCCAGCAAGGTGCTGGGGAACGAAGCCGGCACGGGGTTCAGTCCGAAAGCCGAATACATCCTCCGCAAGCAGCTCGAAGAAGCGGACGCGATCCTCGTGAATCGCATCGACGAGTTGCCCGGCGAACAGATCGACGCTCTCGAAGCGTTGGTCGAACGCGAGATCCCCGGCAAGCCGGTCGTCCGCATGAGCGCCAAGACTGGCGAGGGGTTCGACCGGCTGCTGGAGGTTCTGGACGGGACGACCAGCGGGTCCGTCACGCCGAACCTGGACTACGACATCTACGCGGAAGGCGAGGCGGAACTCGCCTGGTACAACGGCACCGCCGACGTCGCGGCCGCGGACGCCGTCGGCCTCGACGCCCTGCTGACGGACGTGATCGGCCGGATGAAGGAGGCGCTGGCCGAGAAGAACTACGAAGCGGCCCATCTGAAAGCGGTCGGCGTCTCGGACGGCGGGTTCGGCGTCGCGAACCTCGTCAGCGGCGACGGCCCGGTGACGCTTTCGGCGCCCTCCGATCGCACGATCCCCGCGGGCGGGACCGCCGAGCTGATCCTCAACGCCCGCGTGGCCGGCGATCCGCAGGTGCTTCAAGGACTGATGAACACGACCGTCCATGCGGCTTGCGAGGCCGTCGGCGCGACCGCGGCGCTGCGGGACGAGCGGGCCTTCCGACCGGGGCGTCCCGTGCCGACGCACCGGATGACCGACGACCCCACGCCGACCGCCGCCGCCTCGACGCCGGCCGGAGCTTCGCTCACGACCTGATCGCCTCGCGACCGATAGAACCGGCGTCACCCGTCCGGTTCCGAGGTCGCCGTGCTTCGCCGTCGCTTCATCCACGGCTGCCTCTCGCTGGCGCTCGTTGCGACCCCGCTGCTGGGGGTCGGGTGCGTGTCGCTGGGCGAGTGGGATTTCTCGCGCAAGCCGACGATCGGGCAGCAACTGCTCGACCTGAAAGCGGCGCGTGACGGCGGGGCCGTGTCGCAGGAGGAGTACCAGACGAAACGGCTCGAACTCCTGCATCCCGACGGCAGCGGCACGACGCGGATCTACTGAGCCGACGCGGTTCCCCCGGAGGCGAACACCGCGGCGGCGGCGATCGCGGCGGTCTCCGTGCGGAGAATCGGCGTCGGCAGCGAGGCGAGCCGCACGCCGGCCGATGCGGCGGCCTGCACCTCTTCTTTCGTAAAGCCGCCTTCCGGTCCGATGAGAACCGCATGCGGCCCCGGCGCCGGCGGGGCGAAGCGGTCGCCGACCACGTGAAACAGCGTCGCCGGCCCGCAGGTTTGCAGGAACGAGCCGAGCGACTGCGGCTCCTCGATCGCCGGCAACCGATCGCGGCGGCACTGTTTACAGGCGGCCAGCGCCGTCGCCCGCAACTTGTCGAGCTTGCCGCCGCTGGGGTCCACGGTCGATCGCTCGCACAGCAGCGGGACGATCCGGGCGACGCCCAACTCCGTCGCCTTCTCGATCAGCCAGCGGAACCGATCCCCCTTCGGCGCCGCGACGGCCAGCGTCAGGGGGGAGGCCGGCGGCTCGGTGAACCGCGGCGGTTCGCAGTGCAGTTCGGCGACAGTCTTCGCCCCCTTCCCCCGCACCGCCTGAACCGTTGCGGCAGCGCGATGGCCTTCCCCGTCGAACAACTCGATCGCATCGCCCGGCCCCATCCGCAACACGGCGGTGAGGTGCTTGGCTTCCGGCCCGGCCAGCGTCAGCGGCCCGGCGGCGAGCGGCGGGGGAGCGAAGAACCGGGGGGCGGACATCGTTTCGATCACTCTTCAAAGTGCCCCGGTTCGCCGTCGCCGCTAGGCGGCGCGCGTCAGGGCGGGTCAGTCGTACAGCCGATCGCCGGCGGCACGGAGTTCCTGCCACTTCACGCGCCAGGCTGCGAATTCGTCCTTCAACGCATTCGACACGCACAGCCCCGGCGGCTGGGAGGTCGGCAGGAACAGCACCCCGTCGATGCGGCTCAATCGGTTCACCAAGCCCTGCGGCGAGAGCTTGGAATGGGCCTCGAAGAACGCGGCGAACGCCACCTTGCCCTCGGCGCGCACCAGCGTTTTGAGGGGGGCGGCGATCGCGTCCACGTCGATCATCCATAACTTCTGAGCCGTCCGCCCCATCTGCCAGGCGAGATCGCACAGCCGCGGGCCGAACAGCGTGATCGTGCCCAGGAATTGCAAGATCCCGGGCAGATCGCGGGAGCCGGTCAGGTACATCAGCCAAGTCAGCCCGCTGCCGCGGGGGACGTCCAACGTGACCGGTTTGATCTCCCGATCGCCGGGTTCGACGTGAACGCGAATCGTCCGCTGGTCGGCCGCCTGCTTGTTGACCCAAAACAGCGCCGCCACGACGACCGTGGCGAACGCCCAAGCGAGAATCCCGTCGAACGGCGCCGCCACGTACAGCACCAACCAGGTGAACCCGACCGCGAGCAGCCCCACCGGTCCCAGCACCGCGGCGCCGAGGGCGTACATCTTCGCCTCCTTCTTACATCGCGCCTCGACCCAGTCGCGAAGCTTCGGCTTCGCCGGCCCCGCGGAGGCACGAACCGTTTCCCCGCCCTCTGTGAGATCGTCGTCCGCAAGATCCTCGTCCGAGTCCGCCGCGGCGATCGGCGGCGCCGGTTCCCGGGCCGGTTGGAGAGCCGGCTTCGGGCGCCGCGGGCGTTCCCGCGGGGGATCGGCGGGCGGCGGGTTGGAGCCGACGCCCCATTTCGGCGGGACGGTCGTCTCGCCGAGCGAGTACGTCTCCGTTGCGCCCGCATCTTCGCCCGCGTCCGCGTCGCCGAACGGGTCGGCGGGCGGCGGCGTTTCTTCGGAGCGGTCGCCGGACAGATCGAAGGGGTTCCGCTCCGGAGGGGCGTCGTCGAACGGATCGGCCTCGGGCTCCTTCGCTTCCTCCGCACCGGCTTCGACGAAGTCCTCGAACGATGCGTGCGGTTCGGGTTCCGGTAGAGGAAAATCCGTGTCGTCGCGGGGCTCGGTCACGGCGTCTCCCCATCCGTCGCCGCGGCCGGTTCGGCGCTCTCCGGCACCGGCAGCACGGCGAGCAATTCCACACGCACCAGCAGCGCGGTATTCGGCGGCACCGCGGGGCCGCCGGCGGGGCCGTAGGCGCGATCCGGCGGCAGACCGATCGTCACCGTGGAGCCGACGGGCACCTCCGGCAGCACGGTTCGCAGACCGGGCAGCAGTTCTTCGACGGCGACTTCGATCGGTTCCTCGACCGCTTCGCCCTCGGAAGTCGTCCGGCGGGTGGTGAAGAAGGGCGTTCCCTCCCCCGCGATCCCCGCAGCGTAGTGCAATCGCACGCGTCCCTTGGGCGACGGCTTGGGGCCGGTTCCGGTGGTCTCGAAGCGCACGAGTTCGCCCGTGGACCGCGTCGTCGTCGCGTCGCCCTCCGCGAAGCGATCGAGCGCCGCCAGCGAGGCCGCGGATCGCTTCTTCGCGACGGCTTTTCGCACCCGTGCCGCCGCATCGGCCAACAGCTGGGAAAGTTCTTCGTCCGACAGTTGGACGGGCCGCTCGGTCAGCGCATCCCGCAGGCCGTCGAGGAACAGTTCCGGGTCCGGGTCGAGGCCGTCCGCCAGCAGCGACCGCCCGATGTTCACGCCCAAGGCGTAGCTGAGCTTCTGCGGTTCGGAGAGCTTGGAAACCGGGACCGGCGAGGGTTCGTTCGCTCCGGCCGCGGCCCGGTCGTCCTGCGGAGCGGGCGCCGACAGGGCGAGGACGGCGAGCAGAGCGACGTTCACGGCGGTCACGGGGCGGGAGGAATCAGGCGAACTGCGCCATTCAACGGACCGGGACGGCGGATGACGAGGGTTTGCGCAAAGTCCCGCCGATTTCGACGCCATTCTCCGGCGAAGCCCCACACAAGACTCCGGCATCGAAGGGGACAGGGGAGGCGAACGGCGTCGGCCCCGCTATTCTCCGGCCGTGAAGGACTCGCCCGCCCCCCCGC
>NZ_WTPX01000077.1 GCF_013036045.1 Alienimonas chondri
GGACGCGTTCACCCGTCCACCACAGGGCTGCCTATTCGAGCCGACAAAGCATCGGAGGCACATGTGGTGGACGGAGTCGAACCCAACCAAGCCCGTCCTGCCCTACAAGCCGTCTGCGTCCGTCACGACGCGCTCAGCGCGTCCGGTCGGTCGATCCGGCCGGGGCGTCGCGTCTGAGATCGAGCCGTCTGAGGACGGCCGTGGAGCCGAGACTGCCGCGGCGAAGCCGCGGGGTGGTCGGTGTCTCCCCTACTTCACTCCCTCGCGCCGGGTTCGCCTCGCGCTATTCTGGCATTCGTCCGATGATTCACTCCGCTACCGCCGACGCCCCGCCCCGCATGCTTCTCTCCGCCGCCGACGCTCGCAAGGCGTTGGGGCTGAGCGAACGCACGCTTCGGAACCTGACCGTCCCCCACGGCCCGATCCCCGCCGTCCGAGTCGGTCGGTTGGTGAAGTATCGCCCCGAGGCGTTGGCCGCGTGGGCTGACTCCGCCGAACAGCAACCCGGCGAAGAGGAACCCGCCCCGGTCGCCGCCTGAGTTGAGCCTCGCCGCCCCGGCGAGCGTTGAGACCCCGCCCCCGCCCTACCACGTCCCGCACAACATGGCTTCCGTTTCCGTTCTTCCTTCCAAGGCCACTCGCGTGCGGTTCGTCGGACCGGACCGGACACGCCGGTCGGTGATCTTGGGGAAGATCAGCAAGCGGTCCGCGACCGACCTCGCCGGACTGATCGATCGACTCAACGCCGCCAACATCGCCGGCACCGTCCCGTCCGACGAAGACGCCCGCCGGGTGGCGGCGCTCCCCGAGGTGATGCACGGGCGGTTCGCGGCGGCGGGGCTGATCGCTCCGCGGAGAGCCGCAAAGCCCGCCACGCTGGGACCGTTCGTCGCGGACTACGTCGACCGGCACCCCGGAAAACATCTGACGGTCTACCACCTTCGCAACACGGGCGGGTTGTTGGTGGAGTATTTCGGGGCGGAGCGTCCGCTGCGTTCGATCACCCGGGGCGACGCCGACCGGTTCGCCGCATGGCTGGCCACGTCGGGCCGCAACGGGAACCGCAAACCGGCGACGGTCGGGCGCTATCTGGGACGGGCGAAGCAGTTCTTCCACGCCGCCGAACGGGATGAACTGATCGACGCCGGGCGAAACCCGTTCAAGGATCAGAAGACCGCCACGAAGGCGGACAAGAGCCGACAGCGGTTCATCACGCCGGAAGAGGCCCGCCGCGTGCTCGCCGCCTGCCCGGACGCGGAGTGGCGTCTGATCTTCGCCCTCGCCCGGTACGGCGGTCTCCGCGTGCCGTCGGAACTGGCCCCGCTGACGTGGGACGACATCCATTGGCCCGACCCGTCGGCCGCCGATCCGAAGGATCAGGCGGGGTGGATGTTCGTTCGCTCGCCGAAAACGGAGCACCACGAAGACAAGGAGTCGCGGGTGGTGCCGCTGTTCGGCGATCTGCTGCCGTACTTGGAAGAGGCGTACCACGTCGCCCGGCCGGGGACGGTGGCGGTGGTCCCCCGAGCCGCCCCCCGCAACGGTCGGAAGGCCAATCTAGGAACGCAGATGAACCGGATCATCGAACGGGCGGGGCTGGTCCCGTGGCCGAAGACGTTCACGAACCTCCGAGCGAGCCGGGCGACGGAGATCGCCCGCGACTTCCCCGCCCATCTGGAAAGCGAATGGATCGGCCACGACGCGAAGACCGCCCGGGAGCACTACCTACAGGTGACGGGCGCCGACTTCGCCACGGCGGCCGGCTGAACGTGGCGCCGGATTCGTGGCCACGACGTGTCCATCCTGAGCCGGCGCCTAGCGGCATCGAGGGGCAGACGGTCGGGAAGCCGTCCAAGAAAAGTAGGCCCGTGCCGGTCGCCGCCCCCGACTCGCCGGACCGTGCCGGCACTAATAGCTCCCCGGGTAGGGGACGAACCGGAACGCTTAGATGCCTGCGGGCGTAGGATAACCCGCCGACGTAAGAAGCGACGCGACGCAGATTCCGACGCAACCGCCGCCGATCCCGGGCCTCGACTCTCCCCGGAACTCGCTCGGATCGTCAACGCCTGGCCGACCCTCCCCGATCCCGTGCGGGCCGGCATGCTGGCGATGGTCGCCGCCGCCCAACCTCCCGAGCCGGTCGAACTCCTGCCCCCGATCGACCCGCGGGAACAGGACCGCAACGCCATCGAAGGGGGCCGGATCAGCCGGAAAGCCCGGACCATCGTCGGCCCCGAGGGACCGCGACAACGACACCTCGTTCATCTCGCCGGGATGGCGTTCCCGGGCAGCATCGGTGCGACCATCGTCCGCCTGCCGGACGGTCGACGGCTCCGGCTGGTCGAATGGATCGGTCCCGGGAACCACAAGCCCCATGTGCGGGCCGTGGCGCTGATCCCGCCCGATGACGGTCCGCGGTGGACGATCGCGAACGAACACCCGCACTGCCGCACCGTCACCATCTGCCCGCACCTGCCGCCGGGGCTGCTGGCCGGCTCCACGGTTCCCGACCCGGACACGCCCGCGGGGAACGCCGCTCTCGCCGATCTGCTGGCCGACAGCCTCGCCGCCCTGCCGGCCCAAGGGGGCGACCGATGACGTACGCCCACGATCGCCAACACGCGGGAGGGTGCCCGCACAGAGAGCCACGTTCCTTCCGTCATGGTGACTGGGTAGCTCCCCCGCCGTCGCCCCGTCGCGTTGGCCCTCACCCCCTGCGGGACGACGCGACGGGGCGGCGGTGGGGGAGCGGCACCCCCCGCTGTTGCTCCCGAGCGAGGAACCCGCCGCCGTCTTCCCGACCAGCGACGCCGACGCCTCGGGCCGGTCCCCGCCCGCCGACCCGCTCCCGATCGCACTGGACACCCGCACTCCTCCCGACCGATATGCCCGGTGGAGAGGGAAAAAAGCGGCCAATCTTCCACTATTTCACCAAACGCGGCGATATGCCGCACCCATGAACTCCGCTCCGTCACCCCAGTCGTTCGCCAACCGGACGAGTCGAAGCCGATATCCCCACCGGGATCTCGTTGGAAACTCTATGCAGGAAGCCCGAAACAAGACGAACCGCCGGCGCTGGGCCGTGAGCGGAGCGGCGATGCGGAGCGAACGGACCGGAGACGGCGGTCCGTCTGGAACGTGCTCCGGTATCACGTTACCACAGAATCTCCATGGGACTATAAATCAGGCCGACAAGCCCTCCGATGTGGGCTGGCAGGGGCATCAGGGGTCTGGCATAGAGGGATCGGCCCTTCCAGAACTGACAGGAGCAACCCATGTCCGACCCGCTCGCTCTCGATCTTGTTCCCTCCCGAGTGCTGCTGACGCCGGACGAAGCTGCCCGGGCGCTCGCACTCTCCGCTCGTACGCTCAGGCGTCGAACTGATGCGGGGGACATCCCCGGGGCCGTCAAGATTGGCCGGTCGATCCGGTATCGCCTCGCGGATTTGCATGCATTCGTGAACGGGCTGCCGGCCCCCCATGGCGCGAATACTGTTCCTCGGTAAGTATTTTCGAGAGGACCAAATCCAATCACAGGGAATCTCCGAACGTCGCCCAAATGGCCAGCGTCAGCACCGACCCTCACGGCACCCGCCGCGTCCAGTTCACCGGCCCCGACGGCAAGCGCCGCACGGTCCGACTCGGCAAGCTCTCGAAACGGGGAGCGGAAGAGATCGCCGGACTCGTCGAACGCCTCACCGCCGCGGCCCTCGCCGGACACGCCCCGCCGGATGCCGACTCCCGCCGGATTGCGGGCCTGCCGGACGCCACGCACGCCAAGCTCGCCGCCGTGGGCCTTGTGACGGCTCGGGCCTCGAACGACCTTGGCGAGTTCCTCGCGGCCTACCTGCGGACCCGTGAGACAGACGGCACGAAACCGGGGACCATCGACCATCTCCGCCGCTCGGCGAACGACCTGCTCGGCTACTTCGGGACGGACCGCCGCCTACGCGACCTCACACGCGGCGACGCCGACGATTTCCGCCGTCACCTCTCCGGCCGCCTGGGCGAAAACACCGTCCGCCGACGCATCGGGAGAGCCAAGCAGTTCATGACCGCCGCGCTGCGGAAGGAACTGATCGAGCGGAACCCCTTCGAGGGCCAAGCCTGCCAAGTCCGCGGGAACCCCGATCGGGCGTACTACCTGACCACCGGCGACGCCCTCCGGGTCTTGGACGCCTGCCCCGAAACGCAATGGCGGCTGATCTTCTCCCTCGCTCGCTGGGGCGGTTTGCGATGCCCCTCCGAACTGGTCCCGCTGACGTGGGACGACGTCGATTGGGAGCGGAACCGGCTGACCGTCACCAGTCCGAAGACGGCCCATCACGAGGGCGGGGGAAGCCGCACGATCCCCCTGTTCCCCGAACTGCGGCCCCACCTGGAAGCCGCCCGCGAGGAGGCCGACCCGCGAGTCCCGCACATCGTCACCCGCTGCCGAGACTCCCGGGTCAACCTCCGCCAGCAGTTCCAGCGGATCGTGAAACAATCCGGCGTGAAGCCTTGGCCCAAGCTGTTCCAGAACCTGCGAGCCACCCGCCAGACCGAACTGGCCGGCAAGTTCCCGGTTCACGTCGTCTGTGAGTGGTTCGGAAACTCCGGCCCCGTCGCCGCCGAGCATTACTTGCAGGTCACCGACGCCGACTACGATCGGGCGTCAGCCGGTTCCGGGGACGCCTCGTATTTCCCCGGCAAATCCGACGCAGAATCCGACGCAGCGCCGACGCAAAATCCGACGTTGCCAGCGTCGGACAAATCGGGACAGGAGCGGACAGAAACTCCGCAGACCCTACAGGGACAGGAGATTTGGCCGGCCCAGTCCGCCGCCGGCCGCTCCAGTCCAACGAAAATAGCTCCCCGGGTAGGACTCGAACCTACAACCTAGCGGTTAACAGCCGCTCGCTCTGCCATTGAGCTACCGGGGATCGTGGTCGCCGCAGCGCCGTCGAAACGACGCGAACTGCGGCGGGGCGGAACGGTAGGAGTTCCGCACACGTTTCGCAAGGGACGACACCGACGATCCGTGACAGGTTCGCCCGCTTCGACGATCAATCGACGGTTCGGACTTTCAGCAACGTCACTTCGCGTCCTTCGTCCGCGTAGCGGACTTCCGTCATGAACGACCGCATCAACATGATGCCGCGGCCGCATGGCCGGTCGAGATTCTCCTCCGCGGTGGGGTCCGGGACGTCGCCGGGATCGAACCCCTCGCCTTGATCGCGAATCACGACTTCGGCCCGATCGTCGTTCAGATCGCAGGCCACGCGAACCACTTTGACGTCCGAGCGCCGGTTCCCGTGCTTGATGGCGTTGACCAACGCTTCCTCCAACGCCAGCCGCATGCCGAACAGATCCCGCTCCGTATATCCCAGCCGTTCGAGCGAGGAGAGGATGCGATTCTGGGCGACCATGCCGGCCTCCGTGTCGCTGGGGATCGTGAGCGCAAACTTTTCTGCTACGCCGGCTGCGTCCGCCATCGATTCGTCACCGTATGTACCGGGAACGAGGTCCCGACCCCTCGGCGCTGAACAGCCGCCGGGGTCCGGATCTCAAAACGCGGCGAGACTCAGAAGCCCTCGAGGGCTTGCTCCTGATCGTCGCGAATGTCGAATAATTTGTTGAGCTTCGTAATGGCGAAGACTTCATAGATTTCGGGTCGCACGCTGCACAACTTGAGCTTGCCCCCCGCCGCCTTCACCTTCTTGTCCATGGTGATGAGCTTGCCCAACGCGGCGCTGGACAGGTACTCGACGTTCTCGAAATCCAACAGGATTTTCTTCCGCCCGTCGTCATCGACCAAACTGAACAACTGGTCGCCGATGTGTTGAATGTTCGTCTCGTCGAGGATCTTCTTATCGACGAATCGAGCGACGGTCACGTCACCGATCTCCTCGACATTGATACGGCGGTGGTCGGCCATCGGGACTCTCGACTAGCGGGGCGGGGCACGAATCTTGCGGCCCGCGGGAGAGCCGGTCAAGCGATCCCGCGACTTGGCCGGCCCGGAGGATCATCACCCGAGGCGGTTGTGACGATGGGGGCTTCCCGGTCGGCTTCCTCGGCGGTTCGCCGACCGGTCAGTCGCGAGTCGAGGGAGGGAGCCGGGCCGGTTCGTCATGAAACGGCACTCGATCGGGACGAACGGCCAATTCCTCGAGGTTCAAGCCGCCCTTCTGCTCCGCCTCCAGGAACCGCAGGCGGGCCTCCAGCTTGTGAAGTTGGGCCTGCACCGCCGGGGGGATGTCCGACACGCGTTCTTTGCGGGGCGGTCGGGGCACCTCGGGGTAGCCCAACTGACGCTGGAGCGCGGCGAACAGGTAGAGCGGATCTTTACCCCGATTCGCCCAGGCGATGCGGCCCTCCGCCTCGCCGAACAGGAGGTCGAACGGCACCGTCGCCTCCCGATCGCCGTCGGCTCGGCGTTTCAATTCCAAGAACCAACCGCTGCGGCGGTAGAGCAGTTCGGCGAAGTCGACCTCGCCGATCACCCGTCGCAAAGTCTTGATCCAGGCAGACCAGGCCTCGTCGTAGAACGGGTCGGCGGCGACGGCGGTCAAGCCGTCCGCGTAGCCCAGCCGACTGCGGGCCAGCGTTTCAAATTGGTACAGAAACAGACCGCGTCGGGAGGGAGCGTCGTCCACTTCGCGGGCGTCGGAGATCACCGGGCGATCGCCGGTCATGTACCCGGCGAGGCGTTCGAGGATCAGGAACGCCATCGTGCTGTCGAACTTCGTGCGGTCCTCCTCCCCCTTCCCCACCACGTAAGCCTGGAACGGGGTGAAGTAGAAGCCCAGCCGCTCCATCGCGGGACTCATCCGTCCGGATTGGCGGAGCTCGTCCGTCAGCAGATCGATCGCAATCGGCAGGCGGGTCGTGGCCAGCAGTTCCTGGCGGATCTGGTTCAGCGCCTCCTGCGTCGGGACGCCCTCCGCCAGGCGGGCGCGGAGCGTGCGGAAGAAGTGCCGCTGCTCGACATATTCTTCCCGCGGCAAAGGGGCTTCGCGGGGGAGCGGGGTCTCCGTCATCGCGGCAGTCTACCGAGCGGGCGCCCCATCGGGGGCGCGCCGCCTATCCGCGACGGCGAAGCGGGGAGCGCTCAGGAGCGACTCGCTTCAAACTCCTCCATCGCCTCGATCAGCTTGTCGACGCCGGCCGGGGGGAAGGCGTTGTAGAGGCTGGCCCGCATGCCGCCGACGCTGCGGTGCCCCTTCAGGGTCTTCAGGCCGCGCTCGTCGGCGAACTTGATGAAGGCGGCGTCGGTCTCGTCGTTGCCGGTGACGAAGCACACGTTCATCAGGCTGCGGCCGTTCCCCTTGGCGACGGTCGGTTTGAACAGGTCGGAGCCGTCTAGGTAGTCGTAGAGCTTCGTGGCCTTCGTCTCGTTGCGGTCGGCGACGGCGGTCAGGCCGCCCTCCTTCTCAATCCAATCGAGCACCAACATCAGCACGTAGATGCCGAACGTCGGGGGGGTGTTGTAGAGGCTCTTCCCCTCGACGTAGGTCTTGTAGTCCAGCATGGCCGGCACCTCGCGGCATTTCCGTTCCAGCAGATCGTCACGCATCACGACGAGCGTCACGCCGCTGGGGCCGAGGTTCTTCTGGGCGCCGGCGTACAGCAGGCCGTACTTCGAGATATCCAACGGCCGGGAGAGAATGTCGCTGCTGGCGTCGCAGACCAGCGGGGCGTCGCCGGGGGGCGTCGGCTCCGTGGGGAACTGCGTGCCGAAGATCGTGTTGTTACTGGTGAAGTGAACGTAGGCCGGATCGTCGCTGTAGGTCGTCTCCGCCGGGGTGGGGATGCGATCGAAGTTCGTCGCCTCGCTGCTGCACGCGGTATGCGGGTTGCCGTACAGCTTCGCTTCCTTGGCGGCTTTCTTGCTCCACGAGCCGGTCATCAGGTAATCGGCCGTCCCGCCGTCCGGCAGGAAGTTCATCGGGCACATGGCGAACTGCAGGCTCGCCCCGCCCTGCAGGAAGAGCACGGAATAGCCGTCGGGGACGTTCGCCAGCTTGCGGATGAGAGCCTCGGCCCGCTCGATGATCTCGACGAACGGCTTGCCGCGGTGGCTGTGCTCCATCACGCCGACGCCGGTGTCGCCGAGGCTCATCAGGTTGCGGCCGGCTTCCTCCAACACGCTTTCCGGCAGCACGGCCGGGCCGGCGGAGAAGTTGTAGTGACGGAGCGGCGCGGGCATCGGGACGGATTCTGACGGGTCGAACGGCTTGGCACGGCACTGTGCCGGTCCCTTCGCGAGAGGTCAACGACATGCCGTCCGATCCCGGTTCGCGCGGGTATCCTCAGGTTCGTCCTTCCTCCGCCCTCCCCCCTCGGCACGACGCGACCGCATGAGCGAACCCACCCCCATGATGGCCCGCTATCTGGAGGTGAAAGCCGAGCACCCCGGCACGCTGCTGCTGTTTCGCATGGGGGACTTCTACGAACTGTTCTACGAGGACGCCGAACTCGCCGCGAAGCGGCTGGGCATCACGCTGACCAGCCGGGACAAGTCGTCCAGCAACCCGGTTCCGATGGCGGGTTTCCCCCATCACGCCCTCCGGAACCATCTCTCCAAGCTGATCCGGGCGGGGCATCGTGTCGCCGTGTGCGAGCAGATGGAAGACCCGGCGACGGCGAAGGGGATGGTGCGACGGGAGGTCACGCAGGTCGTCACCCCCGGCACCCTGACGGACGACGATCTGCTCGACGCGAACCGCTCCAACTTCCTCGCCGCCCTGCACCGGCCCAAGGGACGAGGAAAAAAGGGCGGCCCCGTGGGCTTGGCGTGGCTGGACGTGAGCACCGGCCGCTTCGTCGCCGCGGACCTCGATCCGAACGACCTGCCGGACGAACTCGCCCGCATCGCCCCTTCGGAACTGCTGCTCGCGGAGGGAACCGAGGTTCCCGAAGCGGCGGAGCGCATCGGCTCGCTGCTCACCGAACGTCCCGCGTATGCCTTCGGAACTCACGCGGCGATCAAGCGGCTCACGGAGCACTTCGGCACCTCCACGCTGGCCGGGTTCGATCTGGACGACGCCGGCCCCGGCGTCGCCGCCGCGGCCGCCCTGCTGGAATACGCCGCGGACACCCAGAAGGCCGCCCTTCCCCATATCACCGGTCTCTCGCCATATCACTGCGACGACTGCCTACGGATCGACGAAGCGACCCGTCGCAGCCTCGAATTGACGCGCACGCTCCGCGACGGGTCCCGGGCCGGCTCGCTGTTGGACGTGCTCGACGACACGAAGTCCCCGATGGGCGCCCGCCGCTTGGCGGACTGGCTGGCGGAACCGCTGACGAACGCGGAGGCGATTACCGCCCGGCACGATGCGGTCGAAGACCTGCACGACAGCCCCGCGGATCGGCAGACGCTGCGGGAAGCGCTCGCCGGGGTGTACGACTTGGAACGGCTCGCCGGTCGGGTCGCCACGCGGCGGGCCTCGCCGCGTGATCTGGCCGGGCTGTGTCGGACGCTCGGTCTGCTCCCCAAGATCAAAGACCTACTGCACGCCCGCCATGCGGAGCGACTGACGGCCTTGAACGAGTCGCTCGATCCCTGCCCCGCGGTCCGCGAGGACGTCGCCGCGGCGCTGACCGACGATCCGCCCGTTCAAGTCACCGAGGGCAACCTCATCCGCTCCGGCTTCTCCCCCGAACTGGACGAGCTGCGGGCCCTGGCGAAAGGCGGCAAGGAATGGATCGCTTCGTACCGTGCCGAAGAGGCGGAGCGAACGGGCATCAGTTCACTCAAGGTCGGTTTCAACAAGGTGTTCGGGTACTACCTCGAAGTCACGACCACGCACAAAGACAAGGTGCCCGAGGACTACACCCGCAAGCAGACGCTTAAGGACCGCGAGCGGTACATCACCCCGGCCCTCAAGGAGTACGAGGACAAGGTGCTGCGGGCGGAGGAGCGGGCGGTCTCGCTGGAGCAGGAACTATTCACCGCCCTGCGGGAGCGAGTCGCGGAAGCGGTGCCGGCGCTGCAACGCTCCGCGGGGGCGCTGGCGGAACTGGACGTGCTGGCCTGCTTCGCCCACCTCGCGGCGACCCGGCGATACGTGCGGCCGGAATTGAGCGACGAACCGGTCCTGTCCATCACTGCCGGTCGGCATCCGGTGCTGGACGTGCTGCGGCCCGGCGGGGAGTTCGTGCCGAACGACACGACGCTCTCCCCCGAGGATCGCGTTCACCTCATCACCGGCCCCAACATGGCCGGCAAGAGCACCTATATCCGCCAGACGGCGTTGATCCTGGTGCTGGCCCAGTGCGGCAGCTTCGTGCCGGCGGACGCGGCGACGATCGGCCTCGCCGACCGCGTGTTCGCCCGGGTCGGCGCCGGCGACGACCTCGGCCGCGGGCAATCGACCTTCATGGTGGAGATGACGGAGACCGCCCGCATCCTCAACGCCGCGACGGAGCAGTCGTTGGTCATCCTCGACGAGATCGGCCGCGGAACCAGCACCTACGACGGGCTGTCGCTCGCCTGGGCCGTAACGGAGCACCTGCACGACGGCGTGCAAGCCCGCACGCTGTTCGCGACGCACTACCACGAACTGACGGGCCTCGACAAAGAGCTCGCCGGCCTGTCGAACCGGCACGTCGCGGTCGCTGAGCGGGACGGCACGATCGTGTTCCTGCACACGATCCGCACCGGCCCGGCGAGCCAGAGCTACGGCATCCACGTCGCCAAGCTGGCCGGCGTGCCCCGGCCGGTGCTGGAGCGGGCCGCGGAGGTGCTCCGCGGATTGGAGGAGGGCGCCGCCCCGACCACGAACGGGCATCGCAACGGCCGCAGCCGCGAGAAGCAGATCGCTCTGTTCCAAATGGAGCCGGAGCCGCACCCGGCGCTGGAGCGGTTGAAGGGTCTCGACCCGGATCACCTCACCCCGATGGAGGCTCTCCGAACCCTCGCCGAACTCCGCGCGAGCGCCCACTGAAGCAGGCGAGCGGGGGGCGTCAGCCCCTGAGCGTTCGCACTCGGTAAGACCTCAGGGGGCTGACGCCCCCCGCTCGCCTCAGCCCTCCTCGCAGCCCACGCAGCCTGCTTCATTCAGTACGCCCAGCCGTGCGGCGCACTCCCGCAGCACGGCGGCGTCCTCCGGCCGGCGTTGGCGGCTGTCCGGGTGGGTGAGGTCGGATTCGATCCACCCCCGCAGGTGCAGAAACTGGGCGGCGCTGTGTTTGTAGGCGGCGCTCGGCGAACGGAAGGCGTACCGCCCGAGGTACTGCAACTCGTCGTTCAGTTCGAAGAAGCCCGGCTCCCCCGCGGCCCACTTGCGGTCGCGGCGGGCGAACAGCTCAGGGGCGAACGTGCTCAGGCCCAGTAAGTAATCGCTGCCCCACATCACCATGTCGATCGCGAAGTCGTTGCCGGTCATCAGGCGGAAGTCCGGCCGCAGTTCGTCCCGCAGCTTGAGTCGTTCCCACTCCGGCTCCCGGCGAAAGCTGCTGTGTTTCGCCCCGACGCAAGCCTTGATGGCCAACAGCCCCTTGAAGGTCTCCAGCGAATAGACCTTGCCGAACTTGGCGAGGTCGGAGGTCAGTTCGAACGCGAGGAAATCGCCGATCCGCTCGCCGATCGCTTCGTACCGCGGAACGATCTCCGCGGGGCCACCGTGCGTCAGGCCGAAGGACTGGAACAGAATCGTTTCCCCGCCGCGGCTGGTGATTTGCTCCGCCGCAGCGGCGTAGGCGTCGAGGTTGAACGCCATGCCGGACGCGTCCGGGACGAACGTTCCGGCGATGAACGGCCCGCCGCCCAACACGCCGACCGTGCGATCGAGCACGTCGATCTGCTGCTCCGGCGTGAGCAGATTCACGTAGCCGGTGTCCATATTCACCGCGGGCGTGAGACCGGCCGCGGCGGTGCGTTCGAGGTGGGCGTCGAACGACTTCCAATCAATCTCCCCGTCGTACAGAAAGGGCAGAAGGATCGCGGAGGCGCCGCGGATCGTGCGATTCGGTTTGATCGGCGGGAGGGCGGAAAAGCCGAGCGACATGACGTGCCTAGGTGGGATCGGGGGCGGCAGGTTACCCGGTTGGCCGCCGCCGGCCGACCCGCGACACTCTCCCCATGTCGCGCCCCGAAGAAGCCGAGTCTGAACCGTCGGACCAGCCCTCCCCGGACGAGGGGATCCTCGCCGGACTCAACGCTCAACAGCGGACGGCGGCGGGCCACGGCGACGGGCCGCTGCTGATCGTCGCCGGCGCCGGGACCGGGAAGACGACGACCCTCGCCGCCCGCGTCGCCCATCTGATTCAAGAAGACGCCGACCCGGCCGGCATCCTGCTGCTGACGTTCACCCGACGGGCGGCCACCGAGATGCTGGAGCGCGTCGCCCGCCGCTTGCGGGGCGCGATGGGCGACGCCGGCGAGCGAGCCGCCCGGGAGGTGTGGGGCGGCACCTTCCACGGCGTCGCCGCCCGCGTGCTGCGGGTCTATCACGCGGCGCTCGGCCTGCCGCGGGACTTCTCGATCCTCGATCGCGGCGATACGGAAGACCTGCTCGACCTCTGCCGCGGCCGGCTCGAATTGCCCTCCGCTTCGGGCAAAGGGGCTGGCGCCCGGTTCCCAAAGAAAGCCGTCTGTGCTGCGGTACTGAGTCGCTCCGCGAACAGCGGGGAGACCGTCGCGGAGACGCTCGAAACCCGCTACCCGCACCTGATGCAGCACGAAGCGGCGTTGCGTCGGCTGTTCGACCTGTACGACGAAGCGAAGGGCGAGCAAAACCTACTCGACTTCGACGACCTGTTGCTGTTCTGGGAGGCTCTCGCCGCGGATCCGAAGGCCGGCCCCGCCCTGCGATCGCGGTTCCCGCGGGTGTTGGTGGACGAGTATCAGGACACGAACGTCTTGCAGGCTCGATTGCTCAAGAACCTCGCCCCCGACGGCCGCGGGCTGACGGCGGTCGGCGACGATGCCCAGGCGATCTACAGCTTTCGGGCCGCGACGATCCGCAACATCCTCGACTTCGGCGAGCACTATCCCGCAGCGACCGTCCTCCCCCTCGAAACGAACTACCGCAGCACCGCCGCAGTGCTGACAGTGGCGAACGCCGTCATCGCCGCCGCCGCAGAGCGACACGAGAAGACTCTCACTGCGACCCGCCAGATCGGCCCGAAACCGTTGGTCGTTCGCTGCCGTGACGAAGCGGAACAGGCCCGGTTCATCGCCGATCGGGTGCTCGAACTGCGGGAGAGCGGTCTTGAACTCGACAAGCAGGCCGCGCTGTTTCGCGCCTCTCATCACAGTCTCGCATTGGAGTTGGAACTGCAAAAGCGGGACGTGCCGTTCAAGAAGTTCGGCGGGCTGCGGTTCCTCGAAACGGCTCACGTCAAAGATCTGCTCGCGTTCCTGCGGCTGGCGGAGAACCCCCGCGACGAGATCAGCGCACTCCGTTGTCTGCTGCTGCTCCCCGGCATCGGTCGCGGTCGGGCGACGAAGGCCGTCGCGGCGCTGCGGGAGGCCGGCGGCGAGTTCTCCACATGGGCCGACTCCCCGGCGCCCTCCGGCGGGGCGAGCGAGTGGACGGCGTTCGTGTCGCTGATGCAGACGCTCGCCGCGAACCGCGACGATCTCTCCTCACAGATTCGACGCATCCGCAACCTGTATCGTCCCTTGATGGAGGCGACCTACGCCAACGCCGCGGAGCGGAACCGCGATCTCGAACAGATTGAATTGCTCGCCGGCCGGGGCCGGGACCGGGCGTCGTTCCTCGCCGATCTCACCCTCGACCCGCCCAGCAGCGCCGCGGCGACCGCCGGGCCGCATGAAGACGAGGAACGGCTGACGCTCTCCACGATGCACTCCGCGAAGGGGCTGGAGTTCGAGGCGGTGTATGTCCTGAACGCCTGCCAGGGCGGGATCCCCAGCGATCAGGCGGAGGACGACGCCGCGATCGAGGAGGAGCGTCGGCTGTTCTACGTCGCCGTCACTAGGGCGAGGACGCACCTGACGATCTGTCACCCGCTCACCCGACATCTCAAACCGCGGGGCCTGCGGGACGGATACGGGTTCGCGGAGCTGACGCCGTTCCTCACGCCCGCGGCGCTGGCCGGTTGCGAGGTGATGCCCGCCAGCGAGGACGCCGTCGATGCGGCTCCCCCGACGCCCGCCGCGACCGTCACCGCTGCCGACGTCCGCGCCGCGATCCGCGGCCGCCGCGGTTGACGGGAGCACGCGGGCCCGTCGAGCCGGTATCCTGCTCCCCCCGCCACGCTTCGCTCCCGGACCTGCCGTGCTCGCCCGACTCTCTTGCACCCGCTCCGCTCCCGGCCTGCTGGCCGCGGTGCTCGCCCTGTCGATCGGCGCGACGCCCGCCGCGGCTCAGACGCCCCGCACCGGCGACGGCGGGAACGCCGCGGCCGAGGGAGCCGTGGGGAAAGATTTGAATCAGTACCGCAGTCGCAGCGTGATTCTCACGACCGACCTCGACGAAGAGAAAGCCGAGGCGCTGCTGATCGAGTTGGAGACGATGCTGGATCTCGTCGGCAAGTTCTTCGGGGCGCCCCTCCGCAAGCCGATCCCGCTGCTGGTCTGGAAGGACACGGCGAAGTGGCAGGGCGTGCCGCTGCCGCCGGAAGCGCAGGCCAAGATGCGCGAGGGCGGCGGAATCACGCTCGGTCAGACGATGGGACTCACGAACGTGTACACGGGTCAGACCCGCCGGACGGACTCTATGGCGACGGCATACGCCTCCTCAAAGCGCGGCACCCCTCTGCACGAATCGGTGCACGCCTACTGCATGCTGACGTTCGGCGCTACCGGCCCCGTCTGGTTCGGCGAGGGGCTGGCGGAACTCGGCTCCTACTTCCGCAAAGGCGACATGAGCGTGCGGGTCTCCCGCGGCGTGATGCAGCACCTGCAAACGGCCGAGCGGCAAACGCTCCGGGAGATCCTCGACCCGAACGCCATCACCGGCGACAGCTGGGAGAACTACGCCTGGCGCTGGGCGTTGGCCCACGTGCTCGCCTACAACCCGAACTACCGGGATCGCTACCGGCCGCTGGGCGTGAGCCTGATGAACGACGGCCCGCTGACGTTCGAGTCCGTCTACGGCTCGATGGCTCCCGAAATCACCTTTGAATACAACTTCTTCCTCGACGTGCTCGAACAGGGCGTGCGGCCGGATCTGATCGCCTGGGACTGGAAGGGGCGATACCGCGCGATCCGCAAGGGACGCCGGGCGACCGCCCGCCTCCAGGCGGACGCCGGCTGGCAGCCGGGGGCGATCGAGGTGAAGGAAGGCACGGTCGTCGGCTACGAGGCCGACGGCGAATGGAGCGTCGGCCCGGACAAGCCCCGCCCGACGCATGTCACCGTGCTGGATGACGACTACGAACCGCCCGTCGAAGACGAGACCGCCGCCACCGAACCGCCCCCGCCGGTCTCCGCCGACGGCGGCGAGGACGGCCGCGGCAAACTGGTCGGGGCGATCTTCGATCCGGTCGAATACACCCTCAGCGACGAATTCGAGCTCGGCGCCAGCGGCGAGTTCACCGCCCCGTCCGCCGGCCAGTTGGTGCTGCGGGCGAAAGACAAATGGGGCCAGCTCGGCGACAACGAGGGTCGCATGACGGTGAAGCTGGTCGGCGTGAAGGACGCGCCCGAGGACTGAGCCTCACGCCGCCCGCGGCGGTTCGTCCCTCGATTGCCCCTCGCCGATCGGCGAGGGGCAGCCGCGCCGTCAGGCCACCCGCACGGTCGAGTCTTTCGGCGTGTTGGGCCGCCCGTCGCCGCCGGTCGCGGGACGATCGGGGTTCTCGCCGAACCCGCCGGCCGGCCGATCTCGTTTGCCGGTCGGATCGTCGGACAGCCCGGCCTGCAAGCGGACGAATTCTTCGACGGTCGTCTCGCCGGCCAACGCCTTCGCCCGGGCCTCGGCTTCGAGGCTGCTCATCCCGTTCGAGCGAGCGATGTCGCGGATCTCCCGCGTCGGGGCGCCGCGGAGAATCGCTTTGCGGACGTCGCCGTCGATCGGCATCACCTCATAGACGCCCGTCCGGCCGACGTAGCCGGTCTGGAAGTTTTCTTCGGCGGGGATGCCCCGCACTAACTTGGCCTCCGCGCGTTCCTCCATGCTTAGACCGAGCATTTCCGCGGTCGCGTCGTCGGGACTGTATTCCTCGCGGCTGCGCTCGCTGGCCCGGCGGAGCAGGCGCTGGGAGACGATGCAGTTGATGGAGTCCGCGATCACCGGCGCCGGCACGTCGAACTCCCGCAACACGTCGATCGCGCTGGCGGCGTCGTTGGCGTGCATCGTGGAGAGCACCAACACGCCCGTCAGGGCCGCCCGTCCGGCGATATGCGCGGTCTCCGCATCGCGGATTTCGCCGACCATCATCACATTCGGATCCTGCCGCAGACAGGCCCGCAGCGCCTGGGCGAACCCGAAGTCGGTGCGGTTGTCGACCTGAATCTGGTTCACCCCTTCGATCCGGCGCTCGACCGGGTCTTCGATCGTGACGAGGCTGCGGTGCGGTTCATTCAAGCCGTGCAGACCGGCGTACATCGTGGTCGTTTTGCCGCTGCCCACCGGGCCGACGGCGAGGATCATGCCGTACGGCCGATTCAGTTGGCGTTCGAGCAGATCCTGCTGCGCTTTGCGGATGCCCAATTCTTCCAGCCGGGAATAGTTCCCGCTTTCGGGCATCAACCGCAGCACGAGGCGTTCGCCGTGGATCGTCGGCCCGCTGCCGATCCGCACGTCCCGCTCGATCCCCCCGATGCTGTTGGAGATATGGCCGTCCTGAGCGTGCCGACGCTCCGTAATGTCCATCCCGCCCAGCAGTTTCACCCGGCTGATGACCTGGCTTTGGGAGTCCGACGGCAGCCGGAGGATGTCGTGCAGCAGCCCGTCGACGCGCACGCGGACCCGCAGATCGTTGCCGGTGGGGTCGAGGTGAATATCGGTCGCCTGCATCTGAAACGCCCGTTCCAGCAGCAGATCGACCAACGGACCGGGACCGACGACGTCCGCCAACTCCCGCAGCTCCGCCTGCAAGGCCCGCTGTTCGGACGGATTACGGCGGGGGCGTGCCGGCTCCGGCTGCTGCGGGGTCTCGTTGGACGGGGCGTCGGTGCTCACGAGTTCGATCCGGCGGAAGGGCGAAGAAGCGAAGGGGCGGAGAAGCGAAAGGGGCGAGGAGGACGACCGACCGATGCGAGCGCCCGGACGCTCCAGCCTAGCCGATCACCCGTCGGCCGTTCGACGGTCACTCCGCGAACCCGTCGTCGGCGAGACCGTCGTCAGCGAGGCCGTCGTCGGTGAGGCCGTCGTCGGTGAGGCCGTTGTCGATCAGTCCGTTGTCGATCAGTCCGTTGTCGATCAGTCCGTTGTCGATCAGTCCGTTGTCTCGGTCGGTCGATTCGACGGACGTGCCTGCACCCAAGCCGTCCGCAGTCGTCGCGGGGGCGGGGTTTCGGGGGGGCTTCGGAGCCGGCGCCGGACGGACGTCGAGATCGTCGCTGAGACTTGTCCCCCGGAGTTCGTCGCTGAGGTTCGCGGCATCGAGGTCGTCGGCTTCGTTCTGCGGATCGACCGCGGCGTCAGCCGGCTTCGGTTCCAGGACGAGCCCCGCCACCAGCAGGGCGACGCTGCACAGCAGCACGCCGACCCCGGTGAATCGCGGGACGCCGAGGTACCAGGCCAGCGACAGCGTTCCCAGCACGATCCCCGCGACCGCCCCGGAGAACAGCGCCGCCTTCAGGGCGACGGCGGGCAACAGATCCGGGTCCAGGAACATCAGGATCAACGCCGCGGCGCTCAGCAACACCGCGAGCACCCCGCAGATCGCCAGCCACCCGCCGCCGGAGGGAGCCGCGACCACCGGTCCGCCCCCCACGGTGGCGGGCCGCGCGGGCACCGCCTGGGCGCGGACGTCCAGGTGCTTCCGGGCTTTGGCCCGATCGGAGACGATCGTCCAGCGGTCGGACAGCCCCGCCAGCGTCAGCACTTCGCCCACCAACTCGTGACTGTTCACGACCGCGAACTTTCCGCCCTGCTGTTGGGCGGCTTTCCACAGTCGCACCACCAGCGCGACCATGCCGCTGCCCATGTGGGCCAACGGGGTCAGATCGACGATCACCTGCGGCTTATCGCGGTCCAGCACCCGGGCCTCGAGGCTGGATCCGATCTCTTCCACATCCGCCCAAGGCACTTCCGCCAGCTCCGGGAGCAACGTGATAATGAGCAGGTTGCCGTCCTGCTCGAACCGGCAGGCGCGCTCGGTGGACACGGGCGAGTCCTCACGGAGGGGATAAATTGGACGACGGATTGGATCGACGCGACGGACGGACCGTGAGGTTACCGAAACGCTCTGGAGACGACAGCGTTCCCGGAACCGCATCCCGACGCCCAGCCGTTATTTTCAATTCGCCGCCTCGCAAGACCGGCGAGACCGCCCGAGTTGAACCTCCGATCGAAACGAACGGAGGGGTTCTCCGGCGAACCGGCGGACGGGGCTCGGCGCGCCTCGACGGCGACGGGGGGCGATCAGGGTGAAGCGGCCGGCGGCAAGGACGGCCCGTCGGGGCGGTTGGCGCGGTCCTGTGGTCGATGACGAATGACGTTCACCGGCCGCCCCCGCAGAGCCGATCGCTATTTGACAGGCCCGTCAGCCCCCCCCACGATGTCGGTCTGAACACGTTGCTCACTGCGTCGGGTTCCCGACGTATCTCCCCCGCGCCCCGTACCGTATCCCCTCATGGCTCGACTCGGCAAACCGCTGGCGGTCGCCGCGTTCGTGCTCAGCGTGCTGTTCTGCGGCTTCGCGGCGGTCATCAGCGCCGGGGGAGAGAACTGGGGCGCCCGCGCCGCGAAGCTGAACGAATTCTCCATCTCCGCCGTCGGCGGAGGCGATCAACCGGTTCGGTACCAGGTCACCGACCGCATCACCACGGAGACGATCACCACCGCGGATTCTCTCGCCGCCGCGGTGGTCGCGGCTTACAAGGAACGGGGCAACCGCGCCCGGGCGGAGCGGACGGCCATCGAGGAGCGCGTCGAGCAGATGCGGTCGCAGGTTCCCGTCCGCACGACGTTGAACAAGGCGGATCGCACCGCGATGGACGCCCGCCTGCAATTTCAGCAGAACGAATACGAACGGCTCTCCAACGAACTGATCGCCGCCACCGCCGAGGGCGAGGAACTGGCTCGTCAGGCGGAGCAGATTCGCGCCGAAGCCGCGACCCGGGCGGAGGACGCACAGCGCCTCCTGTCCGAACTCGACGCCATTCGCGCCGACCTCTATCGCACGAACGAACAGATCGCCGCCCTGAAAGACCGCCTCGTGCGGCTGGAGGGCGCCCTGGCCCGTGCGGAACGTCGCCGCGAGCAACTGTCCGAGCGTCTCCAGTAGTCCGCACACAGCATTCAGCGACACTTGCGGTCCGTCCGCCCCGTCGCCCGTCATCGCCCCGTCCCTTCCTGTCCGTCCCCCACGCCGCAGCGCCCCGCCATGACCCTGTTCGGCAAGATCCTGATCGGGCTGATTCTCGCCCTCAGTCTGGTGTTCGCCTCGTTGTCGGCGGCGGTGTACTCCGCGCAGTTCAACTACCGCGAGGCGCTCGCAGACGCGAAAACCCAGCTGGAAGCGAAGCGCGTCGAGGCCGAGGACCTCGAGAAGCAACTGCGGACCGAGATCGGCGATCTGCAGGCCGAACTGGCGACCGCGACTGACGAGCGCGATCGTCAGACGAACTCCGCGACGACCCTCGCGGAGCAGAAGCGCCTGCTGGAAGCGGAACTCGCCTCCACGCGCACCGCCCTCGACGCCCAGACGGCCCTGGTCAAAATCGCCCAGGAAGATTCCGATGATCGCCGCGCCGAGGTGCTCGCCGGTCGTGAGCGGACCGCGGATCTGTCCGAGAAGTTCGTCGCCTCCGAAGGCGAGATCGCCGGCCTCGTCGATGAGTTGTTCAGCAAGACCGTCGCGAACACGCAGATGGCCCAGACGAACAACCGCCTGCTCGATCAGGTCGGCGCCCTGAAGCAACAGTTGCGGAGCTTGGGCATCGAGCCGAGCACCGACCCCTCGACGACGGAACCCGCGCCGGACGTCGACGGCAAGGTGCTGGCCGTCGAGGACCGCAACAGCGCCGGCACGAAGGTCGCCATCTCCCTCGGCAGCGACGACGGCCTGCGGGTCGGCGATGAGTTGGAGGTCATTCGCACCGGCAGCGAAGGCAAGTACATCGGGCGGATCCGCCTGACCGAAGTCGAGTACGACCTTGCCATCGGCAACGTCATCATGAAATCCCCCACTGCCACGATTAAGAAGGGCGACGATGTCAAGACCCGACTCTAGCCCCGAACCGGGCGTTTACGACGTGCTCCTGGCCTGTGCCGTGGGCGCGCTGACCTGCGGAATCATTTTTCTGGTTCTGCACCTCGGCTCCTACGGCTGGCAAGTCGCCCCGTAGCCGCAGAGAGAACGACCAAGCCGCTTCTAAGCCGGACGTCTCGCGTCCGGCTTAGTTCGTTGGGGGAGCGTCGAATCGACCGCGAAACCGCCCTTCGCGCCGCCCCCCGTCGGGAACGACAACCCACGGTTCGCACCCGAAGTAGTCTCCCCGTCACCGGTCGACCCGAACCCCTTTCCCTCCGATGTGGCGGCGGCTGACCCGCAGCGTCCGGCCGGATCTGGCCGTCGATCTCGGCAGCGCCCGCTGCCGGGTCGCGGTTGCGGGCGATCGGTCTCCGGTCCCGCGGCTGATCGATGAACCGACGGTGGTCGCCGTCGCCCGCGGCGGTCGCCGCGTGTTGGGACGAGGCGCCGCGGTGGGACGACTGGCCCATCAGATGTTGGGCCGCACCCCCGCCGGGGTCGACGCCGTGCGGCCGATCGTGGGCGGGGTCGTGGCGGACTTCGACCTCGCCGAAGCGCTGATGGCCGTGCTGATCGACAAGGCCCGCCGCGGTCGCCGCGGTCCGCGGAGCCGCGTCCTGCTGACGGTCGCCGACGGCCTCACGCCGGTCGAACGCCGTGCGGCGGTCGGCGTGTTGGAACGAGCCGGCGCCGGTTCGGTTCGATTGTTGGACTCCGCACGCGCCGCGGCGCTCGGCGCCGGATTGCCGGTCAGCGAACCGGTCGCCAGCTTGATCTGCACCGTGGGCGCCGCGACCTGCGAGGTCGCGGTGCTGAGCCTCGGCGATCGCATCGCCGGTCGCTCCGTCCGCACCGGCGGGGACGACTGGGCCGTCGCCGTGCGCGACCACCTCCGGGCCGTGCATGGGTTGAAGATCGGCGATGAAACGGCCGCCCGGGTGGTGCACGAAGTCGGTTCCGCCGCCCGCGTCGCCGATGAAGAAACCACTCAGGTCAGCGGATTGGACGTCGCCGGCCGCGTCCCCCGCACCGTCGCCGTCACCAGCGAGGAGATCCGCGACGCGCTCGCTGATCCGCTGGAGAAGATCGTCACCGCAATCGCTGAAGCGGTCGAAGATTGCGGCACGGAGTTGGTGGCCGATCTCGCCCGCGGCGGGCTGACGCTGTGCGGAGGCGGGGCGAATCTGCGGGGGCTGGATCGATGTCTCTCGGAACGGCTGAACCTCCCGGTTCGCGTCGCGTCGAACCCCGGCGCCGCCGCGGTGCGCGGCGCCGTGACCGTGCTGGAGAACCGCGACGTCTGGCGTCATTGGCTCGCCCCGGCCGCGAGGGCCGCGTGAACGAGTTCCGGGAGAACGCCCCCCGTCGCCGAGGTTGGTGGCCGACCGCCGCTGCGATCGCCTTCGGCGCCCTGCTGGCCGCCGCTCCGCCGAGCGTGGAGATCGCCGTTCGCACGGCACTGCACAACTTCGCTGGCCCGGCGCTCGCCCGGTTTCCGGCACCGACGCCGCTGGCGGCGGCGCCTGAATCGCCGGTCGCCGAACTCGCGCGGGAATTGGCCCGGGTGCGGACCGAACTCGCTGCGCAGTCCGCAAACGCCCCCCACGATCGGCTCGTGCAGCCGATCTGGCTCACCGCGGCGACGCTCGGCACGGCGGACCGTCGCGGCGCCGTCGCGGAGTTGCTGATCGCGCGATTCGGGAACGAACGCACGGCGAACGATGCGGCCGGGTTGGCGGGCGACCTCCCCGCGATCGACGCCGGCGCCGATCGACAGATTCACGAAGGCGATCTGGTCGTGCGGGAGGATGCGGTCGTCGGCCGGATCGCCGCCGCCGGTCGCTGGACCGCGACGGTCCGCCCGCTGACCGACCCGGACTTCCGCCTCGCCGTCACGGTTCCCGGCTCCGCCGGCGTCGCGACCGGCGTGCTGGCGGGGGTGGGCGGGGACGAACCGGTCCTGCTGCACGTTCCCACGTCACTGACGTTGGCCGTCGGCGCCGTCGTCTCCTGCGAGGCGGTGGAGACCGGCGGCGTCGCTCTCCCGGTCGGCGTGGTCTCGGCGGTCGAATCGGCGGAGGCGGACGGACGGCGGACGATCCGAGTGCGGCCGCTGGCGTCGCTCGACGCGACCGTGGGCGAAACGGTGCAGGTGGTTCGGGCCGGTCTGAACCGTCGGCGAATCGGCATCGAGGAGCACGCCGAATGAACGATTCCCCCCTGCCCCCGATGCGAGGCGCCGCGGCGACGGTCGCGGCGGCGTTCGCTCTGTTCCTGCTCTATTGCGGCGAACTGCGGTGGAGCGGCACGGCGGGCGCCTGGGCCCCGCCGGCGACGCTCGTCATCGGCCTTGCCCTGTCGGCGAGCCTCGCCCCGATCGGCGGGGCGGCGCTCGCCGTCTGGGCCGGCCTATTGCACGCCGCGGCGACGGCGGGTCCGCCGGGCCTGTCGGTCGCGGCGGCCGCGACGCTCGCGGCGTTCTTGCGCGGCGTGTCGGACGACGC